>NZ_DAOLAC010000005.1:0-93626 GCF_035325325.1 Phycicoccus sp. | reverse complement strand
GCGCACCCCGTGCCGGTGGCATGATGCGCCGGTGGCCAAGCGTGTGCTGCTCATCGAGGACGACGCCCGGGTGCGCCGGACGCTGCGCCTCGCCCTCCAGGACGAGGGGTACGAGGTGACCGAGGCCGCCGACGGCGAGCAGGGCCTCGAGGCGATGCACCGCGACGACCCCGACGTCGTGCTCCTCGACCTCAACCTGCCGGGGCTCGACGGCTTCTCGGTGTGCCGGCGGATCCGCCACGACAGCCGGGTGCCGGTCATCATGGTCACCGCGCGGACCGACAGCCACGACGTCGTCGCCGGGCTCGAGGCGGGGGCGGACGACTACGTCACCAAGCCGCTGGTCGCCAAGGAGCTGTCCGCGCGCATCCGGGCGCTGCTGCGCCGGGTCGAGCCGGCCGCCGACACCCATCCGCGCCGGGTCCAGGCGGGGGACCTCGCGATCGGTCTCGACGACGGCATCGTCACGCTCGGGGACCAGCCGGTCTCGTTGACCCGCACCGAGTTCCGGCTGCTCGTCGAGCTCGCGCTGGCCGAGGGGAAGATCTGCTCGCGGGAGGAGCTCCTCGAGCGGGTCTGGGGCTACGGCTACTTCGGCGACTCCCGCATCGTCGACGTGCACGTGCGCCGGCTGCGCACGAAGGTCGAGCGCGACCCGTCGAGCCCGCGGCACGTCGTCACGGTCCGCGGCCTCGGCTACCGGCTGGCCGGCTAGTGCTGCGCGCGCTCCTCGCCCGGTCGACCCGGTGGGTCGGCCGGTGGGGGATGCGGCGACGGGTCACCGTCGGCTTCGCCCTCGTCTCGCTCCTCCTCTCGCTCGTCCTCGCCTCGCTGGCCTGGGTGCTGGTCACCCAGGCGGTGGTCCGGGAGGCCCGGGCGACCGCCCTCGCGGCGACCTCGGTCGACGCGGGCCAGCTCGAGGCACGGATGGCCGCCCAGGGGAACGCCGCCGCCGTCTCGCTCGAGGACCTGCCGCGCACGCAGGCCGTGGCCGCCCTCGCCCTCGTCGCCGACCGCTGGTACGCCTCGGCGCCCACGCTCGGGCCGACGGTCCTGCCCGGCGAGCTGCGCCGGGCGGTGCTCGAGCAGCAGGTCGCGACCCAGCGGGTCGAGGTGGGGGACACCCTCTACCTCGTCGTCGGGATGCCGGTCCCGGGACGCGACGCCTCCTTCTTCGAGGTCTACCCGATGTCCGGGACGTCGCAGGCGGCGCGGGCGCTCTCGGCCGGGCTCGCCGCGGCCACGGTCGTCACCGTGCTGCTTGGTGTGGCGCTCGGCCGGGTGGCCGGGCGGGTGGCCCTCCGCCCGCTCGAGCGGCTCAACACGGCGGCGGCGGCGGTGGCCTCCGGACGGCTCGGGGTGCGGCTGGACGACGAGGACGACCCCGACCTCGCCCCCCTCACCGACTCCTTCAACCGCACCGCCGCCGACCTCGACCGGCGGGTCGTGGCCGACGCGCGCTTCGCCACCGACGTCAGCCACGAGCTGCGCACGCCGCTGACGACGATGCTCAACTCGATGCAGGTCATCCTCCACCGCGAGGACCGGCTCCCGGAGGACCTGCGCGAGCCGGTCGCGCTCCTCGCCGAGGAGCTGACCCGCTTCCGCCACCTCGTGACCGACCTGCTCGAGATCGCCCGCCACGAGGCCGGCGACCAGCTAGTCCTCGAGCCGGTGCGGCTCGCCGACCTCGTGCGCCGCGCCGCCGACGGCGAGGCCGGCCGGGCGGTGACCGAGGTCGACCCGGGGGCCGCGGAGGCCGTCCTCGAGGTCGACAAGCGGCGGCTCGAGCGGGTCGTCGCGAACCTCGTGCGCAACGCCGAGGGCCACGGCGGCGGCTGCACCGGGGTCCGGGTGGAGCGCGACGGCGACGTGCTGCGGGTCGTCGTCGAGGACGCCGGGCCCGGGGTGCCCGAGGAGCAGGCCCGCCGGATCTTCGACCGGTTCGCCCGTGGTCAGGGCACGACCTCCACCGGCGTCGGCCTCGGGCTGGCCATCGTCCAGCGGCACGTCGCCCTCCACGGCGGCACGGTCACCGTCGGCCCGCGCCCGGGAGGAGGTGCCCGCTTTGTCGTCGAGCTCCCGTTCGCGCCGGTCCGCTGAGCCCCGCGGCCGTCCCCTGGCGGCCGTCCTCCCGGCCCTCGTGGGGCTCCTCGTGCTGGCGGGCTGCGGGCTGGGCCCCGAGGCGCACCCGGTCGTCGTCGGGGCGGACGCCGGTGGCGGCGGGGCGCCGACCGCGCGCCCCGACCTGCGGGTCATCACGGTCGACGTCTTCCTCCTGCGCGGGGACCACCTCGTGCGGGTCACCCGGCCGGTGCGCTCCGCCGTCGGGATCCAGGCCTCGCTCGTCGCGCTGTCCCAGCCGCTGTCGAGCGCCGAGGCCGACCAGGGGTTGCGGACCGCGCTGCCGGCCGCCGCGTCGCCCCCGACCGGGTCGGTCGAGGGGTCCGTGGCCCGCGTGACGATGCCCAAGGGCTTCGACCGCCTGCCGCTGCACGACCAGGTCGGGGCCATGGCGCAGATCGTGTGGACGGTGACGACCCACACGAGCGCGGCCTCGGTGCGCCTCGTCCTCGACGGGCAGGACATCCCGGTGCCGGACGGGAGCGGGCAGCTGCTCGACCGTCCGATGGGCCGGACCGACTACGTCGCCTGGGCCCCGCTCGGCGTGCCGCTCGTGGAAGGGTGAGGGCATGGCCCGAACGATCGCCACGACCACGACCGTCGACCTCGAGGGGCTCCTCGAGTTCGTCCGCCCCCGCCACCACATGGTGCTGCTCACGACGCGCGGTTCGGACGGCCGTCCGCAGGCCTCGCCGGTCACCGGGGGCGTCGACGACTCCGGGCGGATCGTCGTCACCAGCTACCCGGAGCGCGCCAAGGTCCGCAACGCCCGCCGTGACCCGCACTGCAGCGTCCTCGTGCTCTCCGACGACTTCGGCGGCGCCTGGGTGCAGGTCGACGGCGAGGCCGACGTGGTCGACGCGGTCGACGACGTCGAGCCGTTCGTCGAGTACTTCCGGAACATCTCCGGCGAGCACCCCGACTGGGACGAGTACCGGCAGGCCATGGTCGACCAGGGCAAGTCGCTGCTGCGGATCACCCCGACCCGCTGGTCCCCGGTCGCCACCGGTGGCTTTCCCGCCCGCCTGGCCGACGGGTGAGCCGCCGGCCGGCTCAGTAGGGTCGGCGGCATGCTGCGCGTCGGCCTCACGGGGGGCATCGGGTCCGGGAAGTCCACCGCGGCAGCGACGCTGGCCGACCTCGGTGCCGTCGTCGTCGACGCCGACGCCGTGGCGCGGGAGGTCGTCCAGCCGGGTCGTCCGGCGCTGGCCGCCATCGCCGAGAGGTTCGGGGCCGACCTCGTCGGGGATGACGGTGCCCTCGACCGGGCGGCCCTCGGACGGGTCGTGTTCGCCGACCCCGCCGCGCTGCGCGACCTCGAGGCGATCACCCACCCCGCGATCTGGGAGCGCACCGCCGAGCTCGTCGCGGCCGCCCCGGAGGAGGCCGTCGTCGTCCACGACATGCCGCTCCTCGTCGAGAAGGGGATGACGGGGGAGTACCACCTCGTCCTCGTCGTCGGTGCCCCCGAGGAGGTTCGCCTCGAGCGGCTGGTCCACGACCGCGGGATGGGCGAGGACGACGCGCGGGCCCGGATCGCCGCCCAGGCCGACGACGCCGACCGCCGCGCCGCCGCCGACGTCTGGCTCGGCAACGAGGGCACGCGCGAGGCGCTCGCCACGGCGGTGCGGCGGCTCTGGCACGAGCGGCTCGAGCCCTTCGAGGCCAACCTGCGCACCGGGACCCGCAGCCGGCTCCCGGCCCTGGTCCTGAGCCCACCCGACCCCACGTGGCCGGCGCAGGCCGACCGCCTGCTCGCCCGCCTGCGCCACGCCCTCGGCGAGACCGCGGTGACCTTCGACCACGTGGGCTCGACCTCGGTGCCCGGCCTCCCCGCGAAGGACGTCGTCGACCTCCAGGTCGGGGTGCGTTCCTTGGCCGAGGCCGACGACCCGCGCGTCGTCGAGGTACTGGCCCGGGCGGGGTTCCCGCGGGTCGACGGGGTCACCGAGGACCACGGCAAGGACGGCTCCCCGTGGCCCAAGCGGTTCCACGGCAGCGCCGACCCCGGCCGGGTGGCTCACGTCCACGTCCGCGAGGTGGGTTCTCCCGGATGGGAGTTCGCCCTGCTGTTCCGCGACTGGCTTCGCGAGAGGGCCGAGGAGCGGGACGGGTACGCGGCCCTCAAGGCCGAGCTCGCGGCCCGGCTCGCCTCGACCGAGGAGTACGCCGACGCCAAGGAGCCCTGGTTCGACGACGCGTGGGGCCGCGCGCGCGACTGGGCCGGGCGCACCGGATGGCGCGCTCCCACGCCCCGGTCCGGCGGTGGTGGCTAGAGTCACGGCATGACCTCGGTGCGGGGCATCGGGCCGGACGGCGCGGTCACCGTGCACCCCGTCGACCGCCTGGTCGACCCTGCTCGACGGGGACGATGGTCCTCCTGCGCTGGGCCCGGCGGCAGGGTTGGTGGTGACGGCCCCGGCGCCGAGGCCCGGCTCCTCGCGACGGTGCCCGAGGCCGTCCGCCAGGCCGTCGACCACCCGGTGGGCCGGGCCGCGAGATCGTCCCGGACCGGGCCCCGCTCAGGCCACCAACGCCGACCCCGCGCGCAGGTGGTCGAGCGCGTGCAGCACGTTCGCCGTGATCGTGTCGAGGGCGCGGCGCACGGCCGGCGTGCGCGCCCCGTCGCTGCACGACCCGGTGATGGCGCACAACCACTCCGTGGTCCCGGCGTCGAAGACGCCCGCCCCTCCGACGTCCCGGTGGACCACCGTCGCGAGGGGGGCCACGGACCCTGATCGGGTGCGCGCGTCGGAGCGCAGGAGGACGACGTCGTCGCGCGGCACGTGGGCGTCGGACAGGGTGTCGCCCTCGTTGCCGTAGACCGACGCGAGCACCTGGCCCTGGTGGAGACCGGTCCCCGCCAGCACCGCCGTCCCTGCTCCGACGACGACACCGGAGCCGGTGATGCCGACCCCGCCCTTGCCGAGGCCGGTGAGGTCGGCGGGGTCGCGCAGCAGGGGCGCGTCCCGCCACTCGGACGTGGTGCTGGCTCGGTCGCGGACCGGGTCCAGGGCCGCCTCGCGGTAGACGACCATCTCGGAGACCGCCCCGGCGGCGTCCCGGAGCACCCGGGCCTGCCAGTAGATCTCGTTGCCCCCGAGGTTGGCCAGGTTGGTGCCGCTCCGCACGGCCGCGCGCAGCGCGTCGTAGGCCCGTCGCGTCCAGTACTCGCTGTGCCCCGGCAGGAGGACCGTGACTCGTCCGCGGAGCTGGGCCGGGTCGGCATCGAGCGAGGTGTCGGTCGTCCAGTCGGCGGTGACCCCGAGGTGCCCGAGCACGACCGCGAGCGGCACGTCCCGCGCGAGCAGCTGGGTGACACCGGCCCCGGCGAGCCCACGGTGCGGGGAGGCGAACCACCGCCGGGAGGCGACCTGCTGGCGGCCGGTCAGCCCCGGGCCGAGGTAGAGACTCGAGCCGCCGGCGTCGTCGTAGGCGAGCTGGGTCAGGTCCGACTCGACGGCGAGGTAGGTCGCCGGCGTGCCGCTCGAGAGGACGACGAGCGATTGGTAGGTCGTCGGGAGCCGCAACCCGCGGACCCCGACCTGTGGGTGGAGCTCGAGGAGGTAGAGACCGGGAGCCCACGCGCCGGTCGGGCGCAGGTCGACGGCGACCGGCCAGGCGTTGTCGACGGTCGCATGGGGGGTGGCGGGCAGCCTGGGCTGCTGGCGCACCAGGAGCCGGGGTGAGCGCCAGACGAGTCGCAGCGAGTGACCGCCGTAGGAGCCGACCCGCAGGGCCTCGACGACCACGGAGGTCGGGTGCGGCGCGGACAGGTGTAGGCCGATGCGCTCGCCACAGGCGGCGTAGCCTCGGTCCAGGTACCCCTGGACCCCGGCGAGGCGGCTGGCTCGGACGGCCCTCACGGTGTCGGGCAGGTCGGCGACGCCCGCGCGACGGGACTGCTCGGCGGCGAGCCACCCGGCGGGTGCGTTGACGCACCGGGGGGTGACGACGCCGGGCAGGGTCGGTGCGAACCCGAGGTCTCGTGGCGCCACCGGCTCGACGGCGCCGACACGGGTCCCCATCGTGGCGGAACCGCTGACCGGGATGGTCGGGGCGGAGCCGGTGCACGCCGTGAGGAGGACCACGAGGGAGAGGGCTGCTCCGATCCGGAGCGACGCGACGGGCAGTGCCACGGGTCCGATGTGACTCCCCGTTGCTCGACGCGCCCCGCGAGCGGCCTGCGAGTCTGCTGTGAGGTGGCCGGGAGCCGGGGGAGACGTCGGGGCGGGTGGTGGCCGCCAGCGCCTCGACCGGACCTCGGCGGGGCCCGGTGTCGGTGCCGCGGCATACCGTAGTGACATGCGCCCCACCACCGAGCTCCAGCGCCGCGTCGCGCCGTTCGAGGTCGTCTCCGAGTTCTCCCCGGCCGGCGACCAGCCGAAGGCCATCGAGGAGCTCGCGCGGCGGGTCAAGGCCGGCGAGCAGGACGTCGTCCTCCTCGGCGCCACCGGCACCGGCAAGTCGGCCACGACGGCCTGGCTCGTCGAGCAGGTGCAGCGCCCCACGCTCGTCATGGCCCCGAACAAGACGCTCGCCGCGCAGCTGGCCAACGAGTTCCGCGAGCTCCTCCCCAACAACGCGGTCGAGTACTTCGTCAGCTACTACGACTACTACCAGCCCGAGGCCTACGTCCCGCAGACGGACACTTACATCGAGAAGGACTCGTCGATCAACGACGAGGTCGAGCGGCTGCGGCACAGCGCGACCAACAGCCTGCTCACCCGGCGCGACGTCATCGTCGTCGCCTCCGTGTCGTGCATCTACGGCCTCGGCACCCCGCAGGAGTACGTCGACCGCATGGTGCCGCTCCGCGTCGGCGACGAGGTCAACCGCGACGACCTGCTGCGCAAGTTCGTCCAGATGCAGTACACCCGCAACGACCTCGCGTTCACCCGCGGCACCTTCCGCGTCCGCGGAGACACGGTCGAGATCATCCCGGTCTACGAGGAGCACGCGCTGCGCATCGAGTTCTTCGGCGACGAGGTCGAGCGGCTCTACACGCTGCACCCGGTCACCGGCGAGGTGGTCCGCGAGGAGGACGAGATGTACGTCTTCCCGGCCACGCACTACGTCGCCGGCCCGGCGCGGATGGAGCGGGCCATCGCCGGCATCGAGCACGAGCTCGAGGAGCAGCTCGCCCTGTTCGAGCGGCAGGGCAAGCTGCTCGAGGCGCAGCGCCTGCGGATGCGCACGACCTACGACATCGAGATGATGCGCCAGGTCGGGTCGTGCTCGGGCATCGAGAACTACTCGATGCACATCGACGGTCGCTCGCCCGGTTCGGCCCCGAACTGCCTCCTCGACTACTTCCCCGACGACTTCCTGCTCGTCATCGACGAGTCGCACCAGACGGTGCCGCAGATCGGTGCGATGTACGAGGGCGACATGTCGCGCAAACGCACGCTCGTCGAGCACGGGTTCCGGCTGCCGTCGGCGATGGACAACCGGCCGCTCAAGTGGGAGGAGTTCCTCGAGCGGATCGGCCAGACCGTCTACCTCTCGGCGACGCCCGGCGACTACGAGCTGGCCAAGAGCGACGGCTTCGTCGAGCAGGTCATCCGGCCCACCGGCCTCGTCGACCCCGAGGTCGTCATGAAGCCGACCAAGGGGCAGATCGACGACCTCCTCCACGAGATCAACGTCCGCACCGAGCGCAACGAGCGCGTCCTCGTCACGACGCTGACGAAGAAGATGGCCGAGGACCTCACCGACTACCTCCTCGACAAGGGCGTGCGGGTCCGCTACCTGCACTCCGACATCGACACCCTGCGCCGCGTCGAGCTGCTGCGCGAGCTGCGGCTGGGCGAGTACGACGTCCTCGTCGGCATCAACCTGCTCCGCGAGGGCCTCGACCTGCCCGAGGTCTCGCTCGTCGCCATCCTCGACGCCGACAAGGAGGGCTTCCTCCGCTCCGGGCGCAGCCTGATCCAGACCATCGGCCGTGCGGCGCGCAACGTCTCCGGCCAGGTGCACATGTACGCCGACAAGATCACCCCGTCGATGGCGCAGGCGATCGAGGAGACCCAGCGGCGCCGGGACAAGCAGATCGCGTACAACCGGGAGCACGGCGTCGACCCGCAGCCCCTGCGCAAGCGGATCGCCGACATCACCGACATGCTCCAGCGCGAGGACGCCGACACAGAGTCGCTGCTCGGCTCCGGGCGCGCACGCTCGCGCGGCAAGGCCGACGGCGGCCGGGGTGGCCGCGGCACGGTCGCGGCCGACGCGGACGCGGCGATGGGCACCCGGCGTGGTGAGAACCTGCCGGCGAGCGAGCTCGCCAACCTCATCCAGGAGCTCTCGACGCAGATGCACCAAGCCGCCGGGGACCTGCACTTCGAGCTCGCGGCCCGGCTCCGTGACGAGATCGGCGACCTCAAGAAGGAGCTGCGCCAGATGAGCGAGGCCACCCGGTGAACGGGGACGCGCGGTGAGCCCCGGCTCCGGTTCCGGCGGTTCGGTGGCGGAGCGCCTCGCGGCGCACGCCCTCGACAAGCCCGGCGCCTGGGCCGACCAGCCGTGGGACGGCGACCACGTCGCGAAGGTCGCCGACAAGATCTTCGCCTTCCTCGGGACGGGCTCTCTCGGCGTCAAGTGCGGCACCCGGGCCGAGGCCGACGAGTGGCTCGCCGAGTACCCGGACGACGCCTCGGTGATGCCCTACATCGGCCGCAACGGCTGGAACACCCTCGTCGTCGGCGGCGCGATCCCGGAGTCCGTCCTCGTCGAGGCGGTCGACACCTCCTACGACCTCGTCGTCGCCAAGCTGCCGAAGTCCCGCCGGCCGTAGGGCGGCTGCTCACCAGGAGGAACCCATGGGTCGGTTGGTCTACGCCGCGAACGTCTCGCTCGACGGCTTCCTCGAGGACGAGTCCGGTGCGTTCGACTGGTCCCAGCCGGACGAGTCAGTGCACGCGTTCTGGAACGAGCACGAGCGCCGCGTCGGGACGTCGCTCTACGGGCGACGCATGTACGAGACGATGCGCGTCTGGGAGGACGACGACTGGCTGGCCGACGAACCGCCGGTCGTGCGGGAGTACGCCGACATCTGGCGGGACACCGACAAGGTCGTCTACTCGACCACGCTCACCGAGGTCTCCACGGCCCGCACCCGGATCCAGCGGCGGTTCGACCCCGAGGAGGTCCGGCGGCTCAAGGAGTCCACCGACGCGGACCTGAGCATCGGCGGTGCGCTCATCGCCGCCGAGGCCTTCCGCCACGGGCTCGTCGACGAATGCGTGCTGCTGCTGTACCCCGTCGTCGTCGGCGGCGGGAAGCCGGCCCTGCCCCGGGGGGTGCGGCTCGACCTCGAGCTCCTCGACACCCACCGGTTCGACAGTGGTGTCGTCCACCTGCACCACGCAGTCCACCACCCCGCCTGACGCGTCCGACCCGTGCATCGGGGACCTGCGGAGGCACTGGGTCCGCCAACCCAACTAGTTGTAGGTGGACCCCTGTCGCGGTGCTTCCACTGACCCTAGGGTGTGGCGAGGAGGTGGTCCCTTTGGCCAAGCGACCAAGGATTAGAACCGGGTTCACGCTGGGTGGCGAACAGGCAGAGGCCGATCCGCTGGCGGAGGAGGCTTTCGTTGAGACGCCCCTTTACGAAGTTGTTGCTGACCAACGGGACATGCGCTGCTTTGTCATTGGAAGAACTGGTGCGGGCAAATCGGCCACACTTCAACACTTGGAAGAGGTCAACAGTGAACATGTGATCCGCATATCGCCTGAGGACTTGTCGCTACCATATATCACAGACTTGGATGTTATTCGCTATCTGGATTCGTTAGACGTCAAGTTGGACTTGTTCTGGATCGCGCTTTGGAAGCACGTACTGCTCGTGGAACTGCTCAAACACCGCTACGGTGTAAATTCCCCGGATGCAAAGCAGCGATTTATGTCGACGTTGCGCGAAAAGTTCGTGCGCGAACCCGCAAAGGCTGCCGCACTAGAATACCTGGAGGAATTTGAAGGGCGTTTCTGGTGCGATACCGACGAGAGAGTTCGACAAATAACCGACAAATTCACGGAGAGAATTGGCGAGAGTGCGTTCGTCAAGGCTGGCGCCGGGCCCCTGAGCGCGAACGTCGGCGGGCGCGCCGATAAGGAAGGGAGCGTGGAAACCCGCCGAGAGTTGGCGGACCGATTTCAGCGCATTGTCAATGAGACGCAGCTGGCAAAACTGAACAAGATGTTCTCCATCTTGGACGATGAAATCCTAGACGACGTCCATTTCACCTATGTACTCGTTGACGACCTAGATAGGGACTGGGTGGATGAGAGGGTGGCGAACGACTTAATCCGTTGCCTATTCCGGACCGTGTTGGATATGCAGCGCGTTCGCAATTTGAAGGTCTTGGTGGCTCTTAGGACGAACATATTTCAGGAGCTTGACTTCGGCGACCGAACGGGTGGACAAGAGGAGAAGTTCCGAGCGCTGGTACTTCAAGTGGAATGGAGCCGGGCGTCCCTGATTGAACTCCTCGATGCGAGAGTCGCTATCTCCGGCCACCGGGGTGGTCTGGAAGTTGACACAGTTTCTTCACTGTTGCCGCACGCGAATCGGGCGCGCGGGAACCCTGTTGATTATGTCCTGGACCGGACACTTCTGCGTCCCCGGGATGCCATCGCCTTCCTGAACGAGTGCCTTCTAAAAGGCGTAGGAAAAAGTCGATTGACTTGGGAGGACATTCAGGGGGCGGAGCGGGAATATTCGAGTAAGCGTCTCCTTGCCCTGCGAGATGAATGGAAGCCAACCTACCCAGGTATTGACCGCGTTTTCGAGAAGTTTCGCGGTGCACCTGCTCGCATGACTAAGCGGGAGTTCCAAGACAGGCTGGATGAATGCATGTTGCTTTTGTCGGACCCAGGGTTTCCCGGTGTGCGCTGGATGAGCGCGATGACCGCAACTATGTGGGAGAGCGGCCCCGATGCATCTTGGTTCTCGATGTACCAGCCCCTCGCCTCCACCCTCTACCGCCTCGGTGTGATTGGATGTGCGCAGCGCCCAAGTGCGGCGCCGACATTCTATGGGCAAGACCGGCTGTTGATGGACTCCGAGGCGGCTCTCCTGCGAACCGAGCATTTCCACGTCCACCGAATGTTGCACAAGGCCCTGGACATCCGATTGGCGGCCGAGGGTCATCCTTTGACTTGAGTTCACTACCCAACTCGTCGCTTGAGCCCGCGAAGGGAGCAGAGCGGATCGTTGAGGGGAGGGGGGCGCCTGACTCGGCGTGCGGCGACGGCTACCCCGAAGCTGGGAAGAACGCCGATGGCGCTCCGCGCGCGGCCCGCGACCAGTCCGGCAGGCGGTGCTGGGGTTCGGTGGTGCGGGTCGCGGCGTTCGGGCCGTGCCAGGTGACGGTGCCGTCGGGCTGCAGGACGGGTCGCCATCGGCCGGTCTGCTTGAACCGGTGGTGGTGGCGGCAGAGGGCTTCGAGCTCGGTGGGGGTGGTCTGGCCGTTGGGCCAGGGCCTGGCGTGGTCGAGGTCGCAGCGGTCGGCGGGTCGGGTGCAGCCCCACATCCGGCAGGTGCCGTCGCGGGTCCTGACGAAGTCGCTGATGGCCTTAGTGGGCCGGTAGGCGGCGGTGGTCAGGGAGGCCAGGGTGCCGGTCGGGGCGTCGAGGACGGCCCGGGCCACCTCCAGCGGGAGGGTCTTGAGCAGGTTGGCCATCGTCGCCGCGTCGACCCAGCCGACGCCGGGCAGCTGCGCTCCGGAGACCCAGGATCCCGGACCGAGCGGGGCCATGGTGGAGGTGAGGTCGCCGCTCAGCTCGGGCGGCTCCTCCCGCCAGGAGAGCTCCTCGCGGGAGGCGGGGTCGAGGTCGCCGTACCGGGTCTCGACGCCGGTGACGGCGTCGATGATGGTGTCCTCGTCGTCCCACTCGACCCGGAACCGCTCCCCGGTCACGGGTTCCGGAGTGGACTGGTCGGTGACGACCGGCACCCCGAGCGTCACCTGCGCCGAGACGGTGACGTTGCGCAGCACCAGGTCGGCCAGCGCATCCGCGCGGGACTCGGGAACCGACAGGTCGGTGTCGAGACCGCGGTACTCGCCGGCCAGCTCCTCCACGGCCGACCACATCGCCGCCGACGTGGCCGTCGGGAGCGACCCGAACCAGTCGGTCAACCCGTCGACCCCGGCCCGGACCTCCACACAGCGACCACGCTTGGTCTTCAAGGTGTGGGCGGCGACCTGGTCGGCGGCCACCCGGGCGGCGACCCGCCGCGCCTCGGACATCACCCGGGCAGGATCCATCGACCCCAAGCGTCCGGCCAGCTCGGCATCCACCCGCAGGCACGCCGCAACGTCGAGGCCGGCGCAGGCGTCGACGACCTTCTGCGCCGACACCGCCGTCACCGCGCCCTCGACCAGCAACATGCGCACCTGCGGGAAGCGTTCACCCAGGTCCGCCCCGAGCACCACCTTCCGACCCGCCACGCCCTCGGTCAGGCCGGCCTCGAGGCAGAACATCGTGGCCGACATCGGGTCGACGAACCCGACCGGGTGTACCCGCTGCACCGGACCCGGCCCGGACAGCCGCACCTCCACCCGAGCCCCCAACGACGCCGCCACCGCCACCACACCGTCCGCCGCGTTCGCCAGGTGCTGCGCCTCACCTGCCACCGCGAACGCATCCTCAGCAGCCAACCCCAGACAGCCCTCGGCCAGCTCACGACCCAGCGCCGCGCACTCCTCTCGGAGTGCCGCGATGCGGCTCGAGATCTGCCCCCTGTCCATGCCCTGAGTCTACCGGGGACCACCGACAGGCCACCCCGGACATCCACAGGCAACCGGCTGCCGCACAACGACATTGCGCCAGCCATCAGCGAGCTCTCACCCCGTGTTCTGCAGCCCCGCCGCGAGCCCGTTGACGGTGAGCAGCAGCGGCCGTTGCCACTCGGACCCGTCCTCCTCGCCGCTCGCCCGCAGCTCCGTCAGGCCCCGCAGCAACAGGTGGCTCAGCATGTCGACGAACGGCCGCCGGAGCCCGACCGCGGTGTGCAGGTGCGGCTTTCGCTCGAGCATCTCGGTCTGGTCCAGCAGCGACAGCACCATCCGCCGGGTCAGGGCCAGCTCCTCCAGCACCCGGGCTGCCAGCTCCGGACGCCCACCGAGGGCCAGGAACGCCGCCGCCAGCTCGTCCTCGGTCTTGGCCAGGCTCATCTCCGCCACGTCGACGAGCGACCCGAACACCGGCCACTCGCGGTACGCCTCGCGCGCCTCGTCGAGCGAGTCCAGCGCTGCCAGACCGCTGCCCAGCCCGTACCAGCCGGGCAGGTTGACCCGCGTCATCGACCACGCGAACACCCACGGGATGGCCCGCAGGTCGTCCAGGCTGCGCCCGGACTCCGACCCCGACCGCCGCGACGGACGCGACCCGAGCCGCAGGTCGGCGAGCAGGTCGAGCGGGCTCGACATCGCGAAGAAGTCGGCGAAACCCGGCTGCTCGACGAGCGCCCGGAACGCCTGCCGCGACGCGTCCGAGACAAGCGCTCCCATCGCCTCGAACCGACCGAGGGCCGAGTCCCGTGCGGTCGCGTGCGCCGGCGAGTCGGTGAGCAGCACCGCCGACGCCACCCGCTCGAGGTGTTGCTCGGCGATCCGCACGTCGGCGTAGCGCGCGAAGATCACCTCGCCCTGCTCGGTGACCTTGAACCGGCCGTCGACCGACCCCGTGGGCTGTGCGGCGATGGCCCGGTGCAGCGGTCCACCGCCACGCCCGAGCGACCCACCCCGGCCGTGGAACAGCGTCAGCTCGACCCCGTGCCGCCGTGCCCACGCGACGAGCCCGACCTGCGCCCGGTGCAGCGCGAGCGTCGCCGCGGCCGGCCCGACGTCCTTGGCCGAGTCCGAGTACCCGAGCATCACCTCGACCCGGTGCCCGACCCGCTCCAGCCAGGCCGCGGTGGACCCCAGCCCGACCCACGCCTCGAGGGTCCGGTCGGCGGCGTCGAGGTCGGCGCCGGTCTCGAACAGCGGCACCACGTCGAGCTCCAGCGGTCGAGACCCCACGGCCAGCCGCGCCAGCGCGCGGACCGCCACGAGGTCGGCCGCGGACTGGCTGAAGGAGACGATGTAGCGCCCGCAGCTGCGCCGCCCCCACCGCTGCTGCAGCCACGCCATGACCCGCACGGTGTCGAGCACCTCCCGCGTCCGCTCCCCGGGGGTGCCGACGAGCTCGGGCCAGCCCTCGACGGCCAGCCGGTCGAGCAGCCCGGCGTCGACGGCGGCCTCCTCCGGCGAGCCGGGCCGCGCGTCCTCCGGCAGCAGCCCGAGCACCTCGACCAGCGCGGCCCGGTGCACCGCGGAGTGCTGGCGCACCTCGAGCTCGGCGAGGTGGAAGCCGAACGTCTGCACCATCCACACGACGTCCTGGAGCTCGCCGTGCGCGGTGCGGGCGTCACCCGCCGCGATGAGCGACTCCTGGACCAGCGCGAGGTCGGCGAGCGCCTCCTCCGGGCCGGAGTACGCGGTGCCAGCCCGCTCCTCGCGGGTCGCCGCGAGCCGGGCCGCGACGACGAGCAGCTTCTGCCGGTGCGGCTCGTTGGGGGAGTCCTTCGTCACCTCGGCGAGCAGCCGCGGGTACGCCGCGGCGTCGTTGGCCAGGGCGTCGCGCAGCGCCGCGGTCGGCGGGGTGGACTCCTCGTCCACCGTGATCATCCGGGCGACGCGGTCGACGGCGTCGTGGAGGATCTCGAGCGCCTGGTCGGCGTGGGCCCGCACCGTCTCGCGGGTCACCTCCGCCGTGACGAACGGGTTGCCGTCACGGTCGCCGCCGACCCACGAGCCGAAGCGCACGATGGGCGGCAACGGTGCGTCTTCCGGCCGCAGGTCGCCCCCGAACGCGGCCTCGACCGCCCGCTGGAAGCGCGGCACCGCGTGGATGAGCGACTGCCGGAAGACGGTGAGGACGGTCTTCACCTCGTCGGCCGGGGTCGGGCGGGTGATCCGCAGCGTGGAGGTCCGCTGGAGGATGTCGATGTCCTCGAGCATCCGCCGGCGGGCCCGGGCCCGCTCGGACGGTCCCGACCCCGGGTCGTCGTGCACATCCAGGTGGTCGGCGATGCGACGCAGCGCCGACGCCACGGCCCGCCGCCGCGCCTCGGTCGGGTGCGCGGTGAACACGGGGTGGATGCGCATCCGCTCGATCCGCCGACGGGCGTCGGGACCGGCGGCCGCCACCGCCGGGCCGATGTCGCCGGTGTCGGCGCCGCCTCCGTACTCGCCGTCCTCGCGACGCAGCGACCGGGCCCGTTGCCGCTCCTCGGCGAGGTTGGTCAGGTGCAGGTGCACCGTGAGCAGCCGGGCGATGCGTGAGGTCGTCTCGGGGTCGAGCGCCGCGACGAGTGCCGCGGGGTCGCCCTCCTCCTCGCCCCGGCAGCGGCGCTCCAGGGCGTCGGTGATCTCCAGCAGGTCGGCCCGTCCCGACTCCTCGACGACCTGCCGGTGCAGGCCGGTGAGCAGGGAGAGGTCCTCGAGCATGCTCGCCATGCCGCCAGCGTAGGAGGGCGCGGACACCGAGCGCCCGGCTGTCCGCCCACCGTTAGGCTGACGCGGTGCTGCCGACACTGCTGCCCGCGGCCTCCGCCGACCTCGACCTCGCCGCCTGGGCCTGGTGGGCCACGATCGGCGTCGCGGCGGCGGTGCTCGCCTTCGACATCGTCGTCATCGCCCGGCGGCCGCACCGGCCCTCCACCCGCGAGCTCGTGGCCGCCCTCGTCGTCTACGTCGGTGCCGCCGTCGTGTTCGGGCTCGGGCTCTGGGCCCTCGCCGGCGGTCAGCTGGCGGGGGAGTTCTTCGCCGGCTGGCTCACCGAGTACTCGCTCTCGGTCGACAACCTCTTCATCTTCATCCTCATCATGGCCAGCTTCCGGGTGCCCGAGCGGTACCAGCAGTTCGCGCTGATGATCGGGATCGTCATCGCGATCATCCTCCGGGGACTCTTCATCGCCGTCGGCGCCGCGGCCATCAACGCGTTCTCCTGGATCTTCTACGTCTTCGGGGCCTTCCTCATCTACACCGCGTGGACCCTCGCCAAGGGTGGCGAGACCGACGACGACGAGTACGAGCAGAACCGGTTCATGCGGATGATGTCGGCGCGCTTCCCGGCCACCGAGGAGTACGACGGCACGAAGCTCTTCACGAGCTCGAGCGGCTCCCGGCTCGCCACGCCGCTGTTCTTCGTCATCCTCGCGCTCGGCACCACCGACCTGCTCTTCGCCCTCGACTCGATCCCGGCCATCTACGGTCTGACCGATGAGCCGTACCTCGTCCTCGTCGCGAACCTGTTCGCGCTCATGGGTCTTCGCCAGCTGTACTTCCTCATCGGCGGGTTGCTCAAGAAGCTCGTGTACCTCAGCTACGGGCTCGCGGTGCTCCTCGCGTTCATCGGCGTCAAGCTCGTGCTCCACGCCCTCCACGAGAACGAGCTGCCGTTCCTCAACGGCGGTCGGGGCGTGCCGGTCTGGGACATCCCGATCTCGGTGTCGCTCGGGGCGATCGTCGTCATCCTCGGCGTGACGACGGCGGCCAGCCTGTGGCGCACCCGGCGGAACCCGGAGCTCGTGCAGGACTGAACGGGTTCAGGTCGCGGCGGCCTCGGCCGGGTCGGCCGGCTCCCTCCGGGCCCCGAGCCCCAGGACGAGGGCGGACGCCCCGACGACCAGGGCCATCCCGACGAGCTGGCTGGGTGCCAGCCGCTGGCCGAGGACGACGAGCCCGGCGAGGGCGGCGGCCGCCGGCTCGAGGCTGAGCAGGATGCCGAACACCTGGGCCCGCAGCCGGCGCAGCGCGAGCAGCTCGAGCGAGTACGGCAGCACCGAGGACAGCACGGCGATGCCGAGGCCCTTGGCGAGGGTGGCGCCGGTCCACTGCGGCACGCTCGCGACGCCGAGCGGCAGGGTGACCACGGTCGCGACGACCATCGCCAGGGCCAGCCCCTCGAGCCGCGGGAACTCCGCGCCGGTGCGTCCGGACAGGACGATGTACGCGGCCCAGAACCCGCCGGCGGTCAGGGCGAGGAGGATGCCCACCCACTCGAGCTGCGCGAACGGCACCTCCAGGGCCTCCGAGATGAGGACGACCCCGCCGGCCGCGGCGAGCACGGCGAGGCCGTCGACGAGCCGACGGGAGAGGGCGGCGGCGAGCGAGAGCGGGCCGATGAACTCGATGGTCACCGCGACACCGATCGGCAGGTGCCCGAGCGAGCCGTAGAAGGTGTAGTTCATCATCCCGAGCGCGACGCCGAAGGCCGCGACGGTGGCCCAGGCCCGGCGGGAGTGGCCACGCCAGCGCGGTCGGACGAACGCGAGGAGGAGGACGGTCGCGAAGAGCAGCCGCATCACGACCGAGCCCCCGGCGCCGATGACCGGGACGAGGGTCTGCGCGAGGGCGCCGCCGAACTGGACCGAGACGATGCCGGCGAGGACGAGGAGCGGCGCGGGCACCCGGTCGGCGGCGGTCGTCACCGCGTCAGGCTAGCCATCACCAACCACGCTCGCGCCACTCGTCCAGGTGTGGCCGCTCGGCCCCGATCGTCGAGTCCCCGCCGTGGCCCGGGTAGAACCAGGTGTCGTCGTCGTACACGGCGAAGAGCCGCTCGGTGACGTCAGCGAAGAGCGCCTCGAAGCTCTGCTCCGGACGCTTCGTGTTGCCGACCCCGCCGGGGAAGAGCGTGTCGCCGGTGAAGAGGTGGGTGACGCCGTCGGGGTCGTGCCAGGCCAGCGCGACCGACCCGGGCGTGTGCCCGCGCAGGTGCACGACGTCGAGGACCAGCTCGCCGACCCGGACCGTGTCGCCCTGTCGCAGACGGACGTCCGGGTCGAGTGGCAGCGCGTCGGCGTCGTCGGCGCCGGCGTAGGTGCGGGCCCCGGTGGCGCGGGCGACGTCCTCCAGCGCCCGGACGTGGTCCCAGTGCTGGTGCGTCGTCACGAGGTGGTCGAGCCGGCCGGTGCCCTCCTCGACGAGGGCGAGGCAGCGCGCGGGGTCGTCGGCGGCGTCGACCATCAGCTGCTCACCGGTGGCCGTGCACGTCACGAGGTAGACGTTGTTGTGCATCTCGGACACGGCCATCTTGCGGATGGTCGCCCGCCCGAGCTCGCGGACGTCGCTCGGGCCGCCGGGGGAGACCTCGCCGGTGTAGGCCACCGTGGTCACCGCCCCTCGGGGAGGCGGGGGAGCAGCTCGCCCGTCACGCCGTCGGTCAGGCCGCGGGCCAGCCAGCCGAGGAGGGCGGCCCGGCTGCCGGTGACCGAGGTCGTGCCGACCCCGAGCGTCCACTCGTCGCCCTCGTCCGAGCGCAGCGTGAGGTCGGGCGGGGCGTCGACGCCGCGCAGCCGCTCGACCTCCTCGTCGAGGAAGGCCAGCTGCAGCTCGGGTTCGAGGTCGGCGAACCCGAACCCGGCGTCGAGGTCGACGTGGTGCCACGTGACCTCGCGCAGCCGCATCATCGGGATGTCGGCGGCGCTGCCCCGCACGTCGCCGGGCGTGCGCTCGAGGGCGTGGCCCGCGTGCTCGGGGCGCAGCCGCGGGAGCTCGTCGGCGAGGTCGGCGGCGGTGCGCTCGAGGTCGTCGGCGAGCTCGGCCGGGGTGCGCCCCGCGCCGGCGTCGATGTCGGCGTTGCGTCGGTCGCGGCTCGCGTACATCGTCTCCCGGGTGCCGTCGACGGCCGAGCGGACCAGCCGCACGAGGCCGTCGGCGTTGCGGGCGACGTGGCTCGCGACGTGGCCGCGCGACCATCCCTCGCAGAGCGACGGCCCGGACGCGTCGTCGAGGGCACGGGTCGTGGCGACGAGGCGGGCCGTGTGGGCGGCGAGGTACGGGACCGGGTCGAGGTCGGAGGCGGGCATGGGCCGACGCTACCCCCGGTCGGCGGCCGCGTCGGCGTCCGCGATCGCGCACGCGGCCTGGACGAGCGCCAGGTGCGAGAACGCCTGGGGGAAGTTGCCCAGCAGCCGCTCGGTCGCCGGGTCGTACTCCTCGGAGAGCAGCCCGAGGTCGTTGCGGACCGCGAGCAGGCGCCGCATCAGGGCGTGGGCGTCGTCGACCCGGCCCGTGCGCGCGTAGGCCTCCGCGAGCCAGAAGGAGCACGCGAGGAAGGGGTTCTCGTCCCCGGAGAGCCCGTCGACGCCGCTCTCGGTGCGGTAGCGCAGGAGGAACCCGTCGCGCAGGAGGTCCTCCTCGATGGCGGCGACGGTGCCGACGAAGCGCTCGTCGTCCGCGGGCAGGAAGCCGACCGTGGGGATGAGGAGCAGTGAGGCGTCGACCTCGCGGGTGTCGAAGTGCTGCGTGAAGGTGTTCCGGTCGGCGTCGTAGCCGCGCTCGCACACCTCGGCGTGGACCCGGTCGCGCAGCTCGCGCCACCGGTCGACGTCGCCCTCGTGGCCGTGCTCCTCGACCGCCCGGACCGCGCGGTCGAACGCCGCCCACACCATGACGCGGGAGTGCGTGAAGTGCTGCGCGGGGCCGCGGATCTCCCACAGCCCGTGGTCCTCGCGGTCCCAGTGCCCGCACAGCTCGTCGACCAGGGCTCGCTGCACCGCCCACGACTCGTCGGACTCGGTGACGCCGAGCCGGCGGGCCTCGGCGAGGGCGATCATCACCTCGCCGAGGACGTCGGCCTGCTGCTGGTCGACCGCGCCGTTGCCGATGCGGACGGGGCGCGAGCCGGCGTACCCGGGCAGGTGGTCGAGCTCGCGCTCGGGGAGCTCGCGCGAGCCGTCGACGGCGTACATGATCTGCAGGTCGGCGGGGTCGCCGGCGACGGCCCGGACGAGCCAGTTGCGCCACAACCGCGTCTCCTCGACGTAGCCGCACGCGAGGAGCGCCTCGAGGGTGAGCGAGGCGTCGCGGAGCCAGCAGTAGCGGTAGTCCCAGTTCCGCTCCCCGCCGACGTCCTCCGGCAGGCTCGTCGTCGGCGCCGCGACGATGCCGCCGCGCACCTCGTCGGTCAGTAGGCGCAGGACGAGGAGGGAGCGGGTCACGGCGTCCCGGTAGGGCCCCTGGTGCCGGTGGCGGTCGGCCCACTCGTCGAAGTGCCGCACCGTCTCCTCGACCCGGCTGCGGATGTCGAGGGCCCCGGGGACCTCGCTCCACGAGGGCACCCAGGTCATCGAGAACTCGAGCCGCTCGCCGGCGCGCACCGTGAACCGGTCGTGGTGGTGGTGGTCCTCGGGCTCGGGGAGGCGGTCGCCGCGCAGGACGAGCATGTCCGGGCCCGCGATCGCCCGGATCACGGTGTTCCCGTCGGCGTCGCGGACCCGCGAGACCCAGGGCAGCACCTTGCCGTAGCCGGTGCGCACGACCCACTCGTGGTCCATCTCGACCTCGCCGTCGAGGCCCTCGACGACCCGGAGCAGGTCGGCCCGCCCGTCGCCGAACGGCATGAGGTCGGTGACGCGGACCCGTCCGGTCGCCGTCTCGTGGACGGTGTCGAGGACGAAGCTGTGCTCGCGGTAGGAGCGGGTGGCGGTGGCCTCCTCCACGGGTCCGAGGAACCACCGGCCGTGGTCGTCGGTGCCGAGGAGCGAGGCGAAGCAGGCGGGGGAGTCGAAGCGCGGGAGGCACAGCCAGTCGACCGCGCCGTGCCGGCTGACCAGGGCCGCGCGCTCGGTGTCCCCGAGCAGGGCGTAGTCGTGGATGGGGGTGGTCACCCCTGCGACCCTAGACGCCCTCCCTGCACGCCGGCCGGACGGCGTCACCGCTGGTGGGGAGGGTGTCGGTGGCGCAACCTAGAGTGGCCGTCGTGACCCATGACCACCTCGTCGTCCGTGGCGCCCGCGAGCACAACCTCAAGGACGTCAGCATCGAGCTGCCCCGCGACGCCCTCGTCGTCTTCACCGGCCTGTCCGGCTCGGGCAAGTCCTCGCTCGCCTTCGACACGATCTTCGCCGAGGGCCAGCGGCGCTACGTCGAGTCCCTCTCGGCGTACGCCCGGCAGTTCCTCGGCCAGATGGACAAGCCCGACGTCGACTTCATCGAGGGGCTGTCCCCGGCGGTCTCCATCGACCAGAAGTCGACCAACCGCAACCCGCGCTCCACGGTCGGCACCATCACCGAGGTCTACGACTACCTGCGCCTGCTCTTCGCCCGCGCCGGTCGGCCGCACTGCCCGGTCTGCGGCGAGCCGATCACCCGGCAGAGCCCGCAGCAGATCGTCGACCGTCTCCTCGAGCTGCCCGAGAAGACCCGCTTCCAGCTCCTCGCGCCGGTGGTGCGGGCGCGCAAGGGCGAGTACGTCGACCTCTTCGCCGAGCTCCAGGCCAAGGGCTTCTCCCGCGCCCGCGTCGACGGCGAGGTGGTCACCCTCACCGAGCCGCCGAAGCTCGAGAAGCAGGTCAAGCACTCCATCGACGTCATCGTCGACCGTCTCGTCGCCAAGGGGTCCACCGACGCCTCGGCCAAGCGCCGGCTCACCGACTCCGTCGAGACCGCGCTCGGCCTGGCCGGCGGCGTGGTCGTCGTCGACTTCGTCGACCTCGAGGAGGGCCACCCCGATCGGGAGCGCCGCTATTCCGAGAAGATGGCCTGCCCCAACGACCACCCGCTGTCGATGGACGAGGTCGAGCCGCGCTCGTTCTCGTTCAACAGCCCCTTCGGCGCCTGCCCCGAGTGCACCGGTATCGGCACCGAGCTCGAGGTCGACCCCGAGCTCATCGTCCCCGACGACGACCTCACCCTCGCCGAGGGTGCCATCGCGCCGTGGGCGTCCGGCTCCGGTGCTGCCGACTACTTCCAGCGGGTCATGGGTGCCCTCGGCGACGAGCTCGGCTTCTCGATGGACGTCCCGTGGCGCGAGCTGCCGAAGAAGGCCCGCGACGCCCTCCTCACCGGGCGCAACCACAAGGTCCACGTCCGCTACCGCAACCGGTTCGGCCGCGAGCGGTCCTACTCCACCGGCTTCGAGGGCGCCATCCCGTTCGTCAAGCGACGGCACGCCGAGACCGACTCCGACTGGAGCCGCGAGCGGTACGAGGGGTACATGCGCGAGGTCCCGTGCCCGGTGTGCAAGGGCGCCCGGCTCAAGCCCGAGTCGCTCGCCGTGCTCGTCGGGGGCCGGTCCATCGCCGAGGTGTCCGCCCTGGCCATCGCCGACGCCGCGCGCTTCTTCGAGACCGTCGACTTCACGGTCCGCGAGCGGCAGATCGCCGAGCGGGTCATCAAGGAGATCAACGCCCGGCTCGGGTTCCTCCTCGACGTCGGCCTCGACTACCTCAGCCTCGACCGGCCGGCCGGCACGCTCTCCGGCGGTGAGGCGCAGCGCATCCGGCTCGCCACGCAGATCGGCTCCGGCCTCGTCGGCGTCCTCTACGTCCTCGACGAGCCGAGCATCGGGTTGCACCAGCGCGACAACCACCGGCTCATCGAGACCCTGACCCGGCTGCGCGACCTCGGCAACACGCTCATCGTCGTCGAGCACGACGAGGACACCATCGCCACCGCCGACTGGGTCGTCGACATCGGCCCGGGGGCGGGGGAGCACGGTGGCCAGGTGGTCCACTCCGGCACCGTCGCCGACCTGCTGACCCACCCTGACTCCATCACCGGCAAGTACCTCTCCGGGCGGCGCGAGATCCCGACGCCGTCGGTCCGCCGCCCGCAGGAGCGCGGCCGCGAGGTCGTCGTCGTCGGGGCCACCGAGCACAACCTCGACAAGGTCACCGTCGGGTTCCCGCTCGGCAACCTCGTCGCCGTCACCGGCGTCTCCGGGTCCGGCAAGAGCACGCTCGTCAACGACATCCTCTACAACGTCCTGGCCAACAAGCTCAACGGCGCCCGCCACGTCCCGGGCCGGCACAAGTCGGTCACCGGGCTCGACCACCTCGACAAGGTCGTCCACGTCGACCAGAGCCCGATCGGGCGCACACCGCGCTCGAACCCCGCGACGTACACCGGTGTCTTCGACCACATCCGCAAGCTCTTCGCCACGACCGAGGAGGCGAAGGTCCGCGGCTACCAGCCGGGCCGGTTCTCCTTCAACGTCAAGGGCGGACGCTGCGACGCGTGCTCCGGCGACGGCACGATCAAGATCGAGATGAACTTCCTGCCGGACGTCTACGTGCCGTGCGAGGTGTGCCACGGGGCGCGGTACAACCGCGAGACCCTCGAGGTGCACTTCAAGGGCAAGACGATCGCCGACGTCCTCGACATGCCGATCGAGGAGGCCGCCGACTTCTTCAAGGCGGTCCCGGCCATCGCCCGGCACATGACGACCCTCAACGAGGTCGGCCTCGGCTACGTCCGGCTCGGGCAGCCCGCCCCGACGCTCAGCGGTGGTGAGGCGCAGCGCGTCAAGCTCGCCTCGGAACTGCAGAAGCGCTCCACCGGTCGCACCGTCTACGTCCTCGACGAGCCGACGACCGGCCTGCACTTCGAGGACATCCGCAAGCTGCTCGGCGTGCTCCAGGGCCTCGTCGACAAGGGCAACACGGTCATCGTCATCGAGCACAACCTCGACGTCATCAAGAGCGCGGACTGGATCGTCGACCTCGGTCCCGAGGGCGGCAGCGGCGGCGGCCGGGTCATCGCCGAGGGCACGCCCGAGGAGGTCGCGGCGCTCGAGCACTCGCACACCGGCCGCTTCCTCGCGCCGGTGCTCGCGAAGACGGCGCGGACGACCACCCCGAAGCGCGGTGCGGCCACGACGACGAGGGCCAAGAAGACGACGGGGACCAAGAAGGCGGCGGCCAAGGGCACGTCGACGCGGCGCGACCCCACCCGCACGACGCGGAAGGCGACCACCCGCAAGGCGGGGTGAGCGTCAGCGACGGTCGGCCGTTCCCGGCAGCCAGCCGGTGACGATGACCCGCTTCGCGAACGGCCGGACGGCGGCGAGCAGCCCCTCGGCGTCGTCGACCCCGACCCAGGCCGAGGCCGACGCGTCGTCGGTGGCCGCCTCGAGGTCGTCGCGCAGCCGCCGGCCCTCGTCGCTGACGACGGGGCCACCGTTGTCGGCGGGCGCCGTGGTGAGCAGACCGGCGCCGCGCAGCGCCTCGGTGGCCGCGTCCCACTCCTCGTCGGACCACTTGCGGGTCGGCTGGAGGAACGGCCGACCGCGGGTGGCGCTCCCCGCCGGGTCGGTGGCCCGCACCCAGGCGTCGTAGAGCACGAGGGCCTCGAGCGGCCGCAGCCCGGACGCGGTGAGCGCCGCGACGTGGCCGTCGCCGCGCCACTCGCGCCACAGCGCGGACGCGTGCCAGAGGGCGAGGTGCGGCGCCTCCGGCCAGCCCTGCGCGGCGAACGCGGCGGCGAGCGGTCGGCCGCCGAGGTCGAGCGCGTCGAGCACCGGTCGCAGCCGGGCGACGAGGGCGGCGAGCGCGGGGGAGCCAACGGCGTCGCCGAGCGCCTCGCGCAGGCCGCGGTCGAGGCAGCGGGTGCGGACGTCGTCGAGCCCGGCCGGGGAGTGCCCCTCGAGGGCAAGCCCCCAGGCCTTGGTCACCGCCGCCGGCCGGAAGCCGAAGAAGGTCGCGGCCACGACCTCACCCGGCACCGTCCCCAGCGGCGCGGCCCGCATCCCCGTGTACGCCCCGAGCCATCCGATGCCGAGCTCCGTGCGCGTGGCGTCGACGTGCGGTCCGAAGTACGCCGCGAGGTGGTACGGCTCGAGGGTGCGGTAGGCGAGACGAGCGAGGCCGCGCACCGTCTCGTCGTGCCGGAAGGTGGTCATGCGGGCCACCCTAGGCGGCCCGGCGACCGGTCGTGGGGTGGACCGATGGCCGCTGTCCGAGGGTCCACAGGCGCCGTCCAGCGACGACGTGGATACTTCGAGGCGACCAGCCACCGGACCCAGAGGGAGCGCCCGATGAGCACCGACCACACCACCCCGTCCAGGCCCGAGTGCGGCTGCCTGAGCCGCCGCCAGACCTTCCGGGCGGCGGGTGTCGTCGGCGCGGCGGCCGTCGGCGTCGGCACGCTGTCGGCGTGCGGCTCCGCGCAGGACGCCGCGAACCAGGCCGCCGGCGCGGCGAGCTCGGCCGTCTCGCAGGTCATCAAGGCGGCCGAGATCCCGGTCGGGGGCGGGAAGGTCTTCGAGGCCATCTCGACCGTGGTCACCCAGCCGACCGCCGGGGAGTACAAGGCGTTCTCGTCGGTCTGCACCCACCAGGGCTGCCAGGTCGGGGGGGTCTCTAACGGCGTCATCACCTGCCCGTGCCACGGCAGCCAGTTCGACGCCGCGACGGGCGCGGTCAAGCAGGGTCCGGCCACGCAGCCGCTGCCCGAGAAGTCGGTCACCGTCAACGGGGACGGGATCACCGTCTCCTGACGCCGCCCCAGCCGCGGCCGGCCCGGCACGTCGACGACCTCGAGCGCCGGGCGAGGCTCGCGCGCCGGCACGGCCTGGCCCCCGGTTGCGGGTACCCCGACGAGGTCGCCGCCGCCCGGGGCATCGCGGCCCTCCACGCCACCGAGCCTGCGACGGTCCACCTCGCGCTGCGGGCGCGCGTCCCCACGACCACCGTGGCGGGCGTGGAGGACGCCCTCTACGGCGCGCGGAGCATCGTCAAGCAGACCGCGATGCGGCAGACCCTCTTCGGCGTGACGCGCGACGTGCTGCCGGCCGTGCTCGGCGGACCGTCCGCGCGGGTCGCCGACACGCTCCGCCGCCGGGTCGCCCAGGACCTCGAGCGGTCCGGGGTGACCCGGGACGGGCCGGCCTGGCTCGCGGCCGCCGGCGACGAGGTGCTCGAGGCCCTCGCGACGGCCGAGCCGACCGCCCCCGAGCTGCGCGCCGCGCTTCCCGGGCGGGACGTGACGATCGACCGGTCGCCGGGCAGCCGTTGGGGCGCGAGCGTGCCGGTGCTGCCGCAGGTGCTCTGGGTGCTCGCCGCGGAGGGCCGGGTCGTCCGCGCGCACAACGCCGGGCACTGGCGGCTCTCGAAGCCGAGGTGGACCACGGCGGAGCGATGGCTCGGCGAGGCGCCCGATCCGCTCCCCGCGCGCGAGGCCCACGCCGAGGTGGTCCGGCTCTGGCTGCGGGCGTTCGGGCCCGGAACCGAGGCCGACCTGCGCTGGTGGCTCGGCGGCACCCTCGGCGCGGTGCGCACCGCGCTCGCCGACCTCGGGGCGGTCCCGGTCTCGCTCGAGGGCACCGACGCCGTCGGCCGGCTGCTGCCCGACGACCTCGAGCCGGTCGAGCCGCCGGACCGGTGGGCCGCGCTCCTGCCGACCCTCGACCCCGCCGTCATGGGCTGGCGCGGGCGCACGTTCTACCTCGGCGGCCACGGCCCGGCCCTCGTCGACGCCGCGGGCAACGCGGGGACGACCGCGTGGTGGGACGGCCGGGTCGTCGGGTGCTGGGTGCAGGACGACGAGGCCCGGGTCCGGGTGGCGCTCCTCGAGGACGTCCCGGCCGCGGGCCGCCGGGCGCTCGACGCCGAGGCCGAGCGGCTGACCGGCTGGCTCGACGGCGTGCGCGTGACGACGATCTACTCCTCGCCCGCGATGCGTGAGGCCGCCGGGTGACCGCTGCCGCCGGTGTCGGGGCAGCGGCCTAGGGTTGACGGGTGGCCGACCCCTCGACGTACCGCCCCCGGCCGGGCGAGATCCCCACCGACCCCGGGGTGTACCGCTTCCGCGACACGGAGGGCCGGGTCATCTACGTCGGGAAGGCGAAGTCGCTGCGCCAGCGGCTCTCCTCCTACTTCCAGGACGTCGCCGCCCTCCACCCGCGCACGCAGACGATGGTGCGCACCGGCGCGAGCGTCGAGTGGACGGTCGTGACGACCGAGGTCGAGGCGCTCCAGCTCGAGTACGCGTGGATCAAGGAGTTCGACCCGCGCTTCAACGTCAAGTACCGCGACGACAAGTCCTACCCCTACCTCGCCGTGACGATGGGCGAGGAGTTCCCGCGGGCGATGGTCATGCGCGGCGCGAAGAAGAAGGGCACACGCTACTTCGGCCCGTACGCGCACGCCTGGGCCATCCGCGAGACCCTCGACCTCGCGATGCGGGTCTTCCCGATGCGCTCGTGCTCCGCCGGCGTCTTCAAGCGGGCCGCCCAGGTGGGTCGCCCGTGCCTCCTCGGCTACATCGAC
Organism: Phycicoccus sp.; assembly: GCF_035325325.1. Taxonomy (NCBI): domain Bacteria; kingdom Bacillati; phylum Actinomycetota; class Actinomycetes; order Micrococcales; family Intrasporangiaceae; genus Phycicoccus; species Phycicoccus sp. The sequence goes on along the minus strand of NZ_DAOLAC010000005.1, from coordinate 66,457 downwards.
AAGTGCAGCGCCCCCTGCGTCGGCCGGGTCGACGCCGCGCACCACCGCGAGATCGCCGAGGACTTCTGCGACTTCATGGCCGGCAACTCCGGCCGCTTCCTCGGCCGGATGACCCGCGAGATGAAGGAGGCCGCCGCCGAGCTCGACTTCGAGCGGGCCGCCCGGCTGCGCGACGACATCGGCGCGCTCGAGCGCGTCCTCGAGAAGTCGGCCGTCGTCCTCCCGGACGCCACCGACGCCGACGTCTTCGGCCTGGCCGAGGACGAGCTCGAGGTCGCCGTCCAGCTCTTCCACGTCCGCGGGGGACGGGTGCGCGGCCAGCGCGGCTGGGTCGCCGAGCGGGACGCCGAGACGACCGCGGAGGTCGTCGAGCACCTGCTCCAGCAGGTCTACGGCGGCGAGTCCGGTGAGGGCGTGCCGCGCGAGGTCCTCGTGCCGGTGGTCCCCGACGACGCCGACGCCCTCGCCGAGTGGCTCGGTGGCCTGCGGGGCAGCCGCGTCGACCTGCGCGTCCCGCAGCGCGGCGACAAGCGCACCCTGATGGAGACGGTGGGCCGCAACGCGACCCAGAGCCTCGCCCGGCACAAGGTGACCCGCGCCGGCGACCTCACGACGCGCAGCCAGGCGCTCCAGCAGATCCAGGAGGCCCTCGACCTCGACGACGCCCCACTGCGCATCGAGTGCTTCGACATCAGCCACGTCCAGGGCACCCAGGTCGTCGGCTCGATGGTCGTCTTCGAGGACGGCCTGCCGCGCAAGTCCGAGTACCGGCGGTTCATCGTCCGTGGCGACGAGACCGGCGCCACCGACGACACCGCGGCGATGCACGAGGTGCTGACCCGCCGCTTCCGGCGCGGCCGCAAGGAGGCCGAGGAGCGCGAGCAGGAGGTCGCCGAGGGGCGCGAGCGGCCGGCCCGGTTCGCCTACACCCCGAACCTCGTCGTCGTCGACGGCGGCCTGCCCCAGGTCAACGCGGCCGCCCGCGCACTCCGGGAGGCCGGTGCGGTCGACGTCGCCGTCGTCGGCCTGGCGAAGCGGCTCGAGGAGGTCTGGGTGCCGGGCGAGGAGTTCCCCGTCGTCCTGCCACGCACGAGCGAGGGCCTCTACCTCCTCCAGCGGCTGCGCGACGAGGCGCACCGGTTCGCCATCACCTTCCACCGCCAGCGCCGGAGCAAGGCGATGACCCGCAGCGCCCTCGACTCGGTCCCCGGGCTGGGGGAGAAGCGGCGCAAGGCGCTGCTCAAGCGGTTCGGCTCGGTCAAGCGCATCCGGGCCGCCACTCTCGACGAGCTCGCCGACGTACCGGGCATCGGGCCTGCGCTCGCGGCGGTCGTTGCGGCAGAGTTGGGCACGGCGGACCAGATGCCGGCCATCGACCCGCTGACGGGCGAGGTCCTCGACGACGAAGGAGCAGGCGGTGACTGACGCGCTCGCGTCGCAACCGACGGACCGGGCCGACTTCCTCGTGGTCAGCGGGATGAGCGGAGCCGGTCGCTCGACGGCGGCCAACGTCCTCGAGGACCACGGCTGGTACGTCGTCGACAACCTTCCGCCGCAGCTGATCCCGGCGATGGCGGTGCTCGCCAAGCGCGCCCGTGACGAGGGTGCCGGCGACCTGCGCATCGCCGCGGTCGTCGACGTGCGGGCCCGCCCGTTCAGCGCCGAGCTGCGCGACGGCCTCGCAGCCGTGCGCGAGCACGGCTGGCACCCACAGCTGATGTTCCTCGACGCCACCGACGAGGCGCTGGTCCGCCGCTTCGAGAGCGTCCGCCGGCCGCACCCCCTGCAACGCGACGGGCGGCTGCTCGACGGCATCCAGGCCGAGCGCGAGCTGCTGCGCGACCTGCGGGCCGACGCGCACGTCGTCATCGACACCTCCGGACTCAACGTGCACCAGCTCGCCCGGAAGCTGACCCCCATCGTCGGGGTCACCGGCGGCCCGGCCCTGCGCCTCGCGGTGATGTCGTTCGGCTTCAAGTACGGCGTACCGCTCGACGCCGACTTCGTCTTCGACATGCGCTTCCTGCCCAACCCGTTCTGGGTCCCCGAGCTGCGCCCGCTCACCGGCGTCGACGCGCCCGTCTCCGAGTACGTCCTCTCCCAGGAGGGCGCCGGGTCCTTCATCGACCGGGTGGTCTCGCTCATGGAGCCGGTCACCGCCGGCTACCGCCGCGAGGGACGCCGCTATGCCACCCTCGCCGTCGGCTGCACCGGAGGCAAGCATCGCTCGGTCGCCGTCGCCGAGGCCCTCGCCGAGCGGCTCGCGGGCGGTGACGTCGCGTCCTTCGTCGTGCACCGCGACCTGGGGCGCGAGTGAGCGGCCCGGTCGTCACCGCGCTCGGCGGCGGGCACGGCCTCTCGGCGACCCTCACCGCGCTGCGGTTCGTCACCGACGACGTCACCGCCGTCGTCACCGTCGCCGACGACGGCGGCTCGAGCGGCCGGCTGCGCGACGAGTTCGGCGTCCTGCCGCCCGGCGACCTGCGGATGGCCCTCGCCGCGCTCTGCAGCGACACGGAGTGGGGCCACACCTGGCGCGACGTCCTCCAGCACCGGTTCGCCGGCGACGGCCCCCTCGGCGGGCACGCCCTGGGCAACCTGCTCATCGTCGCGCTCTGGGAGCTGCACGACGACCCCGTCGCGGGGCTCGACCTCGTCGGGCGCCTGCTCCAGGCCCACGGTCGGGTGCTGCCGATGGCCGCCGTCCCCCTCGCCATCGAGGCCGACGTCAGCGGGCTCGACCCCGCCGACCCGACCGCCCTGACGACGGTCCGCGGGCAGGCCCAGGTCGCGAGCACCCCCGGCAGCGTCGAGGGCGTCCGGCTCGTGCCCGCCGACCCGCCGGCCTACCCCGAGTCGGTCGCGGCGATCCGCGGCGCCGACTGGGTCGTCCTCGGCCCCGGCTCGTGGTTCACGAGCGTCATGACCCACCTCCTCGTGCCCGAGGTCAAGGAGGCCCTCGAGGTGACGCGCGCCCGGCGCATGCTCGTGCTCAACCTCGACCCGGGTGCCGGCGAGACGGCCGGCTTCCGGGCCGTGCACCACCTCGAGTCGCTGGCGTCGTTCGCGCCCGGGCTGCGGCTCGACGCGGTGCTCGCCGACCCCGCCGCCGTCGACGACCGGCCCGCCCTCGAGGAGCAGGCGGCCCGGATCGGCGCCCGCCTCCACGTCATGCCGGTGGCCCGCAGCACGCACCGCGGCGAGCACGACCCGCTGCGGTTCGCGGCGGCCCTGCGGGACATCCTGTACAGCCCGCGACCTCCGCGCTGACGCGTGGCAGGATGACCCCTTATGGCGATGACGGCGAAGGTGAAGGACGAGCTGAGCAGGCACGTCGTGACCAAGCCCTGTTGCCGCAAGGCCGAGGTCGCCGCGATGCTGCGGTTCGCCGGGGGGCTGCACATCATCGGCGGCCGGATCGTCGTCGAGGCCGAGCTCGACACCGCGAGCGCCGCGCGCCGGCTGCGGCGCGAGCTCGCCGAGGTGTACGGGCACACCCCCGAGGTCCTCGTCCTCGCGGCCGGGGGGCTGCGCAAGGGGAGCCGCTACGTGGTGCGGGTGGTCCAGGACGGTGAGGCGCTGGCCCGGCAGACCGGGCTCATCGACAGCCGCGGACGCCCGGTGCGTGGCCTGCCGGCCAAGGTGGTCAGCGGCTCGGTCTGCGACGCCGAGGCCGCGTGGCGCGGAGCGTTCCTCGCCCACGGGTCGCTCACCGAGCCCGGTCGCTCCTCGGCGCTCGAGGTCACCTGCCCCGGTCCGGAGGCCGCCCTCGCCCTCGTCGGCGCCGCGCGTCGGCTCGGCATCCAGTCCAAGGCCCGGGAGGTCCGCGGGGTCGACCGCGTCGTCATCCGCGACGGCGACGCCATCGGCGCGATGCTCACCCGGCTCGGCGCGCACGACGCGGTCCTCGCCTGGGAGGAGCGCCGCATCCGCCGGGAGGTGCGGGCCACCGCCAACCGGCTCGCGAACTTCGACGACGCCAACCTGCGCCGCTCCGCCCGGGCCGCCGTCGCCGCGGGCGCGCGGGTCGAACGCGCCCTGGAGATCCTCGGCGAGGAGGTGCCCGAGCACCTGCGCGAGGCGGGCGAGCTGCGCCTCACCCACAAGCAGGCGTCGCTCGAGGAGCTGGGTCAGCTCGCCGTGCCGCCGATGACCAAGGACGCCGTCGCCGGGCGGATCCGGCGGCTGCTCGCGATGGCCGACAAGAAGGCCCAGGACGACGGGATCCCGGACACCGAGGCCGTCCTCACCCCGGAGATGCTCGAGGGCTGAGACACCCTCCGACCGTCTCGGCGGAGCGCTCTGCGTAAACGGTTACTCGCCCGTACCCCGGACGCCTGCGTGACCGTTCCGGGCGGGGTCTAGGGTGGGGAGTGGACCACAGGGACGTGGGATCCGACCCACGTCACATCCCTCCCCTCGGAAGGCAACGCAAGTGACCGTTCGCGTAGGCATCAACGGCTTCGGCCGCATCGGGCGCAACTTCTTCCGCGCCGTGCAGGCGTCGGGCGCCGACATCGAGATCGTCGCCGCCAACGACCTCATGGACAACAAGACGATCGCGCACCTGCTGAAGTACGACTCCGTCCTCGGCGTGCTCGCCGACGACGTGTCGTACACCGACGACTCGATCACCGTCGGCGGCACGACGATCAAGATCTTCGCCGAGCGCAACCCCGCGGACATCGCCTGGGGCGACGCCGGGGCCGACGTCGTCATCGAGTCGACCGGCATCTTCACCGACGCCACCAAGGCGCACGCACACATCGACGGCGGCGCCAAGAAGGTCATCATCTCCGCGCCGGCCAAGAACGAGGACGGCACCTTCGTCATGGGTGTCAACCACGACGACTACGACCCCGAGACGATGCACGTCATCTCCAACGCCTCGTGCACGACGAACTGCCTCGCCCCGATGGCCAAGGCGCTCCACGACGAGCTCGGCATCGTCAAGGGCCTCATGACGACCGTCCACGCGTACACCTCGGACCAGAACCTCCTCGACGGCCCGCACCGCGACCTGCGGCGTGCCCGCGCCGCCGCGCTCTCCATCATCCCGACGAGCACCGGCGCCGCGAAGGCCATCGGCCTCGTCCTGCCCGACCTCAAGGGCAAGCTCGACGGCTACGCGCTGCGCGTCCCGACCCCGACCGGCTCCGCCACCGACCTCACCTTCGAGGCCGGCCGCGAGACCTCGGTCGAGGAGGTCAACGCCATCGTCAAGAAGGCCGCCGAGGGCGCGCTCAAGGGCTACCTCAAGTACACCGAGGACCCGATCGTCTCCGCCGACATCGTCACCGACCCGAGCTCGTGCATCTTCGACTCGGGCCTGACCAAGGTGATCGGCAACCAGGTCAAGGTCGTCGGCTGGTACGACAACGAGTGGGGCTACTCCAACCGCCTCGTCGACCTCGTCGTGCACGTCGGCGCGAGCCTCTGACCCGGGGGACCGACCGACCCATGGCTGACATCGCCTCGCTGGGCGACCTGCGCGGCAAGCGCGTCCTCGTCCGGTCCGACCTCAACGTGCCCCTCGACGGCACGACTATCACCGACGACGGCCGCATCCGGGCGTCGGTCCCGACCATCCGGCAGCTGTCCGAGGCGGGCGCACGCGTCGTCGTGTGCGCCCACCTCGGGCGGCCCAAGGGTGCCCCGGAGGAGAGGTACTCGCTGCGGCCCGTCGTCGGGCGGCTCTCCGAGCTGCTCGGGCGCGACGTCGTCTTCGCCACCGACACGGTCGGCGAGAGCGCGCGGGCGGCCGTGTCCGCGATGGCCGACGGTGACGTCGTCCTCCTCGAGAACCTCCGGTTCAACCCGGGCGAGACGGCCAAGGCCGACGAGGACCGGGCGGAGTTCGCCGACGCCCTCGCCGGGCTCGCCGACGCCTTCGTCTCCGACGGCTTCGGGGTCGTGCACCGCAAGCAGGCCTCCGTCTACGACGTCGCCACCCGGCTGCCGTCGGCGATGGGCGGGCTGGTCCACGACGAGGTCGAGGTGCTGCGCCGCCTCACCGAGTCCCCGGAGCGCCCGTACGCCGTCGTCCTCGGCGGGGCCAAGGTCGCCGACAAGCTCGCCGTCATCGACAACCTCATGGGCACCGCCGACCGGCTGCTCATCGGCGGCGGGATGCTCTTCACGTTCCTCGCCGCCCAGGGCCACGAGATCGGCACCAGCCTCTTCGACGCCGACAGCGTCGAGGCGTGCAAGGGCTACCTCGAGCGGGCCGAGCGCGAGGGCGTCGAGATCGTCCTGCCCGTCGACGTCGTCGTCGGGAAGGAGTTCTCCGCCGACACCGAGACCGACACCGTGGCCGCCGACGCCATCCCGGCCGACGCGATGGGCCTCGACATCGGTCCGGAGTCCTCGGGGCTGTACGCGGACAAGCTCGCCGACGCCCGCACGGTCTTCTGGAACGGCCCGATGGGTGCTTTCGAGATGGCCCCGTTCGCGGCCGGCACGAAGGCGGTGGCGCAGGCGCTCGTCGACGCCACCGCCGGTGGTGCGCTCACCGTCGTCGGTGGCGGCGACTCGGCGGCGGCGGTGCGGCAGCTCGGCTTCGCCGACGACCAGTTCGGCCACATCTCCACCGGGGGTGGCGCCTCCCTCGAGTACCTCGAGGGCAAGGAGCTGCCCGGCATCGCGATCCTCACGAAGGAGCACTGAATGGCCTCGGGCCGCACCCCGCTCATGGCGGGGAACTGGAAGATGAACCTGGACCACCTCCAGGCGACCCACCTCGTCCAGAAGCTCGACTGGACCCTGCGCGACGGCAAGCACGACTTCGCCGCCGTCGAGGTCGTCGTCCTGCCGCCGTTCACCGACATCCGCAGCGTCCAGACGCTGATCGACGGTGACCGGCTCGACCTGCGGCACGGCGCCCAGGACCTCTCGGTCCACGACTCCGGCGCCTACACGGGCGAGGTGAGCGGCGCGATGCTCGCCAAGCTCGGCTGCACCTACGTCGTCGTCGGGCACAGCGAGCGGCGCGAGTACCACGCCGAGACCGACGAGGTGGTCAACCTCAAGCTCAAGGCCGCCTTCAAGCACGGCCTCACGCCGATCTTCTGCGTCGGCGAGGGGCTCGAGGTCCGGCAGGCCGGCACGCACGTGGCACACGTCCTCGCCCAGGTCGAGGCCGGCCTCGACGGCATCCCCGCCGACCAGGCGCGCACCGTCGTCGTCGCCTACGAGCCGGTCTGGGCGATCGGCACCGGTGAGGTCGCCACCCCGGACGACGCGCAGGAGGTCTGCGCGGCGATCCGCACGAAGCTCGCCGAGCTGTACAGCGGCGACGTCGCCGACGGCATCCGCATCCTCTACGGCGGGTCGGTCAAGTCGGGCAACGTCGCGGCGATCATGGGCAAGGACGACGTCGACGGCGCGCTCGTCGGCGGTGCCTCGCTCGAGGCCGGCGAGTTCGCCGCGATCTGCCGCTTCCGCGACCACCTGACGACGAGCTGAGCGGTCCGCAGCTGCCGCGCGCCCCGGGGCTCGCGGCGGCCGCACCGGGCAACGGTTATCCTTGTCCGGTTCGTCCCCAGCCCCCCACAGCGAAGGATCCCTTTCGTGGACGCGGTTCGCATCGGCCTCCAGGTCCTCCTGGTCATCGGAGGCCTCTTCCTCACCCTCCTCATCCTGCTCCACAAGGGCAAGGGCGGCGGGCTGTCGGACATGTTCGGCGGCGGCATGTCGAGCTCGCTCGGCGGTTCGTCCGTGGCCGAGCGCAACCTCGACCGGATCACCGTCGGGGTGGCGATCGTCTGGTTCACCTGCGTCGTCGGTCTCGGCGTCCTCGAGCGGTTCGCCTGAGAGGGGACTGACCATGGCCGGAGGAAACGCGATCCGTGGCTCGCGCGTGGGCGCGGGCCCGATGGGTGAGGCCGAGCGCGGCGAGGCGGCCCCGCGCCGGTTCGTCTCGTTCTGGTGCTCCAACGGGCACGAGACGAAGCCGAGCTTCGCCGAGGAGCCGGGGCTCGTCGTCCCGGACCAGTGGGACTGCCCGCGCTGCGGGTTCCCCGCCGGGCAGGACCAGGACAACCCGCCGGCCCCGCCGAAGGTGGAGCCCTACAAGACCCATCTCGCCTACGTCAAGGAGCGCCGCTCCGACGAGGACGGCCAGGCCATCCTCGAGGAGGCCCTCGAGAGCCTGCGCGGACGCGGCCTCATCCAGTGAGCCGCTGACCCGCGCGGCCCTCAGCGGCGGCCGGCGGACGCCAGGTGGCCGACGACGTTCTCGACCCAGCCCTGCTCGCGCTTCATCCAGCGGACCGCGACGAGCGTGCGCAGCACGACGGGGACGCCGCGGCGTGGGGGCTCGACGGCGAGGTCCGTGCCGAACGGGTCGTTGGCGACGACCCAGCGGTAGCCGGCGGCGACGAGGTGGTCGCCGATGACCGTCGAGACGACGGTGACGACCTCGGAGGCCTCGGCCTCGTCGTCCCGCTCGACGGCGGCGTCGTAGGCGGCCGCCACGCTCACGAGGTCCGTGGGGTCGATGCCGTGGTCCGCGTACCGGAGCCGGTAGGCCTCGAGCCGGGCCTCCTCGTCCCCGGTCAGGGGACGGCTCGTCACCTCCTCCACCGGCTCGAGCAGGTCGTCCTGCGCCGGGTCCTCGGCGAGCACCGTCTCCGGCTCGCGGGAGCGCCAGCGGTCGAGGATGCCCACGGCGCCTCAGCCCAGCTCGCCCGCGGCGTCGGCGTCGACGAGCCAGAGCGTGCGCTCCTCGCCGTGGACGTGCGCGGCCGGGGTCTGCTCGAACGGCGACCCCTCGACCCCGCGGCGGACGGCGTCGGCCTTGTCCGCACCGGCGACGAGGAACCACACCTCGCGGGAGCGCTCGAGGCACTCGCGGGTCAGCGAGACGCGGTCCGGGGGCGGCTTGGGGGAGTCGTGCACCGCGACGGCGACGGCGTCGGTGGTGCCCGCCGCCGGGTGGTGCGGGAAGAGCGAGGCGACGTGCCCGTCCGGGCCGACACCGAGGACCATGACGTCGAACGCGCCGGACCCGTGCTCGCGGATGGCGGCCGCGTAGGCGTCGGCGGCCTCCTCGGCCGAGGCGGTGGCGTCGGGGCCCGGAACCCGGTGCACGTGCGCCGGGTCGAGCCCGAGCGTCGCGAGCCCGGCGTCGTCGTTCTGGGTGTCGTTGCGGTCGGGGTCACCGGCCGGCAGGTAGCGCTCGTCGCCCCACCAGACGTGGACCCGGCGCCAGTCGACGGCGGTCCGGGCCGGCTCGGCCGCGAGCGAGCGGACGATCTCCGAGCCCATCGATCCGCCGGTCAACGAGACGTGGGCGACCCCGCGGGCCCCGACGGCGTCGACGAGCGCGACGACGAGCCGGGCCGCCGCCGCATCGGCGAGGGCCTGCTTGGAGGGGTGGACGAGGACGGTGCTGCGGGTCACGAGCGGCGCTCCTTCACCTCGGCGAGCTTGGTGGCGGCCGCCTTGCGGACGTCCTCGCTCGAGGCGCCCTCCGCCGGCATCGGACGCTTCTCGACCATCGCGCTGCTGCCCGCGGCCCGGGCCGCGCGCCGCAGCCGCTTGGCGGTGCGCTCGGCCTCGGCGGGCGAGGGCGCCTCGCCCGTGCGGACCGCCTCGCTCGCGGTGCGCCGGCTGGTGCGCAGGGCCGGGAACCCCTTGGTCAGCGCCTCCTCGTAGACCTCGTCGGGGTCGAGCCGGCGCAGCTCGTCGGCGAGGCACTCGGCGTCCGAGCGGTGCGGCAGCGCGAGCGTGCGGTCCGGCTGGCCGGGCTGGCGCAGCATCGAGGTGTTGCCGTCCTCCGGGCGGACGAGGTCGACGGTGCCGCTCCGGCGCTCGAGGCGCACCGAGATGATGCCCGAGCCCTGCTTGGAGCGGGCCAGCGACACCGGGCAGCGCAGGCGGCTGGCGAGCCACCCGGCGAGCAGCTCCCCGGACGGGGAGTCCGGGGCCGCGACGACGAGCGCCTCGGTGACCGGCTCGTACGGCGGCTGGTCGAGGGCCGCGGCGAGCAGCCCGCGCCACAACGTGATCCGCGACCAGGCGAGGTCGCTGTCGCCGGGGGAGTAGGCCGCGGCGAGCCGCTTGAGGACGGTGCGCGGGGCTCCCGTCGTGTGCGCGGCGTCGGTGATCCGTCGCTGGCCCATCGCGCCGACGGGGTCGGCCGCGGGGTCCTTCGGCGCCTCCTGCGGCCACCACACGACGATGGGGGAGTCGGCGAGCAGGAGCGGCGTGACGACCGCGCGGCCGTGGCTCGCGAGCGGTCCGTAGAGCCGGAGCACGACGACCTCGGACGCGCCGGCGTCGCCACCGACCCGGATCTGGCCGTCGAGGCGGGCGACGCCACGGCGGTTGCCCGCGACGACGACGATGATCCGGCACGGGTGCTGCCGGCTCGCGTCGTTCGCGACCTCGATGGCCTGCTCGGCGTCGGCCTCGTCGACGGGGACGACGAGGGTCAGCACGCGCGAGAGGGCCATCGAGCCGGTGTCGGCCCGCAGCGCGACGAGCTTCTTCGAGACGGCCGCGGTCGAGGTGTTCGGGAGGTCGACGATCACGGGAGCCTCCACTCGCGTCCGTCACGGTGCATCAGGGCGTCCGCGGACTGCGGTCCCCAGCCGCCCGCGGCGTACTGCTGCGGGGCCCGGCCCTTGCCCGCCCAGAACTTCTCGATCGGGTCGAGGATCTGCCAGGAGAGCTCGACCTCCTCGTGCCGGGGGAAGAGCGGCGGCTCGCCGAGGAGCACGTCGAGGATGAGCCGCTCGTAGGCCTCCGGGGAGGACTCGGTGAAGGAGCGGCCGTAGCCGAAGTCCATCGTCACGTCGCGCACCTCCATCTGCGCCCCGGGGACCTTGGCGCCGAACCGGAGCGTGACGCCCTCGTCGGGCTGGACCCGGATGACGACCGCGTTCTGGCCGAGCTCCTCGGTCGCGGTGTGCGTGAAGGGCAGGTGCGGCGCCTGCTTGAAGACGACCGCGATCTCGGTGACCCGCTTGCCGAGGCGCTTGCCGGTGCGCAGGTAGAACGGCACGCCGGCCCAGCGCCGGGTGTCGATCTCGAGCCGCACGGCCGCGTAGGTCTCGGTCGTCGAGCCCGTCGCGACGCCGTCCTCCTCGAGGTAGCCGACGACCTCCTCGCCGCCCTGCCAGCCGCTGGCGTACTGCCCGCGCGCCGTGCCGGCCGCGAGGTCGTCGGGGATCCGGACCGCCGAGAGGACCTTCTCCTTCTCGAAGCGCAGCCCCTGGGCGTCGAACGAGACCGGCTCCTCCATGGCGGTGAGCGCGAGGAGCTGGAGGAGGTGGTTCTGGATGACGTCGCGGGCGGCGCCGATGCCGTCGTAGTAGCCGGCCCGGCCGCCGATGCCGATGTCCTCGGCCATCGTGATCTGCACGTGGTCGACGTAGTTCGCGTTCCAGACCGGCTCGAACATCTGGTTCGCGAAGCGCAGGGCCAGGAGGTTCTGGACGGTCTCCTTGCCGAGGTAGTGGTCGATCCGGAAGACGGAGTCCGCCGGGAAGACGTTCTCGACGATGGAGTTCAGCTCGCGGGCCGACGCCAGGTCGTGCCCGAACGGCTTCTCGATGACCACCCGCCGCCACGACCCGCTCTTCGGCGTGGAGAGCCCCGAGCGCTCGAGCTGCTGGCACACGGTCGCGAACGAGCCGGGCGGGATGGAGAGGTAGAACGCGTGGTTGCCGCCGGTGCCGCGCTGCTCGTCCAGCTCGGCGACGGTCTCGGCGAGCAGGTCGAAGGCGCTGTCGTCGTCGAAGCTGCCCGGCACGAACCGGATGCCCTCGGAGAGGGTGCGCCACACCTCCTCGCGGAACGGGGTGCGCGCCCGCTCCTTGACCGACTCGTAGACGATCTTCCCGAAGTCCTGGTCGGCCCAGTCCCGCCGGGCGAAGCCGACGAGCGAGAAGCCCGGTGGCAGCAGGCCTCGGTTGGCGAGGTCGTAGATCGCCGGCATGAGCTTCTTGCGGGCGAGGTCGCCGGTCACCCCGAAGAGGACGAGAGAGCACGGCCCGGCGATCCGCGGGAGGCGCTTGTCCCGGGGGTCGCGCAGCGGGTTGGACTCGGCGGTGACGCGGGCCGGGCTCATGCGCCGCCTCGGCCGAGGAGGGAGCGCACCTGGGCGAGGCCGGTGTCGTGGTCGGCGAGGTGGAGCCGGAGGACCGGTCGGCCGTGCTCGGCGAGCACCTGGGCGTCACCGGCGGCCTGGGCCGCGATGAACTGCCCGAAGGTGAAGTCGCGCCCCGGCACCGCCAAGTCCTCGGCCGGCGCGGTCGTCACCTGGAGGTAGACGCCGGTCGCCGGGCCGCCCTTGTGGTACTGCCCGGTGGAGTGGAGGAACCGGGGACCCCAGCCGAACGTGACCGGCCGGCCGGTGCGCGCCGCGAGGTCGTGCGCGACGTTCTCGAGGTCGGCGTCGGCCTCGCGGTCGAGGTAGGCCATCACGGCGACGTAGCCGCGCTCGGGGTCGAGCTGCGCGAGCAGGTCGTCGAGCGCGGTGTCGAGGGTTCGGGTGCCGGTCAGCCAGTCGCCGCCGAGGGTGCGGACCTCGACCGCGCCGTCGGTGAAGGCCGGCGCGTCCCCGCTGCCGATGCCCTTCCCGAGCAGGTCGCGGGCGGCGGCCTTCGCGCTCTCGACGTCGGGCTGGTCGAAGGGGTTGATGCCGAGCAGCCGGCCGGCCACGGCGGTCGCCGCCTCCCACAGGAGCATCTGCGCACCGAGCGGCCCGGCGACGGTCACGAGGGACGCGCCCTCGGTGGTGTCGTCGTCCGCGTCGGTCGCGACGAGCCGGACGACGGTGGCGTCCGGCCAGGGGTCGGTCGGGACCGACCCGACCGCGACGACCGGCAGGAGACCCGTGCCCTCCTTGCCCGTCGACTCCGCGATGAGCTGTTCGGCCCACGCGGGGAAGCCGACGTTCTCGGTGCCCGCGTCGACGAGGACGAGCTTGTCGCGCAGCGGCTCGGTGCCCGCCATCGCCGCGCCGAGCCGGAGGGCCGGGTTGGCCTCGTCGTCGGCGGCGAGGAGGTCGGCGACGGTCTCGGCGTCGTCGAGCAGCGCCTCGATGTCGGCGCCGGCCAGGCCGCTCGGGACGAGCCCGAACGCGGTGAGCGCCGAGTACCGACCTCCGACAGCCGGATCGGCGTTGACGACCCGGTAGCCGTCACCGCGGGCCTGCTGGTCGAGTGGGCTCCCCGGATCGGTGACCACGACCATCCGGGAGGTCGGGTCGAGCCCGGCGTCGCGGAAGGCCTGCTCGAAGGCGCGGCGCTGGCTGTCGGTCTCGACCGTCGACCCGGACTTGCTGGAGACGACGACGACGGTGCGCCCGAGGTCGGTCAGCGCGCCACGGACGACGTCCGGGTCGGACGAGTCAAGGACGACGATCGGCACCTCGGCGGTCGCACAGATGACCTCGGGGGCGAGCGACGAGCCGCCCATCCCGCAGAGGACGACGCGGTCGTAGCCGACCTCCTGCAGCACCGCCCGCAGGGCGGCGACCTCGCCGACGAGCGGGCGCGAGCTGCGGGGGAGACCGGTCCAGGACAGGCGCTTGGACGCCTCGTCCTCGGCGGCCTCACCCCACAGGGTGTGGTCCTGGGCGAACAGCCGGCTCGCCACCCGGTCGGCGACGAGGGTGGGCACGTGGGTGGCGACGGCCTCGGCCGCCGCCCCGGTGGCGGAGACGTCGAGCGTGCTCACGCGCTCGCCTTCTCCAGCTCGCGCGTGACGCCGTCGAGCAGCTCGGCCCAGCTCTTCTCGAACTTGTCGACGCCCTCGCGCTCGAGCTGGTCGACGACCTCGGAGTACGAGATCCCCAGCCGCTCGAGGGTGTCGAGCACCGCGGCCGCGTCGGCGTAGGCGCCGGTGACGGTGTCACCGGTGACCTCCGCGTGGTCGGCCGTGGCCTCGAGCGTCTTCTCCGGCATCGTGTTGACGGTGCCGGGGGCGACGAGCTCGGTGACGTACATCGTGTCCGGGTAGGCCTCGTCCTTGACTCCCGTCGATGCCCACAGCGGCCGCTGCGGGTGCGCCCCGGCCGCCTCGAGGGAGGCCCAGCGCGGCGTGGAAAAGACCTCCTCGTACGCCTGGTAGGCCAGCCGGGCGTTGGCGATGCCGGCCTTGCCGCGCACGCTCCTCGCCTCGTCGGAGCCGATGGCGTCGAGGCGCTTGTCGACCTCGGAGTCGACCCGGCTGACGAAGAACGACGCGACCGACCGGATGGTCGAGAGGTCGCGGCCCTGCTCACGGGCCTGCTCGAGACCGGTGAGGAAGGCGTTCATCACCGCGCGGTACCGGTCGAGGCTGAAGATCAGGGTGACGTTGACCGAGATGCCCTCGGCCAGCACCTGCGAGATGGCCGGCAACCCCTCGACCGTGGCCGGGATCTTGATGAAGACGTTCGGCTGGCCGACCTCGGCGGCCAGCGCCTTGGCCTCCTCGACCGTCTTCGCGGTGTCGTGCGCCGAGCGGGGGTCGACCTCGATGGAGACCCGGCCGTCTTGGCCGTCGGTGCGCTCCCAGACCGGCTTCATCACCTCGCACGCGTCGTGCACGTCGCGGGTGGTCAGGGCGAAGACGGCCTCGTCGACCGTCCTCCCGGCGCGGGAGAGCTCCTCGACCTGCTCGTCGTAGGCGTGGCCCTCGGCGAGCGCGGCCTGGAAGATCGACGGGTTGGTCGTCACGCCGACGACGCCCCGGGTGTCGATGAGCTCCTGGAGGTTGCCCGACGAGATCCGCTCGCGCGACAGGTCGTCGAGCCAGATCGACACGCCGTTCGCGGCGAGGTCCTGGAGGGGCTGGGGTGTGGTGGTGGTCATGGCGGTGGTCACTTCCCCCCCGGGGGCTTGGGGCTCGGGGGCTTCCTGTTCCCCCCGGCGCCGGGGGCCCTTGCCCCTGGGCGCGGGGCGGTCCCCGCAGGGGGACCGTGGGCGGTGCGAGCCGCCTTGAGCGAGTCCTTGGCCGCCTTGGCGACCGCCTCGGGCGTGAACCCGAACTCGCGGAAGAGCGTCTCGCCGTCCGCGCTGGCCCCGAAGTGCTCGAGGCTGACGCAGCGACCGGAGTCCCCGACGAGGTCGTGCCAGCCCATGGCCACACCCGCCTCGACGCTGACGCGGGCCGTCACCGCGGACGGCAGGACCTTCTCCTGGTAGGAGCGCGGCTGCTCCTCGAACCATTCCCGGCACGGCATCGAGACCACCCGGGTGCGCGTGCCGCTGCGCTCGAGCCGCTCGCGCGCGCCGAGGGCGACGGTGACCTCGGACCCGGTGGCGATGAGGATCACCTCGGGGGCCTCGTCGCCGTTCTTCCCGCCGTCGACGAGGACGTAGGCGCCCTTGCGGACGCCGCTGGCCTTCGCATGGGTGCGGCGGTCGACGGTGGGCAGCGCCTGGCGGGAGAGGGCGAGACCGGCGGTGCGCCGACGGCGCAGGATCTCCGCCCAGGCCTCGGCCGTCTCGTTGGCGTCCGCGGGCCGCACGACGTCGAGCTGCGGGATGGCCCGCAGCGACGCGAGGTGCTCGACCGGCTGGTGGGTCGGGCCGTCCTCACCGAGGCCGACCGAGTCGTGGGTCCAGACGAAGGTGACCGGCAGCTGCTGGAGGGCCGCGAGCCGGACGGCCGGACGCATGTAGTCCGAGAAGACGAGGAAGGTGCCGCCGTAGGGCCGGGTCATCCCCTCGAGCGCGATCCCGTTGAGGATCATGCCCATCCCGTTCTCGCGGATGCCGAAGTGGAGGGTCCGCCCGTACGGCCCGCCCTTCCACTCCTCGGTCTGCTTCCCGGTCGGGATGAACGACGGCTGGCCGGCCATCGTCGTGTTGTTCGACTCGGCGAGGTCGGCCGAGCCACCCCAGAGCTCGGGGACGACGTCGGCGAGGGCGCCGAGGACCTTGCCGGAGGCGGCGCGGGTCGCGATGCCCTTCGGGTCGGCGTCGAACGTCGGGAGGGCCTTCGCGAAGCCGTCGGGCAGCTCGCCGGCGACGAGCCGGTCGAGGAGGGCCGCGGACTCCGGGTTGCCCTTGCGCCAGGCCTTGTAGCCGGTGTCCCACTCGCGGTGGGCGGCCTTGCCGCGCTTCTTGACCTCACGTGCGTGGGCGAGGACCTCGCGCTCGACCTGGAAGGACTTCTTCGGGTCGAAGCCGAGCAGCTCCTTGGTCGCGGCGACCTCGTCGGCCCCGAGGGCGGACCCGTGCGCCTTGCCGGTGCCGCGGGCCGAGGGAGCGGGCCACGCGATGACGGTGTGCAGGCGCACGAGGGTGGGGCGCCGCCCGGGGCGGCGGCTCTTCTCGAGCGCCGCGAGCAGGGCGTCGACGTCCTCGGTGTAGTCGGGGCCGCCGGCGGGGTCGGTGGACTGCCGCCAGTCGACGTCGACGACGTCCCAGCCGTAGGCCTCGAAGCGCTTCGCGACGTCCTCGGAGAAGGAGATGTCGGTGTCGTCCTCGATGGAGATCTGGTTGGCGTCGTAGACCACGGTGAGGTTGCCGAGCTCCTGGTGGCCGGCGAGCGAGCAGGCCTCCGACGCGACGCCCTCCATCATGTCGCCGTCCGAGGCGAGGACCCAGACGTGGTGGTCGAAGGGGCTCTGGCCGGCCTTCGCGTCGGGGTCGAGCATCCCGCGCTGGCGGCGCTGGGCCATCGCCATGCCGACGGCGCTCGCGAGGCCCGAGCCGAGCGGACCGGTGGTGATCTCGACGCCCTTGGTGTGGTGGACCTCCGGGTGCCCCGGCGTCAGCGAGCCCCACGTGCGCAGCGCCTTGAGGTCGGACAGCTCGAGGCCGTAGCCGGAGAGGTAGAGCTGGATGTACTGGGTGAGCGAGGAGTGCCCGCAGGAGAGGACGAAGCGGTCGCGGCCGAGCCACGCGGGGTCGGCCGGGTCGTGGCGCATCACCTGCTGGTAGAGCAGGTACGCCACGGGCGCGAGGCTCATCGCGGTACCGGGGTGGCCGTTGCCCTTGTGCTGCACCGCATCTGCGGCGAGCACTCGCACCGTGTCGACGGCGCGGACGTCGAGGTCGGTCCACTTCGCCTTCTTCGCCAGCGGCTTCGAGAGCTTGGGGGAGCGGCCGGCGAGGGGGGAGGCGGCACGCTTGCGGGTGGTCGTGGTGGTCAAGGGATACCTCTCTCGCGGGGACGTTCGGAATCGACGTCGCCACCGGCGGTGAGGGCGCCGTGTGCGCAACTGCGACCCACCCTAGCCCCGCACGAGGGCCCACGGTCGGGGGCGTCGACGTCCACCCTGCGGTGGCGGATAGAATCGCTGGACACCGTTCCGGCCGACCCGAAGGACGACGTGGCCACCACTCCCGTGACGACCGCTCCCGCGGCTGCTGCCGCGCGTCGCGGGCGACGCCGGGTCGCCGCCTTCGTCGCGCTGACCAAGCCCCGCATCATCGAGCTGCTGCTCGTGACGACGGTGCCGGTCATGTTCCTCGCCGAGCGCGGCGTGCCCTCCCTCTGGCTGGTCGTGGCGACCCTGGTCGGCGGCATCCTCAGCGCCGGGGCCGCGAACACGTTCAACTCGGTCTACGACCGCGACATCGACCGCCTCATGCACCGCACGAGCACGCGGCCGATGGTCACCGGGGAGGTGACCGTCCGCGAGGCGCTGGTCTTCGGTGGCGCCCTCACCGTGGCCTCCACCGTGTGGTTCGCGCTCGTCGTCAACGTCCTGTCGGCCGCGCTGTCGCTGCTCGCGATCGCCCTCTACGCCGTCGGCTACACGATGCTCCTCAAGCGGCGCACGTCGCAGAACATCGTGTGGGGCGGCATCGCCGGGTGCATGCCGACGCTCATCGGCTGGTCGGCGGTCACCGGCTCGCTCGGCTGGCCGGCGGTCGTGCTCTTCCTCGTCATCTTCTTCTGGACCCCGCCGCACTACTGGCCGCTCTCGATGGCCTTCCGCGACGACTACGCCTCGGCCGAGGTGCCGATGCTGCCGGTCGAGCGTGGCCCGGTCGCCGTCGGCCGGCAGATCGTCGCGTACTCGTGGGTCATGGTGGCCACGTCGCTGGTGCTCGTCCCGGTCGCGCGGATGGGCTGGCTGTACACCGCCGTCGCCGTCGTCGCCGGCGCCCTGTTCGTCGCCGAGGCCCACCGGCTGCACACTGCGGCCCGTCGCGGGGCGACCGGCCTCGCGCTCAAGCCGATGCGGCTCTTCCACTACTCGATCACCTACGTCACGGTGGTCTTCCTCGCGGTGGCGCTCGACCCGCTGCTGCACCTCGCGCTGCGCTGAGCGCCCGACGGCTCAGTCGTCGAGCCGCCCCTCGGGCAGGTCGCGCCCGGTCCGGAACGGGCCGACGAGGACGACGAGCGAGGTCAGCGCGTGCAGGCCCGTCATGACGACGATCGTCGGGTGCACGCCGAGGGACGAGCCGAGCCAGCCGGCGACGACGCCGGCGACCGGCATCGTCCCGAAGTTGAGGACCGAGGACGCGGCCATCGTCCGGCCGAGGAGCGCCGGCGGGGTCCAGCGCTGCCGGAAGGCGCTGCGCACGACGTTCGCGCCGACGACCCCGACCCCGACGAGGGCAGCCCCGAGGGGGACGAGCGCCACGGCCGCGCCGGGCCCCGCGAGCGGGATGAGCAGTGCGGTGGGGCCGCCGAGCACCTGGAGCCAGCGCAGCGCCCGGGCCGTGCCGACCCGCCGGGCGAGCCGCGTGGCGACGGCGGCCCCGACGAGCCCGCCGACGCTGCCCGCCGAGAGGAGGAGGCCGACGGTCGCCGGACGGACGCCGAGGTCGCGCACGAGGAAGAGGACGAGGAGGGCGCCGTAGCCGGTCAGCGCGAAGTTCGAGGCCGCCCCCTGGAGCGAGAAGAAGCGCAGGTGGCGGTCGCGGGCCACGACCCCGACCCCGTCGGCGATCTCGCGTCGCAGCGTCGTGCGCTCGGCGCGCTCCGGTCGCGGTCGCAGGGTCCGTGGGTCGACCCGCCAGAGGCACACGGCGGAGACGAGGAAGCTCGCGACGTCGAGGACGAGCGCGAGGGCGCCGCCGAGGACCTGGACGGCGAGGCCGCCGACGCCGGGACCGGCGACCTGCATCGCCGACTCGGTGCCGTAGAGGCGGCCGTTGGCGGTCTCGAGGTCGCCCTCGCGGACGACCGACGGCACGAACGCGCCGTACGCCGTGCGGAAGAAGACCGAGCACGCGCCGCCGGCGAGGGTCGCGAGGAGGAGGTGCGGGAGGGTGAGCCGGTCGGTGGCCCAGGCGACCGGGACCGAGCCGACGGCGAGCGCCGCGACGAGGTCGGCGGCGATCATCACCCGGCGGGGGTCGAGCCGGTCGACCCAGGCCCCGGCGGGGAGCCCGACGAGCAGCCAGGGCAGCCAGGCCGCCGCCGTCAGCAGGCCCATCCACACCGGGCCGGCGTCGAAGGTGGTCACGGCGAGCAGCGGTACGACGACCGAGGTGGTCATCGCCCCGAGGACGCTCACCCCCTCGCCGAACCAGAGGAGGCGGAAGGACCGGTTGTCCCGCAACGGGGCCGGGCCGGGGGGCGCGGCCAGCGGCCGCCCGGTCACGGCTGGCACGGGAACCCCCGAGCGAAGACGAGCACCGGCTCGCGCTCGACGCCGTCGTCGGGGACCTCGCGGTCGGACCACCGGCGGTAGAGCGCGACGGTCTCCTCGGCCACCTGTCGGAGCTCGGCGGGGGAGAGGCGCATCCAGTTCTGGTTGGCGAAGGCGGCGTCGTCCCAGTCCGGGTCGGTGCCAGTGTTCGCCAGCCACGCGGTGACCCGCTCGACCTGGCGGCGCAGCTGCAGGGCCTCGGCCTCGTGCGCGGCGGCGGCCGCCGCGGGGTCGGCGGCGAGGTCGAGGCTGCTCCAGCGCGTGCCGGCGCTGACCAGCCGCCACCACCGTTCCCGGCGGTCACGGGCCAGCTCCGGGGCCTCCTCGACGAGCCCGGCCTCGGCGAGCACCTTGAGGTGGTGGCTCGCGTTGCCGACGGCCTGGCCGGTGCGGGCGGCGAGCATGGACGCCGTCGAGGGGCCGTCGACCTTGAGCGCATCCATCATCCGCGCGCGGAACGGGTGGGCGAGGGCGGCGAGGGGGGCGGCCTCGCGCAGCGTGCGGATCTCGGGTCGGGTCACGGCGTCGAGAGTAGACGCACAAGGTGTATTGCACAAGAATTATTGTGGAAGCGCGATGGGTGAGGTACCTCAGACGCGAACCGGGGAGGAGGACCGGGAGTTCGCCCCATGTGCCGCGCTGCCTCAGGCGGCGACCGTGGAGTGGTCGGCGGCACCGGGTCGTCGGCACCGACCGAGGAGCACACCATGAACGTCACCGTCACCGACCCGCTGTTCGTCCGCGCCGAGGTGGAGTACCGGCTCGAGCGCGCCGGGGTCGACACCCGCCACCCGCAGCACGGCGTCCGCCGTCGTCCCGGGCACGGCCCGTGGGTCCACCCGCTGGCCGCGGTCGTCGCGCGGCTCACCGGCCCCCGTCCGGCCGGCCGCCCGCGTCACCCGTGAGCACGACGGCGTCGGTGTCCTTTGCGATGATCGGCACCGTGCCACCCCGTGCCCGCTTCGAGCTCGTCGGACGAACCGACGAGCTCGAGCGCGTCTCGGACGCGCTCGGGGGCACCGACGGCGGGGGCGCGGTCCTCCTCGGTGGCGACGCCGGCATCGGCAAGTCGGCGCTCGTCGCGGGGCTCGTCGAGCGCGCCGGGGGCCAGCGCGTGCTCGTCGGCCACTGCGTGGGCGAGGTCGGCACGAGCCTGCCCTACCTGCCCTTCGTCGAGATGTTCGCGGGACTCGACGCCCGGGAGCGAGACCTCGTCGACGAGCTCGTCGCCAGCCGTCCGGGACTCGCACCGCTCGTCCCGCGGCTCGCCGGACGGGCCCGGGGCGACGCCGTACGGGCCGACCTCGTCGAGGCGGTGCACGCCGCACTCAGCGAGCTCGGCGCCCGGGGCCGCGTGCTCGTCGTCGTCGAGGACGTCCACTGGGCCGACGAGTCCACCCGCGAGCTGCTCACCCTGCTCTTCACCCGGGGCGCCCCCGACGGTGTCGGCCTCCTCGCCACCTGGCGCACCGACGACATCCACCGACGGCACCCCCTGGCCGGCGCCCTGGCCCTGTGGTCACGGCTGCCGGCGCTGACCCGCCTCGAGCTCGGGCCGCTGCCCGACGTCGACCTGCGCCACATCGTCCGGCGGGTGGGCGCCGACCTGCGGCCGCGGGTCGTCGACGAGGTGGCCCGCCGGGCCGAGGGCAACGCCTTCTTCGCCGAGGAGCTCGCCGCCGCGTGCCGGGCCGGCGGCGTCGACGCGGGTGACCTCAACCGGCTGCTCCTCGCCCGCGTCGACCAGCTCGACGACGAGGCCCAGTCCGTCGTGCGGGTCGCGGCGGTCATCGGCCGGCGGGTGCGCCACGCCCTCCTCGAGCGCGTCGCCGGCGAGGAGGCCGCCGTGCTGCGCCGCTCGCTGCGTGCCGCGCTCGAGCACCACGTCCTCGAGCCGTGGGGCGACCGCGGCTACGAGTTCCGGCACGCCCTCCTCGCCGAGGCGGTGAGCGACGACCTGCTGCCCCACGAGCGGGTCCAGCTGCACCGGGCCTGTGCCGACGCGCTCCTCGAGGACCCCTCGCTCGGGACCGCCGCCGACCTCGCCCGGCACGCGCTGGCCTCCGGTGACCGCGAGCTGGCCCTCACCGCCGCCGTCCGGGCCGGCGACTCCGCCCGGCGCATGGGCGGCCCGGCGGAGGCCCTCGCCCACTTCGAGACCGCCCTCGGCCTGCTCGACGTCCACGACCGCCAGTCCCACGCGGTCACCCTCCGGGCGGCGGCCGCCGCGAACGCCGCGGGCCGCCCCATGCGGGCGATGACGCACCTGCGGGCGCGGCTCGCCGGCCCGGCCCCGTCCCCCTCCGAGCGCGCCGAGCTGTTGGGGGCGCTGGCCTTCGCGTCCCGGATGACCGAGGAGAAGATCGACCGGCTGGCCATCACCGCCGAGGCCCTGGAGCTGCTCGACGACGACACCCCGACCCCGCTGCGGGTCGGGCTGCTGACCCGGCGGGCCGAGGCGCTCACCGACGCCGGGGCCACCGCGGAGGCGGTCGCGGTGGCCGACGAGGCGATGGCCCTCGCCGTCGAGCACGACCTCGCGGTCGACCGCGCCGACCTGTCCTCCGTCCTCGTCCGGCTCGGCGAGGCGGCGGGCGACCCGGGCGAGTCCGTGCGGCGCCTCGAGGCCGTCGTCGCCGAGTGGACCGACGCCCCCGACCTCGCCCTGCTGCGGGCGATGCACGTGCTCGCGAGCCTGCACCTGCGGCAGGGCGACTACCGAGCGGCCCTCGAGGGCTTCGAGCGCGAGCACGCCGAGGCCCGCCGGGCCGGGCTCGAGGCGTCCGTGTTCGGGGTCGACGGTCGCGCGTTCGCGGTCACGGCCGCGTACGAGATGGGTGACTGGGACCTCGCGACGCGGCTGGTCGCCGACGCCGCGGCGGCCGGCCTGCCCGCCGCGGGGTTCGCCGGTGTGGAGTCGGCCGCCTCCTACATCCCGGCCGCCCGCGGCGAGGCCGACCCCGAGCAGCTGCTCACGGCGTCCCGGCCGTGGTGGGCCGAGGACGGCCGGATCGCCGTACAGGCCGGCTCGGCGGCGATCGACGTCCTCGGTCGCGAGGGCCACGTCGACCGGATGCTCGAGGTGCACGCCGAGCTCGTCGCCTTCCTCCGCGACCTCTGGGAGGTCGAGCGCGTGCCGGTCGAGGTGCGGCTCGCCGCCACCGTCGTCGGCCACCTCGGGAGCGCACTGCGCGAGCGGACCGCCGACGAGCGGCGCCGGCTCCTCGAGGTCGCGCACGCCCTCGTCGCCGACGCCGCGAGCGTGTGGGGCGCCGGCTCGACGCTCCCGCCACCCTCGCTCGAGGGGGTCGCGTGGGTGGCGCGCGCCCGGGCGGAGGGGCTGCGGACCGACTGGCTCGCCGGGGCGGCGCCCGACCCTGCCGCGCTCGTCGCCGCCTGGCGGGAGACGGTCGCGCTCTTCGAGGAGCGCGCCGAGCCCTACGAGCTCGCCCGCTCGCGGGCCCGGCTCGCGGAGGTGCTCGCCGCGGTCGGCGAGCCCGGTGCCCGGGAGCAGGTGGATCTCGCTCGCCCGGTCGCCGAGCGGCTGCGGGCCAGGCCCCTCCTCGACGCCCTCGACCGCCTGTCCGTGCGGCCGGTCGCGTCCGTGCTCACCGCCCGGGAGCGCGAGGTGCTCGGGCTGCTGGCCCACGGGCGCTCCAACGGCCAGATCGGCCGCGAGCTGTTCATCAGCACGAAGACGGCGAGCGTCCACGTCTCCAACATCCTCGCCAAGCTCGGGGCGGGCAGCCGCGGCGAGGCGGTCGCCGTCGCCCGCGAGCGGGGGATGCTCGACCCGGTGGGGTGACCCCGCCGGGACGTTCGGCCCTGTCGTCGGTGGCCAGCGGCGACGAGAGTGGGGCCGGGCGGGCTCGTGGCCCGCCGGGGTCCCGGGCGAGGAGGAGCGATGGGCAGCAGCAGCGCAGGGCGGCGGGAGCTCGCGGAGCGGGCGATCCGGGGGCTGGGTGCCCACCGGTCCGAGCACCAGGTCGTGACGGTTCAGTGCCGGCACGCGCACCACGTCGCCGCGGTGTACGACACCGACGAGGGCCTCGTCGTCGTCTCGCGCACGGGCCCGCACGCCCACGGCTCCCGCGACTTCCTCGACCTGGGCCGCCGCGGGTCGCGCGGTGGCGCGGAGTACGCCGACCTGCTCGACGCGGGACCCGCCGACGGGCTGCCCGCATGGTGCGACTGCGGACCGCGCACGCTCTCCCGGGCCGAGCTGCGCCGGCTCGTCACCGAGCGGGTCGCCACCGCGCGCCTGGACTGACGGCACCCGGCCACCTCGCCGCCGACGTGCGCGCCGGGGACGGGTCAGGCGCCGACCGGCGTGGATCGCGGCGCGTCCGCCGTGGTCGCGGGCCGGCGGGACGTCCCCCGGGCCAGGAGGAGCACCCGGGTGGAGGCCGCGACGAGCGCGGCCGCCCCGAGCAGGTGCAGCGTGACGAGCGGGACCGGCAGGCCGGTCCAGTACTGGGCGAACCCGATCGCGCCCTGGGCGAGCTCGACCCCGAGCAGCGCCGTGACGGGCCCGTGCAGCGCCGTGCCGCGAGTGGTCCACCACACGACGACGGTGACGGCCACGAGCGCATAGACCCCCGCGGCGTGGACGTGGCTCCAGACCTGCGGGTCGAGGCCGTTGCGCGGCGCGCTGGCGTCACCGGCGTGCGGCCCGCTGCCGGTGACCACCGTGCCGAGGTAGACCACGACCCAGACCAGCAGCTGGAGGAGCACCGTGGCCCGGCGCACGCCGAGCGGCGCCGGCGCGCCCACCGCGTCGGTGACCGCGAGGAGGAACCACACCGACAGGGCGACGAGGGCCATCGACAGGACGAGGTGGAGGGCGACGACCCACGGGTTGAGGTGGGTGAGGACGGTGATCCCGCCGACGACTCCCTGGAGCGGGATGCCGAGGGCGATCGCCACCGCGCCCCGCCGCAGCGCGGGCGTCGAGCGCGCCCACCGCCAGACGGCGACGACGTTGAGGACGACGACGGCGACGAGGACGTAGGTGAGCATCCGGTTGCCGAACTCGATGACGCCGTGCACGCCGAGCTCGCGGTGCGGGACGAACGACTGGTCGGTGCACCGCGGCCACTCCGGGCACCCGAGCCCGGAGCCGGTGAGCCGGACCAGGCCACCGGTGAGGATGATGACCGTGTTGGCCACGAGGGTGGCCCAGGCCCAGCGCCGGACGCTGCGGGTGGACACCTCGCCCTGGACGAGGGGGATGCTGCTCACGCGACGATGCTACGACGTGGTGTCGTAGCGGCCGCGCTCACCCCGACCACCGGAACCACCGGACGGCGGCGGCCCCGGTGCCGAGCGTCCAGGCGAGGAGGACGGCCCACTGCGCCCACGGCCAGCCGCCCCCGGCGAGGGCGGTGCGGGCGGCGTCGCCAAGGGCCCCGCCGGGCAGCGCGGCGGCGACGGCAGCGAGGGGTCCGGGCAGCCGACCGGTCGGGACGAGGATCCCGAGCCCCAGGAACAGGACCCAGGCGAGGTTGGCGAGCGCGAGGACCGCTTCGGCCCGGACCGTCCCGGCGAGCAGGAGGGCAAGGGAGACGAACGCGGCGGTGCCGAGGAGCAGCGTGAGCAGGCCGGGCAGCAGGCCCCCGGCGGGGGGCCGCCAGCCGAGCGCCAGCCCCAGGCCGCCGAGGACGACGACCTGGACGCCCAGGACCGAGAGGACCGCGAGACCCTTGCCGAGGAGGAGCCCGTCCCGTCCGAGCGGGGTCGTGCCGAGCAGCCGGAGCACCCCGGAGCGCCGGTCGAACCCGGTGGCGATGGCCTGCCCGGTGAACGCGGTCGAGACGACCGCGAGGGCGAGCGCGCCGGCGGTCGCGAGGTCGACCCGCCGGCCCGGGCCGAGGTCGGGGACCGAGGCGAGGGCCAGCCCGAGGAGGGCCAGCGCCGGCAGGACGACGGAGACGAGCAGCTGCTCCCCGTTGGAGAGCAGCGTGCGGGTCTCGAAGCGGGCCTGGGCGAGGACGCGCCCCCGCGCGGCGGTGGGCGCGCTCACCGGACCTCCTTCCCGGTGAGACCGAAGTAGACGTCCTCGAGGCTGCGCGTGCCGCGCACCTCGGCGAGCGGGCCGGCGGCGACGACGCGTCCGGCGGACATGACGACGACGTCGTCGGCGAGCCGCTCGGCCTCCTCGAAGGAGTGGGTGGTCACGACGACGCAGACACCGCGCTCGGCCTCGGCGCGGACGAGGTCCCAGACCTCCAGCCGGGCGTGCGGGTCGAGACCGGCGGTGGGCTCGTCGAGGAAGAGCACCTCGGGCCGACCGACGAGGGCCGCGGCGAGGGCGACCCGCTGGCGCTGCCCCCCGGACATCCGGCGGACCGTCGTCGCGGCGAAGGCGTCGATGCCCAGCCGCGCCGCGAGGTCGTCGACCGGCCAGGGGTCGCGGTGGAAGGCGGCGAGATGGCGCAGCAGGGGGAGGGGGCGGACCGTGGTCGGGAGGCCGCCGTCCTGGAGCATCACCCCGACGGCGGCGCGGTGCGCGGGCGTCGCGCCCCACGGGTCGGTGCCGAGGACCCGCACCTCTCCGGCGTCGGGGCGCTGGAGGCCCTCGAGGCACTCGACCGTCGTCGTCTTGCCGGCCCCGTTGGGCCCGAGCAGCGCCGTGACCCGGCCGGCGCCGGCCGACCAGGTGGCCCCGTCGACCGCGGTCGTGGCCCCGAAGGCACGCCGCAGCTCGTGCACGAGGACCGCGGACACCATGCCGGCATCCTAGGGTGGGGGCCATGGCACCCATCGCCCCGGTCGGGCCCGCGACCGCCGACGTCACCGTCCGACGGGCGCCCGTCCCGGGGCCGGTCCGATGAGCGCCGACGAGGGGGGCAACGGCCGCCGCCGCATCCTCGACCGGTGGCGGCTCGTGTCGCCCACCGGCGCCCGTGTCGTGTCCCTGCGCCAGCTGCGCAAGCGCGAGCGGGCCCGGTTGCTCGCGCCGAGCGCCTTCACGACCGTCAACCTCATCAGCGGCTTCTCGTCGGTGCTCCTCGCCTTCCGCGGCCACTTCACCCTCGCCGCGGTGCTCATCGCGGTCGCCATCGTCATGGACATCGCCGACGGCTTCGTCGCCCGGCTCGTCGGGGCCACCTCGCCGTTCGGGCTCCAGCTCGACTCGCTCGCCGACCTCATCTCCTTCGGCGTCGCGCCCGCCGTCCTCGTGCACACCTGGGCGCTCGAGGAGTGGCCGGTCCTCGCGTGGCTCGTCGCCTTCCTCTGGATCTCCTGCGCGGCCTTCCGGCTGGCCCGGTTCAACGTGACCATCGACCCCGCCGCCGACAAGCGCTACTTCGTCGGGCTGCCCTCGCCGGGCGCCGCGAGCGTCGTCATCGCGACGATCTTCGCCCTCGACTCGCCGCACTGGGGGCCCGGGACCGGTCCGTGGCGGGCCTGGTTCCCGCTGCTCGTCAGCCTCGCACCGGCGCTGCTCATGGTGATGACGATCCGCTTCCGGTCGTTCCGCAACCTGCTCCAGCCGCGCACTCCGCGGGCCCGGGTCGGCACCGCGGTCGTGGGCCTCGTCATCCTCCTCGGGCTCGTCGTCGCCCCCGGGCTCACCGGCCTCGTCGTCGCCTACGGGTACGTCCTCACCGCACCGTTCGGGGTGCTCACCGCACCACTGCGCGAGCGTCTCCTCGGGACGGACTCGGTCGCGCCGCCGCGCCGCCGGATGCCCTCGGTGTTCCTGCCGATCGACGAGGACGACGACGTCGACGGCCCCGGCGCGGGGGACGGGCTGTACTGCGAGGAGCCCGAGCCGGCCGGTTAGGCGAGCCTTCCTTGGACGTCGTCGCCGCAATTACCTAACATGGGTGTGTGGTTAATACCGACGCCCGCACCGACGAGTCGCGCACCCGCGACCGGGTGCTGCGCGTCGTGAGCCAGGAGGGCCCGGTGAGCATCACCGTCCTCGTCGAGCGGCTCGGGCTCACCGCGACCGCCGTCCGCCGCCACGTCGACAACCTCCACGCCGACGGCCTCGTCGCCGCGCGCGACGCCGCGGGTCCCCGACGCCGCGGCCGCCCGGCCAAGGCGTGGGTCCTCACCGAGGCCGGCCACCGAGCCCTGGCCTCCGACTACGACGACCTCGCCGGGGAGGCGCTGCGCTTCCTGCGCCGCACCGGCGGCGAGCAGGCCGTCCAGGCCTTCGCCGAGCAGCGCGTCGCCCACCTCGAGGAGCGGCTGTCCCGCACCGTCGCGGCCGTGGGCACCGACCCGGGTGCCCGGGCCGACGCGCTCGTCGACGCCCTGACCACCGAGGGGTACGCCGCCTCGGCGCGCCCCGTGGGAACACCCGGCGGCCCCGCGGCGCTGACCGGTGTGCAGCTGTGCCAGGGTCACTGCCCGGTCCAGCACGTCGCGAGCGAGTTCCCCGAGCTGTGCGAGGCCGAGACCGAGGCGTTCTCCCGCCTGCTCGGCGTCCACGTCCAGCGCCTGGCGACCCTCGCCCACGGCGACCACGTCTGCACCACGTTCGTCCCGACCCCTACCGAGAGGCCATCGCGATGACGAGCCACATCGAAGAGCTCAACCCCGGTCTGAAGGACCTCGGCACCTACGAGTACGGCTGGGCCGACAGCGACGTCGCCGGGGCCAGCGCCCGCCGTGGCCTGTCCGAGGAGGTCGTCGCCGACATCTCCGCCCGGAAGAACGAGCCGCAGTGGATGACCGACCTGCGGATGAAGTCGCTGCGCCTGTTCGGGAAGAAGCCGATGCCCTCGTGGGGCAGCGACCTCACCGGCATCGACTTCCAGAACATCAAGTACTTCGTGAAGTCCACCGAGCAGCAGGCCGCCTCGTGGGAGGACCTGCCCGAGGACATCCGCAACACCTACGACCGGCTCGGCATCCCCGAGGCCGAGAAGCAGCGCCTCGTCGCCGGCGTCGCCGCGCAGTACGAGTCCGAGGTCGTCTACCACCAGATCCGCGAGGACCTCGAGGAGAAGGGGGTCATCTTCGTCGACACCGACACCGGGCTGCGCGAGCACGAGGACCTCTTCCGCGAGTACTTCGCCTCGGTCATCCCGGCCGGCGACAACAAGTTCGCCTCGCTCAACACCGCGGTGTGGTCGGGCGGCTCGTTCATCTACGTCCCGCCGGGCGTCCACGTCGACATCCCGCTGCAGGCGTACTTCCGGATCAACACCGAGAACATGGGCCAGTTCGAGCGCACCCTGATCATCGCCGACGAGGGCTCGTACGTGCACTACGTCGAGGGCTGCACCGCGCCGATCTACAAGTCCGACTCGCTGCACTCCGCCGTTGTCGAGATCGTCGTCAAGAAGAACGCCCGGGTGCGCTACACGACGATCCAGAACTGGTCGAACAACGTGTACAACCTCGTCACCAAGCGCGCCACGTGCGCCGAGGGCGCGACGATGGAGTGGATCGACGGCAACATCGGCTCCAAGGTGACGATGAAGTACCCGGCCGTCTTCCTCCTCGGCGAGCACGCCAAGGGCGAGACGCTGTCCATCGCCTTCGCCGGCGAGGGCCAGCACCAGGACGCCGGCTCGAAGATGGTCCACGCGGCCCCGAACACGAGCAGCTCGATCGTCTCCAAGTCGGTCGCCCGGGGCGGTGGTCGCACGAGCTACCGCGGCCTGGTCCAGGTGATGGAGGGCGCCCACGGCTCGAAGAGCTCCGTCGTCTGCGACGCGCTGCTCGTCGACACGATCAGCCGCTCGGACACCTACCCGTACGTCGACATCCGGGAGGACGACGTCCAGATGGGCCACGAGGCCACCGTCTCGAAGGTCTCCGAGGACCAGCTGTTCTACCTCATGTCCCGAGGCATGACCGAGGAGGAGGCGATGGCGATGATCGTCCGCGGCTTCGTGGAGCCCATCGCCAAGGAGCTCCCGATGGAGTACGCCCTCGAGCTGAACCGCCTCATCGAGCTGCAGATGGAAGGAGCAGTCGGCTGATGCCGTTGCTGAACCCCACGCGTCCCTCCGACGGCGCGCACACCGACAGCGCCGCGACGATGGTCCCCGACCGCTCGCGCGGAGAGCGCACGGCGTCCTTCGACCCGTCGGCGTTCCCGGTGCCCCACGGCCGTGAGGAGGAGTGGCGCTTCACCCCGGTCGACCGGCTCGGCCCGTTCTTCCGCGACAAGCCGACCGGTGCGGCGCTGACCCGCGAGGAGTCGCTGCCCGAGGGCGTCACCGTCTCGACCCTCCCGGTCGAGGAGTGGCGCGCCCTCGGCGTGCCGAAGCCCCAGGACCGCGCCGCCGCCGTCGCCGCGGCACAGAGCGGCGGCGTCACCGTCGTCGACGTGCCGGCCGAGGCCGAGCTCACCGAGCCGGTGCGGATCCGGCTCTCCGGCACCGGGTCCGACCTGGTCCGCGGTCACCTGCTCGTGCGCGTCGGCCGGTTCGCGAGGGCCACGGTCGTCCTCGAGCACACCGGCACCGCCGACTACGCCGAGGTCCTCACCGTCCTCGCCGGCGACGGCTCGGACGTCACGCTCGTCACCGTCCAGGAGTGGGACGACAGCGCCCACCACCTCGCCCAGCACGACGCCGTCGTCGGTCGCGACGCCCGCGTCCGGCACATCGCCGTCACCCTCGGCGGCGGCGTGGTCCGGCTGAACACGAACGCCTCGTACACCGGACCCGGCGGCTCGTTCGAGGGCCTGGGGGTGTACTTCGCCGACGCCGGCCAGCACCTCGAGCACCGGCTGTTCGTCGACCACGAGGCGCCGCACTGCCGCAGCAACGTCGAGTACAAGGGCGCGCTCCAGGGCGAGACCGCCCGCACGGTCTGGGTCGGCGACGTCCTCATCCGGGCGTCGGCGGAGGGCACCGACACCTACGAGCTGAACCGCAACCTCCTGCTCACCGACGGCGCCCGGGCCGACTCGGTCCCGAACCTCGAGATCGAGACCGGCGAGATCGAGGGAGCCGGCCACGCCTCGGCCACCGGCCGCTTCGACGACGAGCAGCTGTTCTACCTCCAGGCGCGGGGCATCCCCGAGGACGAGGCCCGCCGCCTCGTCGTCCGGGGGTTCTTCGCGAGCGTCGTCGCCCGGATCGGCGTCCCGGAGGTCCAGGAGCACCTCATGGCCGCCATCGAGCGCGAGCTGGCCGGAGGTGTCGCCGCGTGAGCGAGCAGCTGACCACGGAGGGCTTCACCTACGTCTGCCGGCTCGACGAGCTGCCCGAGGTGGGTGCCGCCCTCGCCGAGATCGAGGGCCGGCGGGTCACCATCGTGCGCACCGAGGACGGCGACGTGCACTGCGTCGACGACACCTGCAGCCACGCCAACGTGTCGCTGTCCGAGGGCGAGCTCGACGGCTGCACCCTCGAGTGCTGGCTGCACGGCTCGCGCTTCGACCTGCGCACCGGCGAGCCCACGGGGCCGCCGGCCGTCGTCCCCATCGCCGTCCACACCGTCCGCACCGAGGGCGACGAGGTCTTCGTCGCCCTCTCCGAGGAGAGCTGAGCACCGCATGTCCACCCTTGAGATCAAGGACCTCCACGTCACCGTCGAGACCGAGCAGGGCACCAAGGAGATCCTGCGCGGCGTCACGCTGACCATCGAGTCCGGCCAGACGCACGCGATCATGGGCCCCAACGGCTCGGGCAAGTCGACCCTCGCGTACTCCATCGCCGGCCACCCGAAGTACACCGTCACCTCCGGCACCGTCACCCTCGACGGCGAGGACGTGCTCGCGATGAGCGTCGACGAGCGCGCTCGCGCCGGTCTCTTCCTCGCGATGCAGTACCCCGTCGAGGTCCCCGGCGTCACCGTCTCCAACTTCCTGCGCACCGCCAAGACCGCCGTGTCGGGCGAGGCGCCGAAGCTGCGCACCTGGGTCAAGGACGTCAGGGGCGCCATGGAGAACCTCCGGATGGACGCCGCGTTCGCCGAGCGCAACGTCAACGAGGGCTTCTCCGGTGGCGAGAAGAAGCGCCACGAGATCCTCCAGATGGAGCTCCTACGGCCGAAGTTCGCCGTCCTCGACGAGACCGACTCCGGCCTCGACGTCGACGCCCTGCGCGTCGTCTCCGAGGGCGTCAACCGGGCCAAGGAGTCCACCGGCGCCGGCGTCCTGCTCATCACGCACTACACCCGGATCCTGCGCTACATCCAGCCGGACTTCGTCCACGTCTTCGTCGACGGCCGGATCGCCGAGGAGGGCGGCCCCGAGCTCGCCGAGCGCCTCGAGGCCGAGGGGTACGACCGCTTCCAGCCCGCCGTCACCGAGGCCTGAGATGTCCGCCGCCCCCTTCACCGACGAGGAGCTGGCCCGGCTGCGGGCCGACTTCCCGATCCTGTCGCGCACGGTGCGCGGGGGGCACCCGCTGGTCTACCTCGACTCCGGGGCCACCTCGCACAAGCCGACCGTCGTCCTCGACGCGGAGCGGCACTTCTACGAGCACACGAACGCCGCGGTGCACCGGGGCGCGCACCAGCTCTCCGAGGAGGGCACCGACGCCTACGAGTCGGCGCGCGCCACGATCGCCCGGTTCATCGGCGCGCAGCCGACCGAGGTCGTCTTCACCCGCAACGCCACCGAGGCGCTCAACCTCGTCGCGTACGCGTTCACCAACGGCACGCACGGTGGCGGTGGCGGTCGCGGAGACCGGTTCTCGCTGCGGCCCGGCGACGAGGTCCTCGTCACCGAGATGGAGCACCACGCCAACCTCATCCCGTGGCAGGAGGCCTGCCGCCGCACCGGCGCCACCCTGCGCTGGGTCCCGGTGACGGCCGACGGCAAGCTCGACCTCACCGACATCGACAGCCTGCTCACCGAGCGCACCAAGGTCTTCGCGTTCACCCACGTCTCGAACGTGCTCGGCACCCTCAACCCGGTGCGCGAGCTCGCCGAGAAGGCGCACGCCGTCGGGGCCCTCGCGGTCCTCGACGCGTGTCAGTCGGTGCCGCACCTGCCGGTCGACGTCACCGAGCTCGGGGTCGACCTCCTCGCGTACTCGGGGCACAAGATGTTCGGTCCGCTCGGGGTCGGCGTCCTCTGGGGCCGGGCCGAGCTCCTCGACGAGATGCCGGTCTTCCTCACCGGCGGCTCGATGATCGAGACGGTGACGATGGAGTCGGCCACCTACGCGCCGGTCCCGCAGAAGTTCGAGGCCGGCGTGCCGGTCGCGGCGCAGGCGGTCGGCCTGGCCGCCGCGTGCGACTACCTCACCGCGCTCGGGATGGACCGCGTCCACGCGCACGAGCAGGCCGTCACCGAGCGCCTGCTCCGCGGCCTCGCCGAGCGTCCGTTCGTCCACGTCCTCGGGCCCGCCGACCTGCGCGACCGTGGGGGAGCGGTGGCCTTCGCGGTCGACGGGGTCCACCCGCACGACGTCGGACAGGTGCTCGACGACCGCGGTGTCGAGGTGCGCGTCGGCCACCACTGCGCGTGGCCGCTGCACCGGGCCCTTCGCGTCCCGTCGAGCACCCGGGCCTCGTTCGCCGCGTACACGACCCCCGGCGAGGTCGACGCGCTCCTCGAGGCGCTCGACCGCGTCCCGGCCGTCTTCGGCACGGAGGTGCCCGCCTGATGGACCTCTACCAAGAGCTCATCCTCGACCACTCGAAGAACCCGGTGAACCACGGTCTCCGCGAGCCGTTCGAGGGCGAGAGCCACCAGGTCAACCCGACCTGCGGCGACGAGGTGACTCTCCGGGTCCACCTCTCCGGCACCGGTGCCGACGCCGTCGTCGAGGACGTCTCGTACGACTCGATGGGCTGCTCGATCAGCGTCGCCTCCGCCTCCATCCTCGCCGAGGAGGTCACCGGCGGCAGCGTCGAGCACGCGCGGGCGACCTACGAGGCGATGCGCTCGATGCTCACGAGCAAGGGCGAGGACCCCGGCGACGAGGACGTCATCGGTGACGGCGTCGCCCTCGCCGGTGTCGCGAAGTACCCGGCGCGCGTCAAGTGCGCCCTGTTGTCCTGGGCGGCGTTCACCGACGCCCTCTACAAGGCCGAAGGAGCCACGCAGTGACCGACACCGCCACCCCCGCGAACGTCGCGGACGTCGAGGAGGCCATGCGCGACGTCGTCGACCCCGAGCTCGGGATCAACGTCGTCGACCTCGGCCTCGTCTACGGCATCACCGTCGACCCGCAGAACCACGCCGTCATCGACATGACGCTCACGTCGGCGGCCTGCCCGCTGACCGACGTCATCGAGGACCAGACCGCCGCCTCCCTCGAGGGCCTCGTCGCGTCCTACCGGGTCAACTGGGTCTGGATGCCCCCGTGGGGCCCGGACAAGATCACCGACGACGGTCGCGAGCAGCTGCGCGCCCTCGGGTTCAACATCTGAGGTGAGCACCCGCGTCGTCGAGGTCGCGCCCGAGCGCTACGACCGCTGGCGGGCGCGCTTCGACGAGAACAACCCCGACGGCCCACAACGGGTCGTCGGGGTCTCGCGTCTCGAGGCCGACCCCCTGGCCCTGCTCCTCGTCCGCCGCGGCGGCTACGCCGTCGGAGTGGCGTCCGGACCCCGGCTGACCGCGCACAAGGTGGGTACCCGCTACGTCCAGTCGCGCACGGCCGCCGGAGGCTGGAGCCAGCAGCGCTTCGCCCGGCGCCGCGGCAACCAGGCCGACGAGCTGGTCGGGGTCGTCGCCGGCCACGCGGTCCGGCTGCTCACCGGTGCCGGGGCGCGGGGGCTCGTCCTCGGCGGCGACCGCGCTCTCGCCGAGTCCGTCCTCGACGACCCGCGGCTCGCCGCCCTGCGGGCCCTGCCCCGGCGCGAGCTCTACGACCTGCCCGACCCACGTCTCGCGGTGCTGGAGACCGCCCTCGAGCGGGCGCGCGCGGTCCGGGTCACCATCGAGGAGTGACCCGCCCGCCCCACTACTCGTGGTGCTGCGCGATGTTGACGACCGTGCCGCCCGGGGCGCGGACGAAGAACCGGCGGACCCCCCACTCCTCGGTGACCAGCGGGTGGACGACCTCGACCCCGGCCGCGACGGCCTCGGCCCAGGCGGCGTCCACGTCGTCGACCTTGACGGTGAGGGCGGAGTCCTCCGGCGCGGCGGCGTCGCCGGAGACCAGCTGGACGTGGACGCCGTTCTCCGGCGAGGTGTAGCGCGCCACCCAGCCGAGGTTCATCTCCTCGGTGGACAGGCCGAGCAGGTCCTGCCAGAACGGCCGCGCCTCCTCGATGTCCGGCACGGTGAGGTTCGGCGTGATGCCCATGACCCGCATCAGGTCCTCCTTGTCCGTGGGTCCCCTCCGTCGATCTTGCTGCCGCGCAGGCCGGTTGTCCACCACCGGGCCCGTCAGGAACGGAGAAGCGACCGGCCGGGCCGTGCGCCACGATGGGGCGACAGCCACCGCACGAGAGAAGGAGAGCACCGTGAGCGCAGCGAAGAAGACCGCCGCCAGCACCCTGAGCGACGTCGAGAAGGCCGCCCTCAAGGCGACCGTGGCCGAGCGCCGGGCCGCCGCGAAGGGGGCCAAGGCCGAGGACGACGTCAAGGCGGTCCTCGACGCCATCGCGAAGATGGACGACGCCGACCGGGCGCTGTGCGGCCGGCTCCACGAGATCATCACCGAGGCGGCGCCCGAGCTGGCCCCGCGCACCTGGTACGGCATGCCGGCCTACGCGAAGGACGGCAAGGTCCTCCTCGCCGTGAAGAACTCCGGCAAGTTCGGTCAGCGCTACACGAGCCTGGAGTTCCAGGACGTCGCGCAGCTCGACGGCGGCTCGATGTGGCCGGTCGCCTGGGCCGTCACGCAGCTGACGAAGGCCGGCGAGAAGGACGTCGCGGCCCTCGTCCGCAAGGCGGTCGGCTGAGCGGGACGCGCCCGGGGCCGGCGGTCACTCGACCGGCGCCCCGGTGAAGGTGTCGCACTGGTTGAGGTCGCCGGTCCGGTAGCCCTGGAGGAACCACTTCTGGCGGGCCGCCGACGACCCGTGCGTCCACGTCTCGGGGGTGACCCGGCCGGAGGTGGCCTGCTGGATGCGGTCGTCGCCGACCGCCGAGGCGGCCGAGAGGGCGGAGCGGATGTCGGCATCGGTCAACGGCTCGAGGTACGGGGTGCCGGTGTCCGAGTCCGGCACGGTCGTCGCGTGCTGCACCCACACGCCGGCGAGGCAGTCGGCCATCAGCTCGGTCTTCACCGACCCGGACTCCGCGCCCTGCGGGTCCTGCTGGGCCCTGCCGAGCAGCCCGAGCTGGTCCTGCAGCGCGTGCCCGTACTCGTGCGCGACGACGTACTCCTGGGCCAGCGCCCCGGAGTCCGCCCCGAACTGCTGGGTCAGCACCTGGAAGAAGCTCGCGTCGATGTAGACCTGCTTGTCGAGCGGGCAGTAGAACGGCCCGACCTGGTTGCTCGCGGTGCCGCACGCCGACTGCGTGGCGCCGTCGTAGAGGACGGTTTGCGTGGGCTGCCACCGACGCTTGTACCGGGTCAGCTCGCCCTCCCAGAACGCCTGGACGGCGTTGACCGTGCCGACGACCCGGCACACGTCGCTGCGGTTGGCATCCGCTCCGGTCCTGCACTCGGAGAACGCGTTCGGATCCTGGTCGCCGGCCGCCTGCACCTGGTTCGTGTCGAACGGGCTGGTGCCGCCGCCGGTGGGCAGCTGCGAGGGGTCGATGCCGAAGACGAGGCCGAGGATCAGCAGGATGATGCCGCCGATGCCGCCCCCGACGACGAGCCCGCCGGGAGCCCCGCGGCCACCCCCGCCGCCGGAGCGCACCTGCGAGGTGTCGAGCGTGACGTTCTCGTTG
This sequence comes from Phycicoccus sp., assembly GCF_035325325.1. NCBI lineage: Bacteria > Bacillati > Actinomycetota > Actinomycetes > Micrococcales > Intrasporangiaceae > Phycicoccus > Phycicoccus sp. Next base: position 30,173 of record NZ_DAOLAC010000005.1, on the reverse strand, counting down.
AAGCTCATCGGCTGCCTCCGTGCTCGGCCGGGTGCCGGGGCACCGCCCGGCGCGACCTAGACTAGACGGACGCCGGGCCCGCGTGCCGTCCTCGCCGCACCGTCCCCGCCGACCCCCGAGACCCGGAAGGCCCCACCGTGATCACCGCTGCGTCCGTCGAGCTGCGCGCGGGCTCCCGCCTGCTCCTCGACGGCGCGACCTTCCGGGTCGCGCCGGGTGACCGGATCGGCCTCGTCGGCCGCAACGGGGCCGGCAAGACCACGCTGACCAAGACCCTCGCCGGGGTGACCCAGCCGGCCGCCGGCACGGTCACCCGCTCCGGCGAGGTCGGCTACCTGCCGCAGGACCCGCGCACCGGCGACCTGCACGTCTCGGCGCGCGACCGCGTCCTGTCCGCCCGCGGCCTCGACACCATCGTGCGCGACCTGCGGGCCGCGGAGCACGCGATGGCCACCGAGACCGGCGAGAAGCAGGAGCGCGCGATGCGTCGCTACGCGCGGCTCGACGCCGAGTTCGGTGCGGCCGGCGGCTACGCGGCCGAGTCCGAGGCCGCCCGGATCGCGGCCGCGCTCGGTCTCGAGGAGCGGCTCCTCGACCAGGAGATCGGCACCCTGTCGGGTGGCCAGCGCCGCCGCGTCGAGCTGACCCGCATCCTGTTCAGCGGCGCCGAGACCCTCCTCCTCGACGAGCCGACCAACCACCTCGACGCCGACTCCATCGCATGGCTGCGCGACCACCTCAAGGGCTACCGCGGCGGCCTCGTCGTCATCAGCCACGACGTCGAGCTGCTCGACGTCGTCGTCAACAAGGTCTTCCACCTCGACGCCAACCGGGCCGAGCTCGACCAGTACAACCTCGGCTGGAAGGCCTACCTCCAGCAGCGCGAGACCGACGAGCGGCGGCGCAGGCGGGAGCGGGCCAACGCCGAGAAGAAGGCGTCGGCGCTCATGGCCCAGGCCGACAAGATGCGCGCCAAGGCGACGAAGACGGTCGCCGCGCAGAACATGCAGCGCCGGGCTGAGCGCCTCCTCGGGGGCCTCGAGGCCGAGCGGGCCCAGGACAAGGTCGCCCGGCTGCGCTTCCCGAAGCCCTCCCCGTGCGGTCGGACACCGTTGCGGGCCACCGGGCTCTCACGCTCGTACGGGTCGGCCGAGGTGTTCACCGACGTCGACCTCGCCATCGACCGCGGCTCGCGGGTCGTCGTCCTCGGGCTGAACGGTGCCGGCAAGACGACGCTGCTGCGGCTGCTCGCCGGGGTCGACCAGCCGGACACCGGGCAGGTCGAGCCGGGCCACGGCCTCAAGCTCGGCTACTACGCGCAGGAGCACGAGAACCTCGACGTCGGGCGCACCGTCCTGGAGAACATGAAGTCGGCCGCGCCCGACCTCGGCGAGACCGAGGTCCGCAAGGTGCTCGGCTCCTTCCTCTTCACCGGCGACGACGTCCTCAAGCCGGCCGGCGTCCTCTCCGGCGGCGAGAAGACCCGGCTGTCGCTGGCCCTGCTCGTCGTCTCGTCGGCCAACGTGCTGCTCCTCGACGAGCCGACGAACAACCTCGACCCGGCCTCCCGCGACGAGATCCTCGGCGCCCTGCGCACCTACGAGGGTGCCGTCGTCCTCGTCACGCACGACGAGGGCGCGGTCGACGCGCTCGAGCCCGAGCGCATCCTCCTGCTCCCCGACGGCGTCGAGGACCTCTTCAGCGCGGACTACCGCGAGCTGGTCACGCTGGCCTGAGCGTCCGCAGCACGTGCGCGACGACCGCGTCGCGGGCCCGCCGCCCCTCGGGTGTGGGCAGCAGCGGGTAGTCGTGCGGGGACCCCGGCTCGACGTGGAGGGCAAGGTCCGCCGTCGGGGGAGCCAGGGCGACGAGGCGCTCGCAGTCGGGGCGGCAGATGTCGTGCGAGCCCACGAACACCGCGGTGGGCGGGAGCCGGGAGAGCTCGCCGTACAGCGGGCTCACGGCCGGGTCGGTGAGGTCCGCTCCCGCCGCCCAGTGCTCGGCGATGGGTCGCATCCCGGCCCGGGTCAGCCAGGGGTCGCGGCGCTCGACGGCGTCGATGGCGGGGTTCCCCAGGGACAGGTCGAGCCACGGGGCGATGAGCGTCAGCCCGGCGACCGTGCCGTCACCCGCGTGCCGCTGGGCGTGGAGCAGGGCCAGGGTGCCGCCCGCCGAGTCGCCGAGCAGGTGGACCGGCCCGTCGGGCACGAGACGCTCGTGGAGGGCGGCGAGGAAGGTGCGCGCGTCGGAGACGACGTGTGCCGGCGCGAGCGGGTACCGGGCGACGTGGACCTCACGGCCGGTCGCGTCGGCGAGGTGGGCCACGAACGTCCAGTGCTGCGGCTGGATGCCGTTGACGAAGGCGCCGCCGTGCAGGTAGACGAGCGTCCCGGGGCCGCCGGCCGCGGCCGGACGCAGCGTCACCAGCTCGCCACCGGCCAGCGGCACGGTGGTCGCCCGCGACCGCAGCGCGTCCGGCAGCGGGGCTGCCGGCAGCGCGACGGCCAGGCTGCGCCGCCCGGCCTCGACGGTGCGGTATCGCTTCTTGCGGGTGGCGCGCAGGTAGGCCCGGACCGCGAGGGTCTGCCAGCTCGTCATCCGGTGCCGCCGCTCAGCCCGGGATCGCCGGGAGCCGCTCCAGTGCGGCGGCGACCGACTGCTGGAGCTCGGTGTCCTCCCACGTGTGGTCGACGAGGTCGCCGCGCAGGTAGGCGTCGTAGGCGGGCAGGTCGAGGTGGCCGTGGCCGCAGAGGGCCGTGAGGATGACCTTCTCCTCCCCGGTCTCGATGCACGCGATGGCCTCGTCGACGGCGGCCGCGACGGCGTGCGTCGGCTCGGGCGCCGGGACGATGCCCTCGGTCCGCGCGAAGAGGACGCCGGCGGCGAAGCAGTCCTTCTGGGTCTTGGCGACCGCCTCGATGAGACCCTCCTCGTAGAGGTGGCTGACCAGCGGGCTCATCCCGTGGTAGCGCAGGCCGCCGGCGTGGATCGGGTCGGGGATGAAGTCGTGGCCGAGGGTGTGCATCTTGAGCAGCGGCGTCATCCCCGCGACGTCGCCGAAGTCGTAGGCGTACGTGCCCTGGGTCAGCGAGGGGCAGGAGGCCGGCTCGACGGCGCGGACCACCGGACCGGCGCCGCCCGCGGCGAGCTTCTCCCGGAGGAAGGGGAAGGTGAGCCCGCCGAAGTTCGAGCCGCCACCGGTGCACCCGACGACGAGGTCGACCCGCTCGCCGACCTTGGCGAGCTGGAGCAGCGCCTCCTCACCGATCACCGTCTGGTGCAGCAGCACGTGGTTGAGGACCGACCCGAGCGCGTAGTTCGCCGTCGGGTCCTGCGCGGCGACCTCGACCGCCTCGCTGATCGCCACCCCGAGCGAGCCGGGGGAGTGCGGGTCCGCGGCGAGGATGGCGCGGCCGGCCTCGGTGAGGTCGGATGGGCTCGGGTGCACGACCCCGCCGAAGGTCTCGATCATCATCCTCCGGTACGGCTTGGCGTCGTACGAGGCGCGGACCTGCCACACCTCGCACTCGAGGCCGAACTGGGCGCAGGCGAAGGAGAGCGCCGTGCCCCACTGCCCCGCGCCGGTCTCGGTCGTCAGTTTCCGCACACCGGCCTTGGCGTTGTAGTACGCCTGCGGCACAGCAGTGTTCGGCTTGTGCGAACCGGCCGGTGACACGCCTTCGTACTTGTAGTAGATGCGCGCCGGCGTCCCGAGCGCCTTCTCGAGGCGGTGCGCCCGGTAGAGGGGCGAGGGCCGCCACAGCCGGTAGACGTCCTGGACCTCCTCCGGGATGTCGACGAAGCGCTCGGTCGTCACCTCCTGGGCGATGAGGTCCATCGGGAAGATCGCCGCGAGGTCGTCGGGTCCGACCGGCTGGCCGGTGCCCGGGTGCAGCGGCGGCGGAGGAGGCGTCGGCAGGTCGGCGAGGAGGTTGTACCAGCGGGTCGGCATCTCGTCCTCGTCGAGCAGGACCTTGTGGCGCAGCGGGTCGGGCACGGCATCCTCCGGGCGTCGTCGGTGACGGGGCGTGCGGTCATCGTCGGTGGTGCCCGGGAGCCGCACAAGGGGGTGACCACCGGGTGGGGGAACAGGTGTGGGCGCTCGGTGGTTGACTGGCGAGCACCGACACCGAGGAGACCGAGACCGATGAGCATGATGGGCTGGCAGGCGCTGCACAGCCTGAGCCGCGACTCGAGCGTGCGGGAGCGACGGCTGGCCCCCGGCACGACGCGCCGCGTGCTCGGCTACGCCCGCCCGTACCGGACGGCGATCGCCTGGTTCCTCGGCCTCGTCGTCGTCGAGTCCGTCCTCGTCGTCGCGACCCCCCTGCTCCTCAAGTCGATCATCGACGACGGCATCTACCCGAAGGACTCCGGCGTCGTCGTCCGGCTCTCCCTGCTCGTCGCCGCCCTGGCCGTCCTCGGCGGGGCACTGACCCTCGTCGAGCGGTGGTTCTCCGCCCGCATCGGCGAAGGCCTCATCTACGACCTGCGCACCCAGGTGTTCTCGCACGTGCTCCGGCAGCCGGTCGCGTTCTTCACCCGGGCCCAGACCGGTGCGCTCGTCACCCGTCTCGGCAACGACGTCATCGGGGCGCAGCAGGCGTTCACCTCGGTGCTCTCCAGTGTCGTGAGCAACGCGATCACCCTCGTCCTCATCGTCGGCGCGATGGCCCTGCTCTCCTGGCAGCTGACCCTCGCGGCCCTGTTCCTCGTCCCCTTCTTCCTCGTGCCCGCGCGCTTCATGGGTCGCCGCCTCGCGAGCCTCGCCCACGAGCAGATGGTCCAGAACGCCGACCTGGGCACCCGGATGACCGAGCGGTTCAACGTCGCGGGGGCCCTCCTCGTCAAGCTCTTCGGCCGGCCCGCCACCGAGGACGACGAGTACGCCGTCCGGGCGGCGCGGGTGCGCGACATCGGGGTGCGCATCGCGGTCAACCGGTCGGTCTTCTTCGTCGCGCTCACGCTCGTCGCCTCGCTCGCCACGGCGATGGTCTACGGGGTCGGTGGCGTCATGGCCGTCGGGGGGTCGCTGACGGTGGGCACGCTGATCGCGCTCACCGCCCTGCTCGCGCGCCTCTACGGCCCGCTGACGGCCATCTCCAACGTCCGCGTCGACATCATGACGGCGCTCGTCTCCTTCGAGCGCGTCTTCGAGGTCCTCGACCTCGAGCCGCTCGTCGCGGAGGCGCCCGACGCGCGGCCGGTGCCGCCGGGTCCGGTGCGCGTCGAGGTTGACGGCGTCGGGTTCTCCTACCCGTCCGCCGACGAGGTCTCGCTGTCCTCGCTCGAGGCCACCGCGACCGGGGACCGGCGGGGGAGCGGGCCGGTGCTGCGCGACGTCTCGTTCACCGTCGAGCCGGGCACTCTCGTCGCGCTCGTCGGTCCGAGCGGGGCGGGCAAGACGACGATCACCTCGCTCGTCGCGCGCCTGTACGACCCCACCGAGGGCGCGGTGCGCATCAACGGCCTCGACCTGCGGGAGGCGACGGGCGAGTCGCTGCACGCCGCCGTCGGCGTGGTCACCCAGGAGGCGCACCTCTTCCACGACACGATCCGGGCCAACCTCGCCTACGCCGCCCCGGACGCGACGGAGTCGCAGATGGTCGCGGCCCTGCGGGCGGCCCAGGTCTGGCCGCTCATCGACGCGCTGCCCTCCGGCCTCGACACCGTCGTCGGCGACCGCGGACACCGGCTCTCCGGTGGCGAGAAGCAACGCCTGGCCATCGCCCGGCTGCTCCTCAAGGGGCCCGGGCTCATCGTCCTCGACGAGGCGACGGCGCACCTCGACAGCGAGTCCGAGCAGGCCGTCCAGCGAGCCCTCGACGAGGCGCTGCGCGACCGCTCCGCCCTCGTCATCGCCCACCGGCTCTCCACGGTCCGGCACGCCGACGAGATCCTCGTCGTCGACGACGGCCGGATCGTCGAGCGAGGCACGCACGCCGAGCTCGTCCGGCGCGGCGGGCTCTACGCCGACCTCCACCGCACCCAGTTCGCCGAGCAGGACGACGCCGCGGTCACGGCCTGAGCCGCTGACACCCGGTCAGGCGTCCTCCTCGTCCCAGATCCGCACCTTCTTCGGCTTCGGCGGGTACTTCTCGGGGTGGGCCAGCCGCTCCTCGCGGCGCAGGCCGAAGCCGACGAGGACGAACCCGGCGATCGTGCCCATCCACCACTGGTAGGCGTAGGCGAGGTGCGGGCCGAGGCTGCGGTCCGGGGGAGCGAGCGGCTGCGGACGGGGCGGGGTCGCGCCGTCGGCGGTCCGCTCGGACTGGAGCAGCACGTACCCGGGCAGCACCGGGGTGCCGAGGGCGGTCGCGGCGTCGGGGACCGAGAGGGTCGCGATCTGGCCGCGGGCGGGCGGCCTGTCGGCGGACCGCTCGCCGATCCGCGCCCAGCCGACGACGGTGACCTCGCCGGCCGGCGCGGGCGCCACGTCCGGGAGCACGCTGGCGCCACGGTCCGAGAGCGGGACCCAGCCGCGGTCGACGAGCACGTCCGGGCCCCCGGTGGCCGGCCGCAGCGCCCACAGCACCTCGTAGCCGACCTCGCCGTCGTTCGGTCGGGCGCGGACGAAGACCGGTCCGGCGGCGTAGCTGCCGTCGACCGTGACGCGGGTCCACTCGGCGGCCGGCGCGAGACCGCGGGGGGTGAGCACGTCGGCGACGGGGACCGGGTCGGCGCGGTAGTGCGCGTCGAGCCGGGCGTTGCGCTCGACCTTCGCCTCGTGGCGGTGGTACTGCCACCAGCCGAGGTGGTACGCGGCGACGGCGAAGAGCGCGGCGAGGACGAGCGCGCCCAGCCAGCGAGGTGTGAGGAGCCGGCGCAGCACTCCGCCACGCTACGCGACGTACGCTGTCCCTCTATGACCGACCTCCCCGAGCCCCGCCTCCTCGACCGCTTCGGCCGCGTCGGGCGTGACCTGCGCGTCTCGGTCACGGACCGGTGCAACCTGCGGTGCACGTACTGCATGCCCGCCGAGGGCCTCGACTGGCTGCCCAAGCCCGAGATGCTCACCGACGACGAGCTCGTGCGGCTCGTGCGCGTCATGGTCGGGCTGGGCGTGACCAACGTCCGCCTCACCGGCGGTGAGCCGATGCTGCGCCGCAGCCTGGTCGACGTCGTCCGGGGCATCGCGGCGCTCGAGCCGCGTCCTCGGATCGCGATGACGACCAACGGCGTGGGCCTCGACCGGCTCGCCGCCCCCCTCGCCGCCGCGGGGCTCGACCGCGTCAACGTCAGCCTCGACACCGTCGACCAGCAGCAGTTCCTCGACCTCACCCGCCGCGACCGGCTCGCCGACGTCGAGGCTGGCCTCAAGGCGGCCGCCGACGCCGGGCTGGCCCCGGTCAAGGTGAACGCCGTCGCCATGCGCGGGGTCAACGACTCCGGCGTCGCCGACCTCCTGCAGTGGTGCCTCGACCGCGGCTACGCGCTGCGCTTCATCGAGCAGATGCCGCTGGACGCCCAGCACGCCTGGGACCGCAGCCGGATGGTCTCGCAGGCCGAGATCCTCGAGCGCCTCGGTGAGCGGTTCCGCCTCACCCCGGTGCAGGAGCGCGGCAGCGCCCCCGCCGAGCTGTTCCTCGTCGACGGCGGCCCGGAGACGGTCGGGGTCATCGCGAGCGTCTCGGCGCCCTTCTGTGCCGCGTGCGACCGGGTGCGGCTCACCGCGGACGGCCAGCTGCGCAACTGCCTCTTCGCCCGGAGCGAGGTCGACCTGCGCGGGCCGCTGCGCGAGGGTGCCTCCGACACCGAGCTGGCCGACCTCGTCGTCGCCGAGATGTGGGCCAAGAAGGCCGGGCACGGCATCGACCGCCCGGACTTCGAGCAGCCGGCCCGCCCGATGTCGGCGATCGGCGGCTGAGCCGCCGGCTCCGCCGCCGCTTCAGTCCCGGTCGTCGTCCTCGGGGTGACGCACGCTGCCGGGGACGTACGTGGCGGCGTGGTCCGTGATCCGCGGCGTGGGGTCGACGGCGGGGGTGACCGGGGCGCGGCGGCCGCGCACCCGCGGGGCGACCGCGTTCGCGGCGACGACGGCGACGAAGGGCAGGAAGACGGCCGCGGCGGCGAACACCCAGCGGTACCACTCGTCGACGACGATGGTGAGGACGAAGCACACGGTCCGGATCGACATGGTGACCAGGTACTGCTTCATCCGGTGCTTCTGGTCGGCCTCGCGCGACTCCGCAGCGGTCGTCACCGACTGGGCGGCGGGCTGCTGCTGGCGGGTCGTGGGCACCCGTCCACCATACGTCCGGCCGTGTCCGGCTACCGCCGGGTAGTCCACTAGGTTCGACAGCATGAGCGACCCCCGCACCGTGCTCGTCACCGGCGGCAACCGAGGCATCGGCCTGGCCATCGCGAGGTCCTTCGCCGAGGCCGGCGACCGCGTCGTCGTCACCCACCGCAGCGGCGAACCGCCCGAGGGGCTGCTCGGCGTGCGCTGCGACGTGACGGACACCGCGTCGGTCGACGCCGCGTTCACCGAGGCCGAGGAGAAGCTCGGCGGTCCGGTCGAGGTGCTCGTGGCGAACGCCGGCATCACCAAGGACGGCCTGCTGATGCGGATGGGCGACGAGGACTGGGACGCGGTCCTCGAGACCAACCTCACCGGCGCCTTCCGCTGCGTGCGCCGGGCCAGCAAGGGCATGATCCGGTTGCGGCGCGGGCGGATCATCCTCGTCTCGAGCGTGGTCGGCCTGTACGGGGGGCCGGGGCAGGCGAACTACGCCGCGAGCAAGGCCGGCCTCGTCGGCCTGGCCCGCTCGGTCACCCGCGAGCTCGGCGGCCGGGGGATCACCGCGAACGTCGTCGCGCCGGGCTTCATCGAGACCGACATGACCGCCGCGCTGCCCGAGGACACCCAGAAGACGTACAAGGCGGCCATCCCGGCCGGGCGGTTCGCGACGACCGACGAGGTCGCCGGCGTCGTCCGCTTCCTCGCGAGCCCCGAGGCGGCCTACGTCTCCGGCGCCGTCATCCCCGTCGACGGCGGCCTCGGCATGGGCCACTGACCCGCCGACCACCCGACCCCGACCTCCGACCTCCCACCCGAAAGGCCAGACATGCTGCTCGAGGGCAAGAAGCTGCTCGTCACCGGTGTCCTCATGGACTCCTCGATCGCCTTCCACGTCGCGCGGCTGGCGCAGGAGCAGGGCGCCGAGGTGGTGCTCACCTCCTTCGGCCGGACGACGAAGATCACGACGGCCATCGCGCGCCGCCTGCCGAAGCCGGCTCCGGTCGTCGAGCTCGACGTCGCGAGCGGCGACGACCTCGCGGCCCTCGCCGACCGCGTGCGCGAGCACGTCGACCACCTCGACGGCGTCGTGCACTCCATCGGCTTCGCCCCGCAGGGCGCCTTCACCTTCATGGACGCCACGTGGGAGGACGTCTCGACCGCCGTCCAGATCTCGGCGTTCTCGCTCCAGTCGCTGACCAAGGCGGCCCTGCCGCTGATGTCCGAGGGCGGTTCGGTCGTGGGTCTCACCTTCGACGCGAAGTACGCCTGGCCGGTCTACGACTGGATGGGGGTGGCCAAGGCCGCGTTCGAGTCGACGAACCGCTACCTCGCGCGTGACATGGGGCCGCGAGGCATCCGCTGCAACCTCGTCTCCGCCGGCCCGATCCGGACCACGGCCGCCAAGTCCATCCCGGGCTTCGAGCAGTTCGAGGAGGCCTGGGGCGGCCGGGCCCCGCTGGGCTGGGACGTCCGGGACGCCGAACCGGCCGCCCGCGCCTGCGTCGCCCTGCTCTCGGACTGGTTCCCGGCCACGACCGGCGAGATCGTCCACGTCGACGGCGGGTACCACGCGGTCGGCGCGTGAGCCTCAGCCCTCGCGCGGTTCCGCGGTCTCCGCGTCCTCGATCTCCTCGCGGCTGACGCCGAGGAGGAAGAGCACCGTGTCGAGGTAGGGCACGGTGACGGCCGTGTCGGCCTGCTCCCGGACGACCGGCTTGGCGTTGAAGGCCACCCCGAGGCCGGCGGCGCCGAGCATGTCGAGGTCGTTGGCGCCGTCCCCGATGGCCACCGTCCGGGCCAGGGGCAGCCCCTCGAGCGCGGCGAACTCGCGCAGGGCGGAGGCCTTCCCGGCACGGTCGACGACGTCGCCGACGACCCGCCCGGTCAGCCGGCCGTCGACCACCTCGAGGCGGTTGGCGCGGACGTGGTCGACCCTGAGCTCGGCCCCGATCGGCTCGACGACCTCGGCGAAGCCGCCGGACACGAGCGCGACCGTGAAGCCGAGGGACTTCAGGGTGCGCACGAGGGTGCGGGCGCCGGGCGTCAGCCGCACCGCCGCGCGCACGTCGTCGAGCACCCCGACGGGCAGCCCGGCGAGGGTGGCGACCCGCGCGTGGAGGCTCTCGGCGAAGTCGAGCTCGCCGCGCATCGCCCGCTCGGTGACCGCGGCGACCTCGTCCTCGGTGCCGGCGTGCCGCGCGATGAGCTCGATGACCTCGTCCTGGACGAGGGTCGAGTCGACGTCCATGACGACGAGCCGGCCACCACGCCGCGCCAGCCCCGCCGGCGCCACCGCGACGTCGCAACCGGACGACGCCGACACGAGGGCGAGGTCGCGCCGCAGCCGGGTGACGTCCGCGCCGGACACGTCGAGCTCCACCGTCGTCACCGGCCAGCGCGAGAGCCGGCGGATGCGGTCGATGTTGGCGCCGTGCGCCGCCACCGCCTCGGCCACCGCCGCGACGTGCCTCGTCTCCAGCGGCGCGGCCATGACGACGACCGCGGCCCGGCCGGTGCGCCGAGGGGCGTTGTCGCCCTGCCCGGCGGCGAGCTGGACGTGCATCCCCATGGCCTCGCCGGCGCGGGTCAGCCGGTCGGTGAGGACGTTCTCGTCCCGCCCCGGGGCGAGGAGGACCGAGAGGACGAGGTGACCGCGCACGACGATCTGCTCGAGGTCGAGCACGTCGGCACCCACCGTGGCCGCCGCCGCGAAGACGGTGCTCGTGACCCCCGGCCGGTCCGGACCGCTGAGCGAGACGAGGAGCGTCCGGGCGGCCGGGTCGGGCTGTGGCGGCGGGGGAGGGGTGCTCGCGGTCGGGCTCACCCGCACGACCCTACCGACGCGGGCGCACCGACAACGGGCCGTCCGGGACGCGGCTCAGGCCGGCATCGCGGGTGGCGCCGGGGGAGCGGGCGGCGTGCCGAGCGGACCCTGCGACGACCCCGGGAGCGCTCGGACCGCGAGCCCCGCGACGACGAGGGTGATGCCCGCGAGGAGGGCGAGGAGCCCCAGCCACACCGCGATGCCGAGGGCGGCCCGGCCGGGGTTGGCCATGAAGAGGATGCCGGCCACGACGAGGAAGACCGCGCCGAGGACGCGCAGCCAGCGTGGTGTGCCGCCGGTGACCGTGAGGGCCATCACGCCGTCGACGAGGGCGAAGACACCCCAGAGGACCACGAGGCTGAGACCGGTGCTCACCGGCCGCGCCATCGCGAGGACGCCGAAGAGGACCGCGACGACCCCTTGGACCACGAGGACCTGCCACCCGACGGCCCGCACGACGACCTCCCGGAGAGCGACGCCGGGCACGGTCGGCCCGGACGTGGACAGTCTCGCGCGCCGCCGGGCCCGGTGTCACGCGTCGCCGCGCCGGACCCGGTTGCGGCTCAGCCGCGCGGGTGGTGGCTGTCGCGCCAGTCGAGGAGGTCGCGGATCGGGCCGATGTCGTGGTCGGGGCCGTTGAGGCCGACGGTGAAGAGCCGCGTGCCGACGTCGTACAGCGCCTGCGCCCCGGCGGCGTAGTCGCCGACGTCCTCGGGGAAACGGCCCGGTCTGGGTGAGACACCGGCCGATCGCTCGATCTCGTCCGGGGAGCGGCCGACCCTCGCGCACCACTCGTCGAGGACGGCGTGCTTGCGCGCGACCGTCTCCGGGTCGCCGAACCCGTGCCAGATGTCGGCGTGCTCGGCGACGATGCGCAGCGTCTTCCGCTCGCCACCACCACCGATGAGGACCGGGATCTTCCGCGTCGGCGCCGGGTTGAGCTTCGCCCAGCGCTCCTCGATCAGCGGCAGGTCACGGGCGAGGGCGTCCAACCGCCCTCCCGCGGTGCCGAACTCGAACCCGTACTCGGTGTAGTCGCGCTCGAACCATCCCGATCCGATCCCGAGGATCAGCCGGCCCTCGCCGCCGTCACGCGCGCTCATGTGGTCGACGGTGCGCGCCATGTCGGCGAGCAGCTGGGGGTTGCGGTAGCTGTTGCACGTGACGAGGGCGCCGATCTCGACGCGCTCGGTGGCCTCGGCCCAGGCGCCGAGCATCGTCCAGCACTCGAAGTGCGCGCCGTCCGGGTCGCCGTAGAGAGGGTAGAAGTGGTCCCAGGTGAAGATGACGTCCACGCCCGCCTCCTCGAGCCGCGCGCACGCCCGCCGGATGTCGGCGTAGGAGGCGTGCTGCGGCTGGAGCTGGGCGCCGATCCGCACGGGGCGGTCGGCGGCGGTGCTCACTCGGTGATCTCCTGGCCCTTGCCGACGACGGTGAGCCCCGAGTCGGTGACGGTGAAGCCGCGGGCGAGGTCGGCCTCGCGGTCGAACCCGATCGAGGTGCCCTCGGGGACGACGACGTTCTTGTCGAGGATCGCCTTCCGGATCCGGCAGTGCCGGCCGACCTGGACCCCGTCGAGCAGGACGCTGTCGTCGACCTCCGTGTAACTGTGCACGTGGACGTCGGGGGAGATCACCGACCCGTTCACCCGCGCGCCCGAGATGACGACCCCGGGGGAGACCGCGGAGTTGAGCGCCTCCCCGAACCGGCCGTGGACGCCGTGGACGAACTTGGCCGGCGGGTACGGGCCGTAGGTCGTGTAGATCGGCCAGTCGTAGTTGTAGAGGTTGAAGACCGGGTGGATCGACACGAGGTCCATGTGCGCCTCGTAGTACGAGTCGAGGGTCCCGACGTCGCGCCAGTAGCCCATGTCGCGCTCGGTGCCACCGGGCACGACGTTGTTCTTGAAGTCGTAGACCGACGCCGCGCCCTGGTCGACCAGCGCCGGCACGATGTCGCCCCCCATGTCGTGCTTGCTGCCCTCGGTGGTGGAGTCGGCGGTCACGGCGTCGATGAGCGCGTCGGTGGAGAAGACGTAGTTGCCCATGCTCGCGAGCACCTCGTCGGGGGAGTCGGGCAGCCCCTCGGGGTCGCTCGGCTTCTCGAGGAAGGCCCGGATGCGGGAGGGGTCCTCGGGCTCGACGTCGATGACGCCGAACTGGTCGGCGGTCGACCTCGGCTGGCGGATGGCGGCCACCGTGACGCCGGACCCGCTCGTCAGGTGCTGGTCGACCATCTGCGAGAAGTCCATCCGGTACACGTGGTCGGCCCCCACGACGACGACGATGTCCGGGCGCTCGTCGGTGATGGTGTTGAGGCTCTGGAAGATCGCGTCGGCGCTGCCCTGGTACCACGCCTTGCCGATGCGCTGCTGGGCCGGGATGGGGGCGACGTAGTTGCCGAGCATCGTGCTCATCCGCCAGGTCTTGGTCACGTGCCGGTCGAGGCTGTGCGACTTGTACTGGGTGAGGACGACGACCTTGAGGTAGCCGGAGTTCACGACGTTGGACAGCGCGAAGTCGATGAGCCGGTAGATGCCGCCGAACGGGACCGCGGGCTTCGCCCGGTCGCGGGTCAGGGGCATGAGGCGCTTGCCCTCCCCACCAGCGAGGACGATGGCCAGGACCTTGGGACCTCCGCTGCGGTACGCCATGCCACCAACCTATTGGTTGGGCGACCTCCCCGGGAGTCCCGGTTCACCACTACGGTGAAAACCGTGCGCATCGACATCCTCAGCAAGGAGTACCCGCCGTCGATCTACGGGGGAGCCGGGGTGCACGTCGCCGAGCTGACCCGGGCGCTGCGGGCCCGCGGCGACACCGACGTCCGGGTCCACGCCTTCGGCGGCCCACGCGAGGAGGAGGGCACGACGAGCCACCCCGACCTCCCGGAGCTCGAGGGCACCAACGCCGCCCTCACCACCCTGGGTGTCGACCTGACGATGGCCGCGGCCTGCGCCGGTGCCGACCTCGTCCACTCGCACACCTGGTACGCGAACTTCGCCGGCCACGTCGCGGGCCTGCTCGAGGGGGTGCCGCACGTCCTGTCGGCGCACAGCCTCGAACCGATGCGCCCCTGGAAGGCCGAGCAGCTCGGTGGTGGCTACCGGCTGTCCTCGTGGGTGGAGCGCACCGCGTACGAGGGGGCCGCGGCGGTGGTCGCCGTGAGCGCCGGCATGCGCGAGGACATCCTGCGCTCCTACCCGTCCGTCGACCCGGCGAAGGTCCTCGTCGTGCACAACGGGATCGACGCCGAGCTGTGGCGGCCGAACCCCGCGCCCGACGTGGCCCGCGAGCTCGGCATCGACCCCGACCGCCCGGCCGTCGTCTTCGTCGGCCGGATCACCCGGCAGAAGGGGCTGCCCTACCTCCTGCGCGCCGCCGCCGAGCTGCCGCCCGAGGTGCAGCTCGTCCTCCTCGCCGGCGCCCCGGACACCCCGGAGATCAAGGCCGAGGTCGAGGGCCTCGTCGACGACCTGCGCGCGCACCGCGACGGGGTCGTCTGGATCTCCGAGATGCTGCCGCGCGACCGGGTGACCGCGGTGCTCAGCGCCTCGTCGGTGTTCGTGTGCCCGTCGGTCTACGAGCCGCTCGGCATCGTCAACCTCGAGGCGATGGCCTGCGAGCTGCCGGTCGTCGCCACCGCCACGGGCGGCATCCCGGAGGTCGTCGTCGACGGCGAGACCGGCTGGCTGGTCCCCATCGAGCAGGTCCAGGACGGCACGGGCACCCCGGTCGACGAGGACCGCTTCGTCGCCGACCTCGCCGCCGCCCTCACCGAGGCCGTGGGCGACCTCGACCGCGCGCGTCGGTTCGGCGTGGCGGGACGGCAGCGCGCCGTCGACGCGTTCTCCTGGGACACGATCGCCGAGCGCACCATGGAGGTCTACCGCGGGGTCCTCGCCGGATGAGCGACTCCCGGCACGACCCCGTCCTCGGCAGCGGCGCCACCCCCACCGACGGGCCGCTCGGGCGGCTGGTCGTCGTCTTCGACAACCGGATCGCGCAGACGCTCACCGAGATCGCCCGCAGCACGGGGTGGGAGGTGACGGTGCTCGAGGCGGCGCCGGCGGTCGAGGACGCGGACGGGCTCGGCCACGTCGACGCGCTCGTCGTGTGCAACCACGACGGCGACGGCGCCTACGACCTGGTCCGCGGGGCGGTCCGGGCCGGCGTCCGGTACGTCGCGATGATGGCCAGCCGGCACCGGTCCGCCGCGCTGCTCGAGGCCCTGCGGGCGGAGGGCTTCACCGACGCCGAGCTGGCGCGGCTGCACGTGCCGGCCGGTCTCTCCATCGGTGGCAGCTCGCCCGGCGAGATCGCGCTCTCGGTGATGGCCGAGGTCGTCGCCGACGCGCACGGCCGCCCCGGTGGCCCGATGCGCGCGCCCTGAGGCGTGCCGCCGGACGCCGGGGGAGCGGTCGACTAGGGTCGGGGCATGAGCGACGTCCTGGCCCTCGCCGGTGTGGGCGTGGTGCGGGGCGACACGACGATCCTCGACGACGTCTCGTGGGAGGTCGAGGAGGGGCAGCGCTGGGTCGTGCTCGGCCCCAACGGCGCCGGCAAGACCACCCTGCTCCAGATCGCCGCCGGCCGGATGCACCCGACGACCGGTGTCGCCGGCGTCCTCGGCGAGGTGCTCGGTGCGGTCGACGTCTTCGAGCTGCGCCCGCGGATCGGCCTCTCCAGCGCCTCGCTCGCGGAGCGCATCCCGGCGCGCGAGCGGGTGCGTGACGTCGTCGTCACCGCCTCCTACGGCGTCGTCGGACGCTGGCGCGAGGCCTACGACCGGATGGACGAGGGCCGTGCCGCCGACCTCCTCGAGGCCCTCGGCGCGAGCCACCTCGCGGACCGGCGCTACGGCACGCTCTCCGAGGGCGAGCGCAAGCGGGTGCAGATCGCCCGCGCCCTGATGACCGACCCCGAGCTCATGCTCCTCGACGAGCCGGCCGCCGGCCTCGACCTCGGGGGCCGCGAGGACCTCGTGCGCCGGCTCGGCCAGCTGGCCGCCGACCTCTCCGCGCCGGCCCTCGTGCTCGTGACCCACCACGTCGAGGAGATCCCGCCGCACTTCACCGACGTGCTGCTGCTGCGCGAGGGGCGGATCGTCGCGCAGGGCCCGGTGGAGATCACCCTGACCGCCGAGAACCTCGAGCGCACCTTCGGGATGCCGCTCGAGCTCGAGGTGAGAGGCAACCGCTATGCCGCCCGCGCCCGCTGAGCGCGGAGGGAACCCGGGGCGCCAGCCCCACGTCCGAGCGACGACACCGGAGGGAAGGGGACGCCGATGGACTGGCTGACCGACAACGCCTGGCTCGGCTGGGTGGGCATCGCGCTCGTGCTGGCGGCGATCGAGGCGGCCACCGTCGACTTCGTCTTCATCATGTTCGCCGGCGGCGCGCTGGCCGGTGCCGTGGCCGCCGCCCTGGGCGCACCGTTCTTCTTCCAGATGGTCGTCGCGGTCGTCTTCGCCCTCCTCCTGCTGCTCGTCGTGCGCCCGATGCTCAAGAACAAGTTCACCGACACCCTCACCGACCACCACATCGGCGCCGCCGGCCTCGTCGGCCGGGAGGCGTGGGTGCTCCAGGCCGTCACCGAGACCGACGGCCGCGTCAAGCTCGCCGGCGAGACGTGGTCGGCGCGGCTGGCCGAGGGCGGCAGCCCCGCCGGCCCGGGCGACCAGGTCCGCGTCATCGCGATCCACGGGGCGACGGCGATCGTCGTCCCGCTGCCGCAGCCCCCGACCACCCCCACCACCTGACCCCGCGCCCCACCGGGCGCCGACGGAAGGCTCCACCCATGGACGGAATCGGTCCGCTCATCGTCCTGCTGCTGCTCGCGCTCTTCGTGATCATCGTGCTCGTCCGCACGGTGCGCGTCGTGCCGCAGCAGACGGCCCTGATCATCGAACGGCTCGGCCGCTACTCGCGCACCCTCGAGGGGGGCCTGCACTTCCTCGTCCCGTTCGTCGACATCGTCCGGGCCAACATCGACCAGCGCGAGCAGGTCGTCTCGTTCCCGCCACAGCCGGTCATCACGAGCGACAACCTCGTCGTCTCCATCGACACGGTCATCTACTACCAGGTGATCGACCCCAAGTCGGCCGTCTACGAGATCGCCAACTTCATCGCCGGCATCGAGCAGCTGACCGTCACCACGCTGCGCAACGTCATCGGCTCGCTCGACCTCGAGCAGACCCTGACCAGCCGCGACCAGATCAACGGCCAGCTGCGCGGCGTCCTCGACGAGGCGACCGGCAAGTGGGGCATCCGCGTCAACCGCGTCGAGCTCAAGGCCATCGACCCGCCGGCCTCCATCCAGGAGTCGATGGAGAAGCAGATGAAGGCCGAGCGCGACCGCCGCGCCGCCATCCTCAACGCCGAGGGCACCAAGGCCAGCCAGATCCTCACCGCCGAGGGCGAGAAGCAGAGCCAGATCCTGCGTGCCGAGGGCTCGGCGCAGGCCCGCATCCTCGAGGCCCAGGGCCAGGCGCGCGCCATCCAGCAGGTCTTCGACGCGATCCACCGCGGCAAGCCGACCCAGAAGCTGCTCGCCTACCAGTACCTCCAGGTGCTGCCGCAGATCGCGCGCGGCGACTCCAACAAGATGTGGATCATCCCGAGCGAGCTGACCGACGCCCTCCGCGGCATCGGCGGAGCGCTCGGCGCGACCCAGGGCGGACCGTCCGACGGCGGCGACGACGAGTGGGTCGACCCGGGTGAGATGGTCGGCAACGCCTTCGAGGAGACGACGCTCGAGGACCCGAAGGCCGCCCTCGAGCGGGCCCGCGGTCAGGCGGCGCAGTCGAGCAAGGAGGCCGAGGAGCACGCCCAGCCGGCCTCGCGCGTCCAGCCGCCGATCACGCCGGGTGCCGACGTCGTGCCGCCGCGGCAGACGCCGCCCCCGGCCGCGCCCGAGACGCCGGCGGTGCCGCCGGTGGCGCCGCCCGCCCCGCCCACGGAGCCGCCGCCCCCGACGGCGCAGCCGTGAGCGTCGCGTGGCACCTGGAGCGCCCGGACCCCGTGGAGGGTCCGGGCGCTCCCGCGTGCGGCGTCAGTCGCGCAGCACGGCGTCGAGCAGGCCGGGGAAGCGCCCCTCGAGCTCGTCGCGGCGGAGCGTGACGATCCGGTGGCGACCCGCGGGCTCGTTGCGGATGAGCCCGGCCTCGCGCAGCGTGCGCAGGTGGTGGGAGAAGGTCGACTTCGGGACGTCCGGGTCGGTCTCGCGGCAGGCCTCGACGGTGCGCGGGCCCTCGACGGCGAGCTCGCGGACGAGGGCGAGCCGCGAGGCGTCGCTCAGCGCGAAGAGGACGGTGGGCAGCTCGACCTGCTCGAGGTCCGGGTGCTCCATGAGGCGGGGGGACCGCTCGCGCGACATCTGTTCGACTCCAGTGGAATAGTTGCTCGGTTCGGTCGGTTCAACCGCATCGTACGGTTCGACCATTCCCGAACGGAGAACCCATGGTCCCGCGCCTCACCCCACCCGCGGCCTTCGTCGTCGTCGCCACCACGGTGGCGACCTTCCTCGCCGCCTCGAGCGCGCCGAGCCCGCTGTACCCCGTCTACGAGCACGCCTTCGGCTTCTCGGCGCCGGTGCTGACCGTCGTCTTCGCGGTGTACGTCGTCGCGCTGCTCGCGGCCCTGCTCGTCGCGGGGCGGCTGTCGGACCACGTGGGCCGCCGTCCGGTCCTCGCCGCCGCGCTCGTCGTCGAGCTCGCCAGCCTCCTGCTCTTCCTCACCGCGCAGGACACCCCCGCACTCGTCCTGGCCCGGGTCGTCCAGGGCCTCGCGACGGGGACCGCGATGGGCGTGATGGGCGCCTACCTGCTGGACCTCCAGCGGTACGGCACCCAGCGCGGTGCGCTCGTCAACAGCGTCGCCCCGACGGCCGGGCTGGCCGTCGGCGGCATCCTCGCGGGGGCCCTCGCGCAGTACGCTCCCGCCCCGCTGCACCTCGTCTACGCCGTGCTCGCGGTCCTCGTCGCCGGCCTCCTGCTCACCGTCCCCTCGCTGCCGGAGACCGCCCCGCGACGGGCCGGCGCCCTCGCCTCGATGCGTCCCGTCGTCGCCGTCCCGGCCCGGGCGCGGTCCGCCTTCGTCGCCGGTGTCCCCGTCATGGCCTCGACGTGGTCGCTCGGCGGGCTGATGCTCTCGGTGAGCGGGAGCGTCCTCGCGGTCCGCCTCGGGGTGACCAACCACGCCGTGTCCGGAGCGGTCATCGGGGCCTTCACCGGCGCCGGCGCCCTCGCCTCGTTCCTCGCGCGTGACCAGTCGGCGCAGCGGCTCACCCGGGGCGGCCTCGTGGCGCTCGTCGCCGGTCTCGCCGGATTCGTCACCGCCCTGCTCACCGGCTCCCTCCCGGTCCTCGTCACGGCGGTCACCGTGGCCGGCGCCGGCTTCGGGACCTCGTTCCTCGGCACGCTGCGCACCCTGACCGCGCTGGCCGAGCCGGAGGAGCGGTCCGCCCTGATGTCGGCCGTCTTCACGGTGAGCTACCTCGCGTTCTCGGTCCCGGCCCTCGCGGCCGGCGTGCTCGTCCTCGTGGTCGGCCTCGACACGACGGCCCTCGGGTACGCCGCGCTCGTCGGCGTCGTCGCCGCGGCCGCACTGGCGGCCGACCTGCTCGTCGGTCGGGCCGGGCGACCCGGCGCACTAGGGTGGCCGGGTGTCCCTCGGTGAAGCGCTGCTCGTCGTGCTCGCCGGGATCGGGGCCGGCACGATCAACACGATCGTCGGCTCGGGCACGCTCATCACCTTCCCGACCCTCCTGCTGCTGGGGATCCCGCCGGTCACGGCGAACGTCTCGAACAACCTGGGGCTGGTGCCCGGCAGCCTCACCGGCGCGATCGGCTACCGCCGCGAGCTGACCGGGCTGCGCGCGGAACTGCTGCGCCTGGTCCCGGTGTCGTTCGCCGGGGGAGCGCTCGGCGCGGTCCTGCTGCTCGTCCTCGACCCGGACCTCTTCCGCGCCATCGTGCCCGTCCTCATCGTCGTCGGGGTCGGGCTCGTCGTCGCCGGACCGCGGCTCAACGCGTGGACCGCGCGCCGGCGCTCGGCGAGCGGAGACGTGCCGGCCGGGCACCGGGGTCTCCTGCGGGGCGGGGTGTTCGGTGCGGGCGTCTACGGCGGCTACTTCGGTGCGGCGCAGGGGATCATCCTCATGGGCATCATGGGAGCCCTGTCCGACGAGCCGCTGCAGCGCCTCAACGGCGTCAAGAACGTCCTCGCCACCGTCGTCAACGCCGTCGCCGCCGTCGTCTTCGTCCTCGTCGCCCGCGACCGCATCGACTGGCTCGTCGTGCTCCTCATCGCGCTCGGCTCCACCCTCGGCGGCGTCCTCGGCTCGACCGTCGGCCGGCGCCTGCCCAGCCCGGTCCTGCGGGGGGCCATCGTCGTCGTCGGCGTCGTCGCGGTCACCAAGCTCGTGTTCCTCCCCTGATGGACCCCGCCGTCGCCGCCCTCGGGCTGGCCGTCCTCGCCGGGGCGGTCGTCCAGTCGGTCGTGGGCTTCGGGATGTCCGTCGTGGCCGCGCCGTTCGTCGTCCTCCTCGCCCCGGACCTCATGCCGGTCGCCTTGCTCGTCCCGAGCGTCACCCTGCCGGTGCTCCAGCTCTCGCACGGGGTGCGCGACCTCGCGTGGCGCTCCCTCGGACTGGCCCTGACCGCACGGCTGGTCCTCACCCCGGTCGGCGTGGCCGTCGTCGCCGTCCTCGCGCCCCGGGCCATCGCGGCCCTCGTCGGGGTCCTCATCCTGGTCACCGTCGCCCTCTCGGTGCGCACCATCGACCTGCGACCCACCCGGACCAACGCCCTCGTCGCCGGGGCGGTGTCCGGCGTCTCGGGGACGGCGGCCGCGATCGGCGGCCCGTTCCTCGCCCTCGTGCTCCAGCACGAGCGGCCGGAACGGGTGCGCTCCACCCTGGCCGCCTTCTTCCTCGTCGGCTCCGGGCTGGCCCTCGGTGGGCTCGCGCTCGGGGGCGAGGTCTCGGGCCGGCAGCTGCTCGCCGGACTGGCCTGGGCCCCCTGCGCGCTGCTCGGCTACGCCGTCGCCGCCCCGGTCCGGGCCCGCGTCGACGCCGCCCGCTTCCGCCGGTACGTCCTCGGCTTCTGCGTCGTGGCGAGCCTCACCGTCATCGTGCGTGCCGCGCTGTCCTAGCCTCTCCCGCGTGCCCCTTCGCATCGACGACCCCGCCGACCCCCGGCTGGCCGACTACGTCTCGCTGACCGACGTGGCGCTGCGCCGCCGGCTCGAGCCCGCGGGCGGCCTGTACGTCGCCGAGTCCGAGAAGGTGATCCGCCGGGCCCTCGCGGCAGGGCACCGTCCGCGCTCCCTGCTCATGGCCGAGCGGTGGCTCACCGACCTCGCCGACGTCGTCGCCGATGCCGAGCGCGACGGCGTGCCGGTCTTCATCGGCGAGCACGACGTCATCGAGCGCCTCACCGGCTTCCACCTCCACCGCGGTGCGCTCGCGGCGATGCACCGCCCCGCCCTGCCGACCCTCGCCACCGTGCTCGACGGTGCCCGTCGGGTGCTCGTGCTCGAGGACGTCGTCGACCACACGAACGTCGGGGCGGTCTTCCGCTCGGCGGCGGCGCTCGGGGTGGACGCCGTCCTCGTGACGCCCCGGTGCGCGGACCCGCTCTACCGCCGCTCGATCCGGGTGTCGATGGGGACGGTCTTCCAGGTGCCGTGGACCCGGGTCGACCCCTGGCCGGGGGGAGTGTCCGCGCTGCAGGACCTCGGCTTCACCGTGGCCGCGCTCGCCCTCGCGGACGGCTCGGTCTCGCTGGACGAGCTGGCGGCGCACCCGCCGGAGCGCCTCGCCCTCGTCCTCGGCACCGAGGGCGACGGCCTCGCCCGACGGACCCTCGCGGCCGTCGACACCGTGGTGCGGATCCCGATGGCCGGCGGCGTGGACTCGCTCAACGTCGCCGCCGCGGGTGCCGTCGCGGCCTGGGCGCTGCGCGTCGACGGGGCCTAGCGGACCAGCCGGTCGAGCAGGCGCTCGACCTCGGCCTCCGGGTCGGGCGCCGAGCCGCCGTGCACGGGTCCCGGCTGGACGACCGTCGAGCGGGGGGCGCTGAGCCACCCGAACCGCTTGCCCTGCGTCGTCAGGGTCGCGTCGACCCCGGTCGGGGGGCGGTCACACATCGTGCCGACGGCGTCGAGGGCGGCGCGCAGGGCGTCGAGGTCGGCGTCGGGGGCGACGGCGCGGATGCGCTCCTCGTCGACGTGCCATGCGCAGCGCAGGACCCCGGCGGACTGGGAGTGGAGGACCAGGCCGACGTTGAGGCACTCGCCGCGGTCGACGCGGGGGACGAACCGGAGGACGACGTACTGGTACGGATGGCTCATGCGACACCTCCGAGCCAGGCGGCCGGGGTGGCCAGCCGCTGCTGGAGGTGCTCGAGGTAGGCCGCCCGCACGGTGTCGAGGTCGGGCAGGCTGGCCGTCGTCTCCAGCCACTCCTCCGGCACCTCGGCGACGACCTCGCGCAGCACCTCCTCGGTGAGCAGCGGGGCGAGCCGCTCGTGCGCCTGCGCGAGCGGCCCGGCGACCGGGGCGAGGACGTGCCCGCTCGGGTCGAACGGCTGGGCGACGAACCGCGCCACGTCCGGGGGGCGGCTCGGCCAGCCGTGGTGGAACCACAGCGCGGCCCCGTGGTCGATGGCCCACGCACGCCCGTGCCAGACCAGGAGGTTGGGGTTGGCCCACGTGCGGTCGACGTTGGCCGTGTAGGCGTCGAGCCACAGGATCGCCGCGGCGTCCTCGGCCGACGGGGGTCGGGACCCGTCGTACCCGAAGGCGCCCGGCAGGAAGTCGACGCCGAGGTTGCGGCCGGGACTCGCGGTGAGGAGGTCCTGGACCTCCTCGTCCGCCTCGTAGCGGGCGATGGCGCTCGGCAGGTCGACGACGGCGAGCCGCGGCGTGGGGATGCCGACCCGGCGGGCCACCTCACCGACGAGGACCTCGGCGACGAGGACCTTGCGGCCCTGGCCGGCGCCGGTGAACTTCACGACGTAGGTGCCGAGGTCGTCGGCCTCGACGAGACCGGGCAGCGAACCGCCCTCGCGGAGCGGGACGACGTACCGGACGGCGGTCACGGACTCGAGCACCGAACAACCCTACGGCAGGGCACTAGGGTTGCTGCGATGACGACGCAGGAGCGACGACTCGCGGGCCGCTACGTCCTCGACGCGCCGATCGGGCGAGGTGGGATGGGCGAGGTGTGGCGCGCCACCGACACCGTGCTCGGCCGCCAGGTGGCCGTCAAGACGATCGACCTCGGCCGCGTCCCCGACGAGGCGGGCGCCGTACGGTTCGAGCGCGAGGCCCGGGCCACCGCCGGGCTGAGCCACCCGAACGTCGTCACGGTCCACGACACCGGCGTCGAGGGGGACACCGCCTACCTCGTCATGGAGCTCCTCCCCGGGCCGAGCCTCGCGGACCGGCTGCGCGAGGGACGGCTCCCGGTCGGTGAGGTCGTCGACGTCGCCCGGCAGGTGGCCGCGGCGCTGCAGGCGGCCCACGCCGGCGGACTGGTCCACCGTGACATCAAGCCGGCGAACGTCGTCAGGGCGGCCGACGGGCGCCTGCGCGTCCTCGACTTCGGCATCACCCAGCTCGGTGACGCCGCAGGCAGCCAGGCGCTGACCGCCACGCACACCGTCATGGGGACGGCCGAGTACC
The DNA here is from genome assembly GCF_035325325.1 of Phycicoccus sp. Taxonomy (NCBI): domain Bacteria; kingdom Bacillati; phylum Actinomycetota; class Actinomycetes; order Micrococcales; family Intrasporangiaceae; genus Phycicoccus; species Phycicoccus sp. Next base: position 6,419 of record NZ_DAOLAC010000005.1, on the reverse strand, counting down.
TGTCGCCCGAGCAGGCCAGGGGCGGCCGGGTCGATGGGCGCGCAGACCTCTACGCGCTCGGGTGCGTCCTCTTCGCGCTGCTCACCGGCAGGCCGCCGTTCTCCGGGCCGACCCCGGTCGCCACGATGCTCCAGCACACCAACGACCCGGTCCCGGACGTCACGGAGCTGCGTCCGGACACCCCGCCGTGGCTGGCGGCGCTCGTCACCTCGCTCCTCGCCAAGGACCCCGCGGACCGGCCGGCCGACGCCGGTGCCGTGCTCGCGGCGCTCGACGAGCGGCGGGCTCCGGCGGCCGGGACGAGCACCACCGTGCTGCCGGCCTCCGGCGCCGACCCCACCCGGCGGCTCGCCACGACGCCGGCGCCCCCGGTGGCCCCGCCCCCACCCGTGACGACCGCACGGCCGCTGCCGCCCGGTCGACCGGAGCGCCGGGGCGGCTCCTCGGTCGCCCTGTGGCTGCTCGTCGTCGTGGCCCTCGTCGCCCTCGGCCTCCTCGTGTGGAAGCTCGTCGGGCAGGGCGCCGGCTCACCGACCCGGTCCTCGTCGCCGACCGTCTCGGGCACCAGCGCGAGTCCGCAGCCCACGACCTCGGCACCCGCCCCGACGACCGCCGCGCCGACCCCGAGCGAGACGCCGACGCCCACTCCGACGGCCGACCCGGGGGCCGACGTCACGGCCGCCTACGCGTCGCTCCAGGACGCCGTCGCGCAGGCCGAGGGGGACGGGCAGGTCGACAAGAAGTTCTCGAAGAGCGTCGACCAGCACGCCCGGGAGACCGAGAAGGCGCTGCGCGACGGCGACGCCACGAAGGTCGCCCGGGAGGCCCAGGCCCTGTCCGACGACTACCAGAAGGCGGTCCAGGACGGCACCGTCTCACCGGACGCCACCGGGACGCTGGACCCGCTGGTCCAGGACGTCGTCGACGCCGCGAACGCCTACCAGCCGGCCTGAGCGGCGGACCGGGCCCACGCACGGCGAAGGCCCCGAACCGCAGTGGTTCGGGGCCTTCGTGACCGGTGTCCGAGGGGGGACTTGAACCCCCATGCCCTATACGGGCACTAGCACCTCAAGCTAGCGCGTCTGCCAATTCCGCCACCCGGACGAGTGGTGCCGGAGCGGCCCGGGGAGGCCGTCCAACAGCCGGGAACGATACACGGTCACCGGCCCGGAACCGAAATCGCCCGGGGCCGGGCGCGCCTCCTAGGGTGGGGGGATGACCGACACGACGCGCCCCGAGGACGAGGTCGTCCGGATCTGCCAGGAGCTGATCCGGATCGACACGAGCAACTACGGCGACGGGAGCGGTCCCGGCGAGGCCGAGGCGGCCGCGTACGTCGTCGAGCAGCTGCGCGAGGTCGGCCTCGAGCCGCAGACCTACGAGTCCGACCCGGGTCGGGTGACGGTCGCCGTGCGCATCCCCGGCGCCGACCGGGAGCGCGGGGCGCTGTGCGTCCACGGGCACCTCGACGTCGTGCCGGCCAACGCCGAGGACTGGTCGGTCGACCCGTTCGCGGGGGAGGAGCGCGACGGCTGCGTGTGGGGCCGCGGCGCGGTCGACATGAAGGACATGGACGCGATGATGCTGGCCTGCGTGCGCGACCTCGCGCGCCGCGGCGTCACCCCACCGCGCGACCTCGTCGTCGTCTTCTTCGCCGACGAGGAGGCCGGGGGTGTCAAGGGCTCGCACTTCATGGTCGAGCAGCACCCGGAGGTCTTCGAGGGGGTCACCGAGGCGATCAGCGAGGTCGGTGGCTACAGCGTCACGGTGACCGACCGCGACGGCCGGGAGCGACGCACGTACCTGCTGCAGACCGCCGAGAAGGGCATCGCGTGGCTGCGCCTCAACGCCTCCGGCCGGGCCGGCCACGGCTCGGTCCCCAACGACGAGAACGCGATCGTCCGGCTCGCCGAGGCCATCGCCCGGATCGCGGCGCACAAGTGGCCGCGCGAGTACATCCCGTCGGTGCGCACCCTCCTCGACGGCCTGGCCGAGCTGACCGGCACCGGCTGGTCGGACGAGGACCTCGAGGAGCTGCTCGACCACCTGGGCGGCGCGCAGGGGTTCGTCCGCGGCACCCTCCAGGACACGAGCAACGTCACGATGCTCGAGGCCGGGTACAAGCACAACGTCATCCCGCAGCACGCGTCGGCGAACGTCGACTGCCGCTTCCTGCCGGGCCACGAGGACGACCTGATGGCGACGATCCGCGAGCTGGCCGGCGAGCACGTCGAGGTCGAGGTGCTGCACCGCGACATCGCCCTCGACGCGCCGTTCGAGGGCGAGCTCGTCGAGCGGATGGTCGAGGCGCTGCGCACCGAGGACCCGGACGCCGAGGTCCTGCCCTACTGCCTCTCCGGCGGCACCGACAACAAGGCCCTGTCGCTGCTCGGCATCACCGGGTACGGCTTCGCCCCGCTCCGGCTGCCCGCCGACCTCGACTTCGCGCCGATGTTCCACGGCATCGACGAGCGGGTGCCCACGGAGTCGCTGCGGTTCGGCACCCGGGTGCTGGGCCGGCTGCTGGAGAGCTGCTGAGGTTTGCCGGCGCTCACCAGCCGGTGATGACGGTGCTGCGGCGGGCCCGGATGATCCGGCGGCGCAGCCAGGTCTTGGTCCGCCCACCCACGTAGGTGCGGGTGCGGGCGAGCTCCCAGTGCCCGTACTCGGCGTGCTCGGTGAGCGTGCGGCGGATGTCGTTGCGCTCCACCTCGCGCCCGAAGCTCAGGACGAGGTACTCGTAGTCGGCCACTGCCACATTCTGCGCCAGGACCGGTACCGTTCGAGCCATGACCGCAGACCCGCGCGCGGCGCTGGCCAGGCTCGTCTCCGCCTTCGAGCGCCACCTCGAGGCGGCGAGCACGCGGCGGGGCGACGACGACCCGACCGTCATCGCCGCGTACGAGGACCTCGCGGACGCGTTCGAGGAGTACGACGGCGCGCTCTACGACGCGTACGGCGAGATGACTCCGCTGGACCTCTACACCGGCGACGACGACGATGACGAGGAGCCGGTCGACGACCACGACGACGAGGACGGCGACCGGGCGCGCATCTACTCGGGCCTCGACGACGACTTCGACGAGGACGACGAGGACGACTGAGGCGCACCGGCGTTCGGCGGCGACTCGCCTCAGGTGTGGTCCGCCGACACCTCGTCGAGGGCGTCGACGATCTGGTCCGGGAGCTCGACGTCCTCGCTCTGCAGCAGGGCGGCGAGCTGCTGCGGTGTGCGCGGCCCCACCACCGGTGCGGTGACGCCCGGGCGGTCGCGCACCCAGGCGAGGGCCACGGCTGCGGGGGCCACCCCCAGGCCCTCGGCGGCCGTGCGCACCGCCTCGACCACCCCGCGGGTGTGGTCACCGACGTGCCGTCCGGTGAAGCGGGAGAACTCCTCCGAGGCGAGCCGCGAGTCGGCGGGGACCCCGCCGCGGTAGCGCCCGGTGAGGACGCCGCGCCCGAGGGGTGACCACGGGAGCAGCCCGAAGCCGAGCGCCGCCGCGGCCCCGGCGAGCTCGCGCTCGGCCCGCCGCTCGACGAGCGAGTACTCCACCGAGTCGGCGGCCAGCGGCACCCCCGCCGCCTGGAGCAGCGACATCGTCCGGGCCGCCTGCCAGCCGACGTGGTTCGAGACCCCGACGTAGCGCGCCCGGCCGGTCTGCCACGCGTGGACGAGCGCGCCCACGGTCTCCTCGAGCGGGGTCTCGTCGTCCCAGGTGTGGGCGAGCCAGACGTCGACGTGGTCGGTCCGCATCCGGCGCAGCGACAGGTCGAGCTGGTGGAGCATGGCGCGCCGGGAGCAGTCGACGACGCGCTCGCCGGTGGCGCGGCTGATGCCGGACTTCGTGACGAGAACGACCTCGTCGCGGTCCGGGCCGTCGAGGAGGTCCCCGAGGATGTCCTCGGCCATCCCGCCGGCGTAGCCGTGGGCGGTGTCGACGAGGGTTCCGCCGGCGGCCCGGAAGGTGGTCAGGAGGTCGCGGGCGTCCTCGGGGGAGGTGCGGGTGCCCCAGGCCATCGTGCCGAGGCCGAGCCGCGACACGGTGAGCCCGGTGGCCCCGAGGCGGCGGGTCTGCATGGTCCGACCCTACCGGCGCCCTCAGCCGCGGGCCGGCCTGCGCCACACCGAGACGTGGCCCTCGCTGTCGCCGGTGAAGGGGGTGCCCTGCCAGTCGGCGGTGCGCCGCTCGAGCTCCATCCCGGCGAGCCGCGCCATGAGGTCGAGCTCGGCCGGCCACGCGTAGCGGAAGTTGCTCGTGCCGTACCGGAGCGAGCCGTCGGGGTCGTGCGTGTAGTGGTGGGAGGTGCCCTGCTGGGTCGCCATGTCGTAGGTGTCGAAGCCGACGTGGCCGGCACTGACGTCGAAGGGCACGGCGGCCTGTCCGGGTGGGAAGCGCCGGATGCCCGGCACCCAGAGCTCGACGACGAAGCGGCCGCCGGGGGCGAGGTGGCGCGCGGCGTTGCGGAAGACCTCGACCTGCTCGTCCTGGGTGCGCACGTTGCCGAAGCTGTTCCACACGACGTAGACGAGGGTGAAGGTGCCCGGCTCACCGGCGGTGGCGCTCGCCATGTCGCCGACCGTGACCGGCAGGTCGGGTCGCTTGCGGTGCAGGACGTCGGTCATCGGCTGCGAGAGCTCGATGCCGTGCACGTCGAGGCCGCGGTCGGCGAGGGGGAGGGCCACCCGGCCGGTGCCGATCGCCAGCTCGAGCACCGGTCCGGGGCCGGCCAGGGCCGCGAGCGCGTCGACCGCCGGATCGAGGACCTCGGGGGCGAACATCGCGGCCGATGCCGTCTCGAAGCGCTCCGCCGTCTCCCGGTCCCACAGGTCGCTGCTGCTCGCCATCGCCCCACCGTGCCGGACCGAACCAGCCACGCGCCAACCGTTTACGGTGTCAGACGATCGGGCTGTCGACCATCCACCGGTGCCCGAACGGGTCGGTGAAGACCGCGATGCGACCATGCGGTGTCTCCTCGGGTCCCCGGGTGAGCGGTGTCCCGGAGTCGACCACCCGACGGGTCAGGCCGTCGACGTCCGGGGTCGAGAGGTGGAGCGTCACGGCGGCGCCACGGTGTGGCGCGGGGGCGGCGACACCGGCGGAGTCGAACTCGTCGCTCATCATCCAGTGGGCGCCGTCGAGGTCGAGCTCGACGTGACCCACTGCTCCGCCGTCCATGACGATCGGGCCGACGACGACGGTCGCGCCGAGGACGTCCGTGTACCAGGTGATGGCGGCGCGGGCGTCGGCGACGCAGATGTAGGGGGTGAGCTCACTCATGGGTCTGCTCCTCGAGGGGGTGCTGGAAGGACCAGAGGTGGCCCTCCGGGTCCCGGGCTCCGTACTCGCGGTACCCGTACGGCTGGTCGGTGGGGGCGTACTCGACGTTCGCACCGGCGGCGACGACGAGGTCGTGGTGGGCGTCGACGTCCTCGACGTGCACGGCGAGCGAGGCGGTGGTCGAACCGTCCGTGGTCAGCGGCGAGACGAGTCGGGCTCCCGGGTGCTCCTCGTGCAGCCAGACCTCCCCGTCTCCGGCGTGCACGACCCCGAGGTGCGCGTGGCCGTCGGCCGTCCGGTGCAGGGGACCGGCCCCGAGCCCGAACACCTCGACGAGCCACGCGTGGGCGGCGGCCACGTCGCGGTAGGCGAGAAGGGACACCCGGCGCACCACCGCCGGCTGCTCGTGGGCGAGTCCGCCGAGGAGCCCGAGCAGCTCCTCGGCGCGGGGCGTGTGCCCGGTGGCGAGGCGGTCCTCGACGGCACGGACCCTCTCGCGCTGCCGGACCAGCGCCCTGACCCGATGGTCGAGGTCGACCAGGTGGCGCGACACGAGGTCGGCGAGGTCGGCCCCCGCGGGGTCGACGGCCGCCAGCGGCGTGCCGAGGGCGCGCTGCACGAGGACGCGGTAGAGGGCGTCGAGGGTGGTGGCATCGTAGCGACGCCGCCCGCCGGCGTCCCGGCGCGGGACCAACAGCCCGAGCTCCTCGTAGTACCTCAGGGCCCGTTCGGTGAGACCGGTTCGTGCGGCCACCTCTCCGATGCCGAGCCCGCTCTGCTCCCGTGTCCCCATGGCCTCGACGCTACGACCTCACGCCACGTGAGGAGCAAGTCAGAAGGGCGGGTCGCCGGGGGAGGAGCGAGGGGTGGGTCGACGTGGGCGGTGGTGGCCGGACACGTCGACCGGGACCCGGCCCGGCGGCGGTCGGTGGACCTCGATGCGGCAGGTGGTTCGGGACCAGTCGGCCCCGCCTCGGTGCTCGAGGCAGTGCTCGAGGACCGAGTGGGGTCCGTCGGGCACTACCAGGGCGGGGGCGTTGGGCGGGTCGATCTTGTCAGTTCCGTTGTCGGGCAGGGTGAGTGGGCGGTGGTCGACGGGGTCGGTGGTGCGGACCCGTCCGGTGGGGTCGGTCCAGGTCA
>NZ_DAOLAC010000004.1:116277-196852 GCF_035325325.1 Phycicoccus sp. | reverse complement strand
CCTGGACCGAGTCTGGCCAGACACCGGCCCTGCCGAAAGTCTCTAGCAGCCCAGATAGAGGAGGATGGCTTGGTGGGCATATAGGTCAGGTGGGAGTTGGACCATGTCCCGGCTCGTACGATCCACCACGCCGGGGCCCCAGGCTCGCACCCGCCTGCCGGTTGAACAGACCCGCGATCTCGGGATCCCCGATGGTGGGCGGCCGTCAGTGATGCCTATCGCGATCTGGACATCCGCAGCGACACGGCCTCAAAGGGCGTAGGCGACCAGCGAGCACCGTGGGTGCCAACGCATAGGGTCTTGGCTCGTGGCAACAAACGACGTAATCGAGGTTCTCGACCGCATCCGACGCCGTGACCCCTCTCGGCCAGAGGCCCAGCTGCAGGCTGACATATACCGACTCCTGACGATGGGTGTGATGAACCTCGGCGTGGACGAGGTCGCGCGGTTGGAGGTCCCGACGAATGACGGGACGAAGCGGAGATTGGACATCGAGGTAGGCCACTGCTGCATCGAGGTGAAGAAGGACCTACGAATCGGCAACGTCCTGCTGGGAGCACGGGAGCAACTCGCCGGCTATGTCACCAAGCAGGCCGAGACGTTCGGTTCTCGCTACGTGGGAATCGTCACGGATGGAGTTCACTGGCATCTTCACCGCCTCAAGGACGCAGAACTTGTCGAAGTGGCGGTGCTCGATGCCAGCCGAGCAGAGCCCGACGACGTTTTGGTCTGGCTGGAATCCGTGTTGGCAACGGTGCCGAACATCACCCCCACCCCTGACCAGATTCACGCCAGGCTGGGCGCCGACTCCCCTGCCCACCAGCTCGACCATGCGTCCCTTGCCGAGCTTTATACGCGTACGCGAGAGAAGCCCGAGGTCCGGGTCAAGCGGGACCTATGGGCAAAGCTGTTGCGCACGGCCTTTGGATCCGGATTCGACGACAGCCCGGAACTCTTCATCGACCACACTCTCTTGGTGCTCACCGCCGAAGCCATTGCTCACGGTGTTGCCGGCTTCGACTTGGCCACCGACGGCCTCACCGCCCACGAAATAACTCGTGGGACCCGCTTCCGCGACGCCCAAATATACGGAGTCGTCGAGGAGGACTTCTTCGACTGGGTTCTCGAGGCAGAGGGGGGTCCTGAATTCGTAACTGACCTCGTGCGCCGGATCAGCAGGTTCGATTGGTCAAACGCGATGAGCCACGACGTCCTCAAGTCCCTCTATACCTCCGTCATCTCTCCGCAGGTGCGGGAGAGCCTCGGGGAGTACTACACCCCGGACTGGCTGGCGGAGCGGATGGTGAAGGACCTCTACACGGACCCGCTAAACCAGAGACTGCTCGAGCCGTCGTGCGGCTCAGGCACGTTCCTTATGCACGCGGTGCAGACCCACCTCGATGCGGCCCAGGCAGCAGGCATGAGCGTTGGCGAAGCCATCACGTCCCTAACGTCACACGTCATCGGCATGGACATCCACCCAGTAGCGGTGAGCTTGGCACGAGTCAGCTATCTAATCGCGATAGGCAACAAGCGTCTCCGAGATTCCACCAGAGGCCCGCTTACGGTCCCTGTGTACCTCGGCGACTCCATTCAGTGGGAACAGCACACTGACCTGCTTGCCGGCACAGCCGACATCACTGTCTCAACTGTCGGCGATGACCTAGTTGCTGGCGGGGGAGCGCTCTTCGGCGACGACTTGAAGTTTCCACTGTCAGTCCTTGACGATGCAAACAATTTCGATCAGCTTGTTTCCGAAATGGCCGACGCAGCGGTTGATCCAAGCATGGACAGCAGAGCCCCGAAGACCGTGATGGGTCCGATCCTGAGGCGCCGAGGAATCACCGACGAGGCTGACCAAAGCCTGTTGACTGTTACCTACGACACGATGCGCCGTCTGCACCGGTCGGGGCGCAACCACATCTGGGGCTACTACGTCCGCAACCTGATCCGACCCCTGTGGCTAACCAAGGGCAACAACCGCGTAGACGTCCTCGTGGGCAACCCGCCTTGGTTGCGATACGGGAAGATGACGCCCTCCATGCAGGAGCGCTACAAGGGGCTAGCAAAGGACCGTAATCTGCTCACCGGCGGCCTGGGTGCCACCGGCCGGGACCTCTCCACACTCTTCGTGGCCCGTAGCGTTGAGCTATACCTGCGGAGCGCCGGCTGCTTCTCGTTCGTGATGCCCCATGGCGTCCTAGGGCGCCAGCCGCACAGGGGATTCCGCACCGGTAAGTGGTCTTCGAAGTCGGTTTCGCTGACGGTCGCGTTCAACGAGGCCTGGGACCTGGACAAGGTCACGACGGGGTTCCCAATGAGTGCCTGCGTTATCCGTGGAAGCCTTGCACCGGATGGCCGACCGCAACCCCTCCCCAGTTCCGTGGTTGTCTGGGAAGGGAAACTTCGCAGATCCGGTGATGTCCCATGGCAGGTTGCAAGTAGGTCCGTCACCCTGCGCTCAGGAGAAATCGCCGACACGACCAACGCGCCCGAAGCGGCAGCGTCTCCGTACCGCGCCAGGTTCAGACAGGGCGCCATTCTGGTGCCGCGCTATCTGCTCTTCGTCAACGAGAAGTCGGCTGGCGGCCCACTTGGGGCAGGGGCGGGTCGAATCATGGTCGAGTCCGCGCGCTCGGCTCAGGAAAAGCCACCGTGGCGAGACCACGCATCCCTCAGCGGCCCTGTTGAGCAGTCGGCACTACATGACGTATACCTCGGCGAGAACGTGGCACCGTTTCGAGCGCTCGAGCCACGTCGCGCCGTGCTACCCCTGATGCCCGAACGGATCATGTATCCAGCCGACATTGCACTGCTCCCGGGTCTTGCTCGGTGGTGGGAGAACGTGGAGCGAGCTTGGGAGAGTGGACGAAAGGACAGCGAGAAGAGCCCTCTGCTTGAACGCTTCGACTATCAGAAGCAGTTTTCGGCACAGCTTCCCATTGCGACTCATCGGGTTGTGTACAGCAAGTCGGGAAACACCCTGGCGGCCGCGCGTCTTGAAGACAGCGATGCCGTGATCGACCACCAGTTGTACTGGGCGCCAGTCAAGAGCGCTGCGGAAGCTCGCTACTTGGTGGCCATCCTCAACAGTGCCACCCTTCTCGATCGGGTGCGGCCCCTGCAGGCGCGGGGACTATTGGGTGCCCGCCACTTCGATAAGTACGTCTTCTTTGTCCCCTTCGCGACGTTCGATGCCACTGATCCTGACCACACCCTCATTGCCGAGCTGGCAGGCGACGCCGAACGGGTTGCAGCGCAGGTAGATATCACGGCGGTGACTCGCTTCACCATCTCCCGGTCGATGATCCGATCGGAACTGGCGCGATCTGGACTTGCAGGGCGGCTGGAAGCGGCAGTTGGTCGGGTTCTTCCAGTGCTGCAGTCCTGATCCGCCGCCGTCAACCCGGCGTACAGCCCTGTGGCCACGCCCGTTAGGTCCCGGCAACGAGCCGACGGGATGGGTACCTATGGGTGTCGGCGATTCCTGGGCCCACGAGACGGACACCTGCCATAGTCCTGGGACTGCACAAATCAGATCAGGGGGCCCGATGGCGCCGTACGAGGCGACAGTTCACGCACAAGACGCGACACAAGGTCGGGTTCAGGAGGTCCTCGGAGGGATCCTTCAAGCAGCACAGGCCAGCGATCACTGGACCAACCTCGACGCCGCGGTCGCCTATGCAAGCAGAGGGGGTGCCAGGCTGCTGTGCGAAAGACTCCAAGCGCATCCGAGTTGGGATTCTGCGACCAAGCGCTTCCTTGTGAGCATGGACTTCGGCATCACTGAACCGGCTGCTCTTGAGTTGCTGGCCAGGCAAGCCAACCTTGAAGTTCGGGTCCCCAATGGCCAACTTGTAGTGGCCTCGACACAACTGATGCCACCGCACACCTTCCACGCCAAGGGCTATCTCTTTCGATGCAGCCCGTTCGCCGCGCCGACGTCGCTGATCGTCGGTTCGGCGAACCTTTCGGTGAGCGCCTTAGCGACTGGCTCGGAGATTATGGCGCGGCAGTCTTGGACCGGTCGGCTCACGGCCGCTGACAAGCTTCGCCTCTCTCACGCAGCCAACTTCCTGTCGTCGTTCGAAGACGCTTGGTCAAGCGCGGACGCGCTGCCCCCGTTGCTCCCGAGCTATAGGGCGCTCCGTAAGCGACGGCGCATCGGGCCCTTGAGCGATGACAGAACCCCCGCCACAAAGAGGTTCGTCGCCGATCCAGATAAGTCGGAGGTTGGTGGGCAGTTGGCCGTTCAGCTGGCAGCTGCTAAGTCACTCTGGGTCCAAACAGACACCCTCTACGTCAACTTGCAGTCACGGGGTGTGGGCAATCAGCTGGATACACCCCGCGGGACTCGCGTGTTCTTCGGCTTCTCTCCGTCCCAAGTCGCGAAGAACCACGTGTTCGGGAGCGTTGAACTGCAAGTCACGGGGCACGCATCCGTTCCACGATCCATCCGCTTTGGCAACAACCTAATGGATAAGATCAACCTCCCGGTTCCCGGTCAAGACGGGCCCGCGAACTACGACAACGCCGTGCTTATCTTCGACCGCGCGGGGAAAGGGTCAAGCGGTCTCCCCCGGTTCCAGGTAACTGTCACGAACGAGCATGGACTGGAAGCGAGGCGGCGCGCGTCAGCCAACCACGTTGATCTCACGATGCACGGGGGTCGTCCATACGGCCTCCTGTTTTGATTCCCCGATCCTTGCGGGCGCCGAATCGCGTGAGTCCGCGAAAACGCCAGTACCGACACGATGCCGACGCGTCGTGTCGGCCCGGCGCAACGAGCTCCTTAGCGTGCGTCGCCGCGCCCGAATGGCGGCGGGAACCGACGGGCGCGCGCGTGACCGCATTGAGTCGCACCCCCTCTGAACGCTTCGGGTGTCGGTGCTGGGTGATGGGCTGCGCTGAACACCTCGGTACTCGACGGGAGCAACGTAATGGCGCCATTTAGTAGTGACTTAACCACTGAGCCGTCCGGACGGCGTCGGCGCTTCGACCCCATGGAGGCTGAGCGCATCATGTTCCGCGCCGGTGTCCGTCCCCTAACACCGTTTCCTGGTGTCCACAAACCTTGGCTGTCGCTGCATGAGGCTTGCGGTGCCGAGATTGCTCCGCTTCTGTCGAACGTGCGACGACGGGGTACGGCCTGCCGTCAGTGTGGCGCTTGGAAGCGTGGAGCCGCGCGACGCGCTCGGCATGCGGAAGCCGCCACGAGCGCAATGCTCGCCGCGGGCTTCGAGCCTTTGGTTGCCTACCCCGGCTCGGGTAAGCCATGGCTCAGCCGGCACATGGCGTGCGGGCAGCAACGAAAGCCCACGCTCAGCGCTATCCGCAGCGGCGGAAGCGGGTGCCGACCTTGCGGTCTTGCCGCCCGAGGCTGGCGCTCCTGGACTCCGGACGAGGCGGTGGCGTTCTTCGAGAGCATCGGGCTTTCGCCGCTGGAGCCGTACCCCGGCTCGTCGACGCAACCGTGGCGTTCCCGGCATATCCTCTGCGGCAGGACGGTCCGTCCCCGCCTTGGCAACGTCGCCCACGGGCAAGGGCCATGCCGCGAGTGCGGCCAGGAGGCCGCTCACCGCGCCCAGCGCCTAGACGATGAGGTCGCTGGAGAGTTCATGCGGGAGAGGGGCCTTGAGCCAGCCACTCCGTTTCCGGGCGTAGACGCCCCGTGGGAGTGCGTCCACCTGGCATGCGGCAGACGCGTCTCCCCCTCCCTCACCAACATCAAGCGCGGCCAAGGTGGCTGCACCGCGTGCGCCCAGGAGGCGGCATCGATCCGGCTGCGCATGCCTCAGGAGCAAGCGGTGGCCGCCTTTTGCGCAGCTGGCCTGACCCCCGTCGAGCCATATGCGGGAAGCAGCCGGCCCTGGGCTGCGCGACACGAGTGCGGCCGCATTGTCACTCCGACGTTGTCCAACGTGCGCCAGGGGCGTGGCATCTGCCGATACTGCAATAGCGCGTTTCCGTTCGCAGGCCCTGCAACCCTCTATCTAGTCCGCACGAAGGACGCCTTAAAAGTCGGCATGGCTGCATTGGAGGGGCACCGCATCCGAACTCACGAAGGGCGCGGATGGAAGCATGTCTGGTCTATCGACATGCCCACAGGCGACGACGCCTACAACTTCGAGCAGGCCGTGCTCCGGCACTGGCGGGATGACCTGGGTTTGCCCGCCACAGTCGACGCCGTGACGATGCCCCAAGGAGGGGCATCGGAAACGGTCTCGGCACACCAAGTCTCGCCCAAGGACGTACTGAGCTTCGTGCTGCGGGGTATGGAGGAGCAAGGATTCACGCACCCGAGGGTGCACACAGCCGAAGACTCTACCTGGCACTTCCCTACCGCTTGAAGAGCGAGATTGGCCGAAGCCGTCGAACAGATGGCTCGATGCGGTGAGGCACGCCCCTGCGCCGCATCTTGGCTCGCCACGGGTGCATGACTCTTCGATCTATGCCTCGATCTCAGCCGCCTTCAATAGCTGGGCGAGCCGTCCTATGTCGCTTGGCGCAGGCGTGGTTGTCAACTGCAACTGGAGTTCCGACCACATCTGGCGCATGGTCAAGAAAGAGAAGGAGCAGCCCTCTAGGTGACCAGCGATCACGGGGTCCGCACTCCAGTGCTCGATCGCTTCCTCCCGAGACCATGAACCGTTCAGCTTGGTGACGGCGAGCGAGTACACGAAGGCGCGTTGCCCGGTTACTTGCTCGACCTTTGATCTGAAGCTGTCTGACCACTTGGGATTCCACAATTCACGGAAGTGCTTCCAGGTTTCGCGCTTGGGGTTCTTCTTCTCGCCCCGCATCTCTAGCAGCTTCGCGCGAGCGTCGAAGCCCGACTGCCACGCTTTGCAGGACACGACCCATACCCTCTCGGCGCCGATGAGCGTCGGGTTGTAGCCAACGACGTCGACGTCACTTGAGACGGCATCGTCTCGGCCGACGAAATCAGGATGGCTCGGATTCGGCTTGAATCGCAGATTGTGCTGGGTGAAGTAGCCCTTGAGCTGGAGATAGTCCTCAACAACCTGTTCGAGGACGTCTTCCTTCACTGCAGACGCCTGTCCATGACCAGACGCTAGCCTGCCCAACGCTTGGCTTCGCGCCAAACACGGGTACCAACCTACTTCGGAGGCTGCAGTTGGCGTTAGCTTGCCCTTAGCCGCGCCGCATCGTGCCGCTGCAGTTCGCCGCGTCCCGATCAGGCCGCGGACGTGCGGACGCACGGCGACTCGCCCTCCAGAGTCGGGCGCGCGTGCCGGTAGATCGGCGGGGCGTCGATGTGTCGCCCTGTGGGTAGGTCGATTCTTGAGGTGTCGGAGGCCGTGGGTATGGTCTTGTTTTCGGACAATCGAGGACCACTTCTGCGACAGGGGACCAATGCACTTCGACGCCATTCGGACTGAGATCCGTGGGACGACGAGTGAGGACGGTCTGCTGTTTCTATATGAGGCGGGCGGGGAGTCGTCCCACACGGACTTCGCGGCGGCTCTCGGGGTTCGAGAGCACCAAGCAGTCGAGGTGCAGCGTCATCTGGACCGACTCGGTGTGATCGGCGAGGAGTCCGACAACGAGTCGCTTTGCCTAAACCTTCGAGGAACACACGTGGCTGAGAGTGTTGTGCGTTCACGTGCCAGCGGTCCTGACCGGCGCGATGCAGTCCAGCGAGCGTTCCTTCAGTGGTTGGCTGACGGGGTCGAGCCGGGCCGGCCGGTCGATTTCCACGGGCAACCGACCGCGACTGCGTTTGGTACCGCGTTCACGGTCGAGGAGATCAAACACGCCGCCCAGTTTCTGCTGGATCACGGCCTCATTCAGGGGTTCCAGTCAATGGCGGGGCTGCAAGGCCCCACCATGACCTACGAGGGTGGCTACGCACTCCACCACAGCGGCCTGATCGTCGACTTCCTCAAGCGCGGAGGCTCCACTACGTACGACAACAGCAACACCACCCACATCGGCGACGGGAACACGATCGGTGGGATCCAGACCGGGGGTCACGACAACACGCTGACGGTGAACCTCAGCGTGGCGCAGCGCGCCCAGGTCCTTGGGTTGGTCGGCGGCCTCCTGCGGACACTCGACGAAGCCGGCGTCGACGCGGCGGATCTACGCACCGCAGTCGAGGCAATCCAGAAGGAGGCGGCCAGCGAGGGCGCAACACCGGGAAGCTTGAAGAAACGGATCTTCCAAGCGTTAGTCCTGGCGGGTGCTTCCGAGGCAGGACATCTCATTTCCCAGGGGCTCGCGCAGCTTCTCGGGACCGTCACAGACTAACCCGCGCGGATCCCCGACGGCGCTTCTCTGGCGCCGGCAGCAACTGCAGCACACCCCCCACGTCATAGACGTGGGGGGTGTGCTCCCGCGTCAAGCAACTCACCCAGACGTCCCAAGAAGATGTTGACCTGCTGCTCCATCAAGCCAGCGCGCTCCGCGCTGAGGGTGTCGAATTTCCCGTGCGCTGCCGCGTTCCGCAACCCAGCCATCTGCTCAATGTCTTTCGTGTCCTGTTTGCTCAGGATCCCAGCGGTCCGAAGAGCCCTGCCGTAGGCCCCGATTCCGGGAGCCCCGGCAGCGAGCGGCAAGGCGAGTTGATCAACAGCTCCCCTCAGGGCTGTTTCGAGGGCCGCTCCCGCAAGGACGATGGGGGCCGCAACATGGACGCTTCGGTCCTCGTTCAGGAGGCGGACCTGCTCCATGATGTCTGTGCTCGCGATGGTGCGGACGCCCTCGCCAACCTCTGCGGGCAGTCGGGTCATCCCGCTCTCCACCTGCGCAGCCCAAAGCCGAAGGATCTCGCCAAGGGCATGAACGCCACTCTCCATTGAGGCGCGGTCACCGTTGGACTCGTAGGCAATCTTTCCCCGCCGAAACCACTCGGAGTCGTCTCCAGCGTGCTGACGAAGGAACTCAAGACCCGATGCTGCGCGAGCCATCACCAGGCCCTTCTTAGGCAGCTCAGTGACTCTCCAGAAGCCCCCGTACATCCCGTCTGACGGCTCGAACTCCATATCAGACTGCAACTCGTCGGCCTGAGCTCGTGCCCACACCACCACCTGCGCTCTCGATGTCATCCCTCCACCGTAGTGAGGGGCGAGGACACACCGCACAAACCAGTGGCCACCCCGCCACCCTTCCGAGGATGGAGCTGTGCTGGAGTAAGGGATTCCTGGGCTCACGCTGTGCGCCAGTCGAATCGGTGTTCGCGCCGGTGCCGATCACGACAACACCGCTAGAACGTGCGTCCTGTCGCCGCGGACGACCGGTGCCAGGTTGCGCTGTGCAAGCATTCGTCGCATGGCGCTTGTTCTGGAAGTTGTTTCTGAGAGTCTCTCCCCTCGGCGCGAGCACGTGTTTGCCCACTTCGAGAAGGACACCAGGTTCAATCCGACCTGGTGGGCCAGTGGGAGTGCGAAGAGCCCGGTCTCCTACTGTCGTTTCTTGGACGAGGGTGAAGAGATTGGCCGGGCCAAGATCCTCCCGGGGTCGCGGGCGTACGCCGGCTACACGACCTGGTCCTGCCCTCAGGCTGGTGCCACGGAGATTGACCTCATCGAAATCCGTCCCGATCTCCGTCGGTCGGGCAATCGTTACGGTCGGCAGGCGGTAGTGGCAATCGGCCGGACGTACGGTCAGCCCGTCATTGCTATGTCTCTGGATGAGACATCGGACCTCTTCTGGCGCTCGCTTGGGTGGCGGGCGCACACCCATCCTGATGGCGATCGCTACCGGACCCTGTTCACCTCTGCTTGAGCCGTGGGGCGACCGTCGGAGAGTGCCCAACCAGGGCCAAGGTGAAGGCGCGTCACATCGCCGCGTCATGACCATGGCCGATTGTCCAGTTCGCTTGCCACACGGGTTGCCCACTCGTGGTGGAGCCCGTTCCACCCTGGCCCGGTTCGCCTCGCCGGGTTGACCTCGACCTGCTCCACGTTTCCCTTGAGCAGGCCGGGGTGCACCAGGGGCAGCCACTCCACACGACGACCGTTGACGGTCACGTACCCACGCTCCCCGTAGCGGGCCCCGTACAGGTCCGCGATCGTCTCGGTAGGTGGCTCGGGGGTCAGCGCGGGGATTCGGCTGAGCACTTGGAACGATTCGTCACCCAGGGTGATCACCAGCGGCGCGTCGGCCGCCTCGAGGGCCTGGAGGAGATGGTCCTGGAAGCGGCCCAGCGACTCCGTCACCAGCTGCCTGATCGTGGGACGTATGGGCAGGGAGGATGGCGGCACGCCCAGCTCATCGGCGATGGCGTCGTACTCGTCCCTGATGGCGTTTCCTTGCTCGCGTCGGCCGCGAGAACCTGCGCTGCTGCTCTTGGTCATAAACACTGGGTACACGTCAGTGAAGGCTGCCTCGGCGGCAGCGACACCCAGCGGGTCCAGGTACTGCTTCTGCACCTTGGTCCCGGAGGACCCGTTGGCCGGCGGTGAGCTGCTGCTGACCCAGCCGTGGCACCCGGGGTCGTCCCCATCGACGAACCCTGTCTTCGCCTTCCAGTCCGCGAGCATCTCCGGGAAGCCGGCGGGGTCGCCGTCCCAGAACACGGTGGGCTCGACATCGACAGCCAGTGCCGACACCGCCCCTCGACGGCTCGGGGAGATCGAGTACGCGGGCGCCTGCCACGCGACATGCCAGGCGCTCGGGTACACCCCGACAATCAAGGCCCGCGCCGAGCCCCGTCCGGGCAGCGTCGCTGGCCGCACGGTGTTGGGGCGGCCGAAGGGGAATCGTCCGTAATCCTTCATTCAGCCACCGTCCCAGAAGACCCGCCCGGTCAATCCGGTACTCACCGAAGCACCTCCGACCCGCTCAGCGGGCAGCGAGACCCGTCGCCTGGCAATCGCTGCCACCGCGCTGGTCAGCTCGGCCGTCGGCAGCCGTCACTACTGTGAGTTGGGTGTCGGGAGGCGGGCCGTCGGCGGCGAGCGCGTACGCGTATGCGTGTCATCCACCGGGTGCGGTGCACGAAGGAGGAGATCTGTGAAGGCCAAGTACGCGGGGCGTTGCGCTATCTGTCCAGAGCCGATCCGGCGAGGGGACAGCATCGCGAGCCTGGGAGAGGACTCGAGCGCGTGGGTGCACGCAACCTGCCATCCCAGCATCGAGGTGGTCGCGGCGGCGCTGGCCGAGGACAGGCCCCCGACCCGAGCCCCCGGCCGAACAGCCAGGCGCAGGCACAACGCTCCAAGGGCGCGCATGGCCGTCCCCGACGGCGCGGTGTCGGTCTTCACCGATGGCGCCTGCTCGGGTAACCCCGGGCCGGGAGGCTGGGCCTGGGCGATCGACCGCGACACCTGGGCTTCCGGTTCTGAGGTACCCAGCACGAACCAGCGGATGGAGATCCGGGCGGCACTGGAGGCCGTTACCGCACTCGATGGCCCCTTGGTGGTCGTCAGCGACTCGACATACGTGGTCAACTGCTTCCGTGACAGCTGGTGGACGGGGTGGCTGAAGCGCGACTGGCTCAACTCGCAGAAGAAGCCGGTCGCCAATCGCGACCTCTGGGAACCGCTCGTGCATGCGGTCAATCAGCGGGGCAACGTGACCTTCCAGTGGGTCAAAGGACACTCGGGCCATGAGATGAACGACTTGGTCGACCGGCTGGCCGTTGAGGCTAGCCTCCACACCGGCTGAGCACCGTTCGCCGACTGACCCCCTGCCGTGTTGCAGTCGCACACGTACCCCAGAGAAGTACTGCAGTAGGGGGGTACGGAAGGGCCTGAGACCGCCCGTCGGAGGGGAATTTCGTGCTCAGCCGACCCGGCTGAAGGCCCATCTGTGGAATTTGCAAGCAGGGGGTCAGTTCCCAGGCCTCAGAAGGGGTCGACCCCGCGCCCTCCACACTTCGGGCAGGCGACCATCTGCAGGCTCTGGCCCTCGTTCGGGAAGGGGTTCGGGCGGTACTCCTGGATCGCTCGGCGGCCATGGCACATGCTGCACGGGCGCGGCTCAGGCGGCGGTGCCGGATGACGGCCGACGACGAGCGGCGGGTCGTACCCGGTGCGGGAGCGATCCATCTCGGCCGATCCGGAGCCAGGGCGCGCCCCTCCGCCGCCCTGCCCCGCCCGGCGCGCGACGGCGAGGAGGCCGTAGCCGATCACCGCCACCACCGCGCCCACGATGCCGAGCGCCAGCACGACTGGAGCCACGACGACACCGAGCAGGGTGATGCCCAGCCGGCGGGCGCCGGACATCGACGACCACCCGGTAGCGAGCTGACGGAGGGCGTAGGCCTGAAGGAGGAGCGCCGCCACCGCCTGGACGAGGACGACGACGAGCTCGGTCCGGGTCGGGTCGTCGGCCGCGATCCCGAGGGACACCCCGACGACCCAGAGGGCGGCGAGCCCGACGAGGGCCAGAGCAGCGATACGGACCATGTGGCTCCCTGCCGACACGCGGACCGACGAACGGATCGATGCGCCCGGAGTCGGTGACGCGGCTGGGGTGCGCGGCTCGCACCCTACTCCTGCCGCACCCGCGGTGGCGAGGGTCGGATTCGCCGCAGTCCGCACCCTGCCCGACCCCGGACGGACCAAGGTCCCCAGGTGACCGGCGCACGGACGCCCGCACCGACCCACGCAGGTCACGAATCGGCCCGCCGCACAACGGTGGGGTCACGGCGACAGCACGGCACGGTCACGGCGACAACGGGTCGGCGTCGGTGCGGTCACGGTCCGGCAACGACGCGGGCGGCTGGCAACCCACACCCCCTAGCGTCCGTCCCAACCGGAGCACCGACGCCGACCCGAGGGGGACCCCGATGACCACCAGCACCCGCCGCCGCCTCGCCGGCACCAGCGCTGCCGCCCTCGCCATCGCCCTGGCCCTCACTGGCTGCGGCTCCGGATCGGGTTCCAGCACAAGTGAGTACGCTCCGGGGCCCAACGGTGCCGCCCGGTCCGACGGCGGCAACACCTACCGCTCCCCCTCCGACACCGGCGACGACACCACCCGCCGCAACCGCATGACCGACCCCCGCGAGGACGGGCTCTCGACCTTCGCCCTCGACATCGACACCGGCTCCTACACCCGCTTCCGCGATGCCGTCCGCAACGGAGAGACGTTGCCGCCCAGCGAGATCCGCACCGAGGAATTCGTCAACTACTTCCGCCAGGACTACGAGGCGCCGCGCGACGGACTCGGCGTGAGCATCGACGCCGCCACCCTCCGCTTCGCACCGAGTCACCGCCTCGTGCGGGTCGGCATCAGCAGCGCGGTGACGAGCGACGAGGACCGCCCGGACGCCGACGTCGTCCTCGTCGTCGACACCTCGGGCTCGATGAGCGAGGCCGGCAAGATGGAGACGACGAAGACCGCGCTGCGCACCCTCGCCACGTCGCTGCGCACGACCGACCGCGTCGCCATCGTCCGCTACGACGACGAGGCCGACCTCATCCTCGAGCCGACGCCGGTGCGCGACCGCAACGCCGTCCTCGACGGCATCGCCGAGCTCGAGCCCGGCGGCTCGACCAACGCCGAGGCCGGCCTGACCCTCGGCTACGACACAGCGGCGAGGATGCACGACGAGGCCCGCGGCGAGCACCGGATGACCCGCGTCGTCCTCGTGAGCGACGGCGTCGCCAACGTCGGCAGCACGAGCCCCGGCGGCATCCTCGACCGGATCGGCCGGGAGGCCCGCAGCGGCGTCAACCTCGTCTCCGTCGGCGTCGGCATGCAGGACTACAACGACCGGCTGCTCGAGCAGCTCGCGGACACGGGGGACGGCTGGCACGTCTACGTCGACACCGCCGACGAGGCCGTGCGGGTCTTCGCCACCGGCCTCACCGGCTCGCTGGTCGTCGCGGCCAAGGACGCCAAGGCCCAGGTCGAGTTCGACCCGGCGCGGGTGGCCGGCTACCGGCTCATCGGCTACGAGAACCGGGCCGTCGCCGACGAGGACTTCCGCGACGACCGCGTCGACGGCGGCGAGGTCTTCGCCGGGCACACGACGACCGCGCTCTACGACGTCGAGCTGCGCCGGCCCGCCCGCGACGCCGACCGCGACCGCGCCTTCGTCACCGCCACCGTGCGCTACCACGACGGCTCCGGCGAGGCCGTCGAGCGCACCGGCACCCTCTCCGACGCCGAGTGCGCGCGGGACGTCGCCCAGGCCTCGGCGCGGCTCCAGCAGGACCTCGTCGTCGCGCTGCTCACCGACCACCTCGTCGGCGGTCCGTGGTCGGAGTCGGGGGGCACCGCAGAGCTGCGCCGCCAGGCGGCCGACCTGCCCGAACGGCTCGACGGCGACCGGGACGTGGCGGAGCTGGTCGACCTCGTCGACCGCGTCGCCACCTGACGCCTACCACCCATCCGGGAGGCCGTGAAGCGCCGCCCGGAGGAATGGCTCGATCGGGCCATTCCGCCGGTCGGGGGCCGCGGCTAGTCTCGTCCGCGTCACTCCAGCAGGGGCCTCACGAGGAAGGAGTCGACAGGGCCGACGTCCCGGGCCGATGACGCGGACACGCGGACTGCGCATGGCCGCATCCCCCTCCACCGTCCCGGGACGCCACCCATCCCTGACCCAGCGCGCCCGGACCCGGCGCGCCCCGGGGACGCCGGTCAACAGAGGGCCGGCCACCCGGACACGACGGCGCCGGCCGCACCGACGGGATGCGGCCGGCGCCGGTCGCTGCCCGGCCCCCCGTCGCCGCCCGGTCGCCCATGTCGCCGCACCGTCGGCGCCCTGTCGGCACCCGCCCCTACCGTGACCCCGGACGCGACGACCGACCCCCGGGAGGGATGCGATGACCGAGGTGCGCCTGCGCGAGCTGCGCGACGAGGACCTGCCCGCCTACTGGCAGCACCTCGCCGACCCCGCGCTCCAATGGCAGGCCGGGATGACCCGCGACTACCACTACGAGAGGGACGCCTTCGACGCCCACTGGGCCCGGATCCGGGCGAACCCCCGCATCCTCCACCGCACCGTCCTCGCCGACGGCGTGGTCGCCGGCCAGGTCGCCTCCTTCGACGGCCCGGACGGCCGCGAGGTCACCTACTGGATCGGTCCGGAGCACGGCGGACGCGGCATCGCCACCGAGGCCCTGCGCCAGCTCCTCGCCCTCGACACCACCCGCCCGATGCACGCCGGCGCCGCGGCCGACAACGCCGCCTCCCTCCGCATCCTCGAGAAGTGCGGCTTCGTCGTCACCGGCCACGACCGGGACGAGGCCCGTGCCCGCGGCGGCGGCGAGGTCGACGTCGTCCTCCTCGAGCTCGCCTGAGCGACACCCGGACACACGACGGCGCCGGCCGCCCCGAGGGGACGACCGGCGCCGGCGACGTGCGACGAGGCGGGCGTCAGCCCTTCGAGCCCTCGTCGATGTTCGGGGTCGAGAGGTCCGAGCCCTCCGACGTGCCGGTCGTTGACGGGAGGTCGGCGTCACCGGTGTTCGCGTCGTTCCACGTGGCGGCGCCCTCGTCGGCCGCGGCCTCGGTGGCGTCCGACGCCGCCTCGACCTTGCTGGCGGCGGCGTCCTTGGCCTCGCCGGCCTTCTCGGCCGCCTTCTTCTTGAGGTCGGTGGCCTTGGCCGCCGCGGCGCTGCCCGACTCGGCGAGCTTCTCGCGGACCTCGCCGGCCTTCTCCTTGGCGGTGTCCTTGACGGCGTCGACCTTCTCGGAGGCCGTCGTCGAGGCGGACGCCGACGCCGGCGGCGTGTACGAGCCGGCGCTGGCCCACGGGTCGGGGCGCTCGGTGCTCTTGCGGTAGGCCATGACGGCGGCACCGGCGGCGACCGCGCCGAGGAGGAGGACCCAGCGGCCCTTGCCCCGCTTCTTGTGCGCGGTGGCGTCGCCCTTGAGGACGGCGTAGGCGTCGGGGGCGCGCTCGGCCGCCTCGGCGGCCTGCTCGCGCGCCGTGGCCGCACCGGCGGCGATGGCGGTCAGCGCGGCCATCACCTTGGGCAGCACGTCGTCCTGGAAGGTCTCCTTGGCCTGCTCCATCCGCGGGGCCAGCGCCTCGAGGGCCTCCTCGGCCTTCTCGCGCGCGGTCTCGGCGGCGTCCTGGGCGCGCTCGCGGCCCTCGCGGACCTTCGGCGCCACCTGGTCGGCGTAGTCGCGCGCGGACCCGGCGTAGTCGTGCGCCCGGTCGCGGGCGTCGTGGGCGACGTGACGCGCCGAGTCGTACTGGGCGAGCGCCTCCTTGCGGGCCTTCTTGCCCTTCTTGCGGAGCTGCTTCGCGTCGGCCTCGTACGCCTTGCGGAGGTCCTTGATCTCGGACCTGGTCCTCTTGCGCAGGTCGTGCGCCTGGTCGGCGGCCCGCTCGGCGGCGTCGCGGGAGGCGCCGCTGACGCGGTCGGCGGCCTCCGTGACGGCCTCGACGGCCTGGTCGGTCCTGCTCTTGCTGCGGAACACGAGTCCTCCTCGGTGCTGGACGTCTTGTCCCCCATCCTGCCCTGTTCGGCCTGATCGGGGCACATCAGGGACCTCCCGATGCGGGTGATGCGCCCCACCGTGGCCGCCCGTCCGCGCGTGAGAGGATCGACGCATGAAGGCAACCCTGCACACGAACCACGGCCCGATCGTCGTCGAGCTCTTCCCCAACGAGGCGCCCAAGACGGTCAAGAACTTCGTCGGCCTCGCCACGGGCGAGCAGGAGTACACGGACGACGCCGGCCGCACCAACCCGACGCCGTTCTACGACGGCCTCGTCTTCCACCGCATCATCCCCGGCTTCATGATCCAGGGCGGCTGCCCGCTCGGACGCGGCATGGGTGGCCCGGGCTACACGTTCGACGACGAGATCCACCCGGACAAGCAGTTCGACCGCCCCTACCTCCTCGCGATGGCCAACGCCGGCAAGCAGATGGGCAAGGGCACCAACGGCTCGCAGTTCTTCATCACCGTCGCGCCGACCACGTGGCTCAACGGCAAGCACACGATCTTCGGCGAGGTCGCCGACGGCGCCAGCCGCGAGGTCGTCGACGCGCTCGCGAACGTCCGCACCGGTGCGCAGGACCGCCCGGTCGAGGACGTCGTCATCGAGCGCGTCGAGATCGAGCAGTAAGAGCCGGCGCCACCGCGCATCCCCGGAGGACCGACGTGAGCGAGCAACCGCCGATCCCCCCGCCCGTGGGCGCCCCGGATGCCGCGGAGCAGGTCCCGACCTGCCCGCGGCACCCGGACCGCGAGTCGTACGTGCGCTGCCAGCGCTGCGGCCGGCCCGCGTGCCCGGAGTGCCAGCGCCCCGCCGCCGTCGGCATCCAGTGCGTCGACTGCGTGCGTGAGGGCTCGCGCACCGTCCGGCAGGGCCGCACCGTGTTCGGCGGCTCGGCCACCGACGGCCGCCCGATGGTCACCTACTGGATCATCGGCATCTGCGTCGCGGTCTTCGTCCTCCAGCTCGTCGTCCCCGGCCTCACCTCGCGCATTGCCTTCGTGCCGGCCTACGCCGAGAGCGAGCCGTGGCGCTTCCTCACCTCGGCCTTCGCGCACAGCACCGGCATGCTGCTGCACATCGGGTTCAACATGTACGCCCTGTGGGTGATGGGCCAGTACCTCGAGCCGCTGCTCGGCCGTGCCCGGTTCCTCGCCGTCTACCTGCTCAGCGCCCTCGGCGGGTCCGTCCTCTTCCTCCTCCTCGCGACCCGGCCGACCATCCAGATGCTCGCCGTCGGCGACGGCGGCTCCTGGTACACCGCGGCCGTCGGCGCCTCCGGCGCGGTCTTCGGCCTCTTCGGCGCGTTCCTCGTGCTCCAGCGCCGACTCGGGCGCTCGGCCGCGGGGATGTACGTCGTCATCGGCATCAACGCCGTCCTCGGCTTCGTCATCCCCGGCATCGCCTGGCAGGCCCACCTCGGCGGGATGATCACCGGCGCCGCCGCGGCCGCGGCCATCGGCTACCTCGGCCGCCGCCGCGACCCGCTGCAGCCCCCGGACCGCCGCGTGCACTGGGCCGCGATGGCCGGCATCCTCGCCGTCCTCGTCGTGGCCACCGTCGCGAAGTACGCGCTGTAGGGCCGAGAGGCCGTCTGGCCGCTCGCCCGCCCGTCCACAGGCCGTCCCCCTGTGGATTACACCGGTGTCATTCGTCCCCAGTGTGGACAACCCCTGTGGACAACCATCCGACCCCGGACGTGCGAAGGCCCCGGGTCCGACCGTGGTCGGTGTCCCGGGGCCTCGACGCGGGAAGCGCTCGCGCTCAGCGCCAGCGGGTGGTCATGAGGAAGCCGGAGAGCATGAGGCCGAAGCCGACCCCGAGGTTCCAGCGGCCGAGCTGCGGCACCGGGAGCTCGTGCACCCCCGAGATGTAGTACGTGACGACCCAGAGCAGCCCGAGCACCATGAGGGTGAGCATCACCGGGACGAACCAGCGCGGGTTCGGGCCCTGCTGGCTCGCCGCCGCGGTCCGCGGCGGGGTGTAGGCGGGCTTCTTGCGTCCCTTGGACTCGGGCACGGGGAACTCCTCCGGATCGGTCAGACTCGTGCCCTAGCGTAGAGGGAGCACCGACGAGAGAGGGGAGCGAGGGTGGGCACGCACGCCGGCCGGGTCGACCGACCCTCGCCCTGGCCGTGGCTCGTCCCCGTCGCCGCCCTCGTTGCCGGCGCGCTCTTCGCCTCGAGCGTCCGCGCCTCCCAGGGTGAGGACCTGCGCGCCGACTACACCCGGTTGCCCGACCTCATCCGCGAGCAGACCCGGGTCAACGCCGCCCGCGCCGCCGAGGCCGACCGGCTGCGCAGCGAGGTCGAGGAGGCCACCGCCGCGCTCGCCCCCGGCGACCTGACGACCCAGAAGCTCGAGCGCCAGTCCGCCGAGATCGCCGCCGCGGCCGGCCGCACCGCGGTGCGCGGGCCGGCGCTCCAGGTCAGCCTCGAGGACGCGCCGCTGCCCGGCGGCGAGGTCCCGCCCGGCGCCGACCCCGACGACTTCGTCATCCACCAGCAGGACGTCGAGGCGGTCGTCAACGCGTTGTGGGCCGGCGGCGCCGAGGCGATGATGATCCAGGACCAGCGGGTGGTCTCGACCAGCGCCGTCCGCTGCGTCGGCAACACCCTCATCCTCCAGGGCCGGGTCTACTCACCGCCCTACCGCATCACCGCGATCGGCGACGTCGACCGGATGCGCTCGACCCTGCGCGCCGACCGCGACGTCGACCTCATCCGCCAGTACGCGATCGCCTTCGGCCTCGGCTACGACGTCGAGGACAAGGGCGAGCAGACTTTCCCCGCGTACGCCGGCAGCATCACGCCCTCGAAGGCCGAGGTCGCCGGCTCGTGACCCGCCGACTCACGGGGTGGCTCGGCGAGCTGCTCATCACCGCCGGTGTGCTCGTCCTGCTCTTCGTCGCGTGGCAGCTGTGGTGGACCGACGTCACCGCCGAGCGGGTCCAGGGCCGGCTCGTGCAGACGCTCACCGACGACTTCGGCAGCGGCCGCGACGGCACGGTCGGCCACGACGAGTTCCCCGAGCTGGGGACGGCGAAGGCGTTCGCCGTCATCCGGGTCCCCCGCTTCGGCGCCGACTTCGCCCGCCCGGTCATCGAGGGGGTCGGCCGGCCGGTGCTCGCGCTCGGGGTCGGGCACTACACCGACTCGGCCGCGCCCGGGGCGGTCGGCAACTTCGCGGTGGCCGGTCACCGCACCACCTACGGCCGCCCGTTCCACGACATCGACCGGCTGCGGGCCGGCGACCGGGTCATCGTCGAGACCCAGCCGACGGTCTACGTCTACGAGGTGACCTCGCACGAGATCGTCCGGCCGTGGCAGACCGAGGTCATCGCGCCGGTGCCCGACCGCCCCGGCGCCACCCCGACCGAGCGGATGATCACGATGACCTCCTGCCACCCGAAGTACAGCGCGACGCAGCGCTACATCACCCACGGCCGGCTCGTGAAGGCCGTGCCCCGGGCGCAGTGGCGGCTGGCCGACTGGACGAGCGTGGAGGGCTGAGGATGTACGCGGCGCTGTGGCGGGTCCTGCCGGGGCCGGTGTGGCTCAGAGTGATCGAGGCCCTCGTGCTCGCGGCCCTCGTCGTCGCGGTGCTCTTCCAGTGGGTCTTCCCGGCCGTCGCCGACCTCGTGCCCTTCAACGACAACACCGTCGGCTGACCGCGTGTGGCCGCGTCGGGCGGTGGACGCCCGCGTGACCGGGCCCGCGCCGCACGGCACCATGGGGGCATGACCCGGGTCCTCGTCGTCGACAACTACGACAGCTTCGTCTTCACGATCGTCGGCTACCTCGAGCAGCTCGGCGCCGAGTGCGAGGTCGTCCGCAACGACGCCGTCGCGCCGGCCGACGCCGCCGACTTCGACGGCGTCCTCGTCTCCCCCGGCCCCGGCACCCCCGAGGAGGCCGGGGTCTCGATGGCGATGATCGAGGCGTGCGCCGAGCGCGAGCAGCCGATGCTCGGGGTCTGCCTCGGCCACCAGGCGCTCGGCGTGGTCATGGGCGCGACCGTCGACCGCGCCCCCGAGCTGCTCCACGGCAAGACCTCGACCGTCCTCCACGACGGCACCGGCGTCCTCGCCGGGGTGCCGCAGCCGTTCACCGCCACCCGCTACCACTCGCTGACCATCGACCCGGCGACGATGCCGGAGACGCTGGTCCCCAACGGGCACACCGAGAGCGGCATCGTCATGGCCGTGCGGCACGCCACCCTGCCGCTGCACGGCGTGCAGTTCCACCCCGAGTCGGTGCTCACCCAGGGCGGGCACCTCATGCTCGCGAACTGGCTGCGGATGGCCGGGATGGCCGACGCGGTGCAGCGGGCCGACGGCCTCTCCCCGCTGGTCCACGACGCCGCCGGCGTCGCCCGGATGGTCGCCGCCGGCTGAGCGCGAGTCAGGGCGAGGGCGTCCCGGACGGGGTGGGGGTCCCGGACTCGGTCGGCGTCGGCGTGGCCGTCGTCGGGGTGATGGTCGGTGCCGCCTTCTGCGCGATGACGAGCTTGACCGTCGAGCCGATGTCGGCCGTCGTCTTGCCCTTCGGCGACTGGTCGATGACCTGACCCTCGGGCACCGCGTCGGTCTGCTTGTACTCGGTCTCGACCTGGAGGTTGGCGTCGGCCAGCGCACGCTGGGCGGCGTTCTGGGTCATCCCGACGACGTTCGGCACCTCGACCTTGCCGGAGCCGACCTTGAGGTTGATCCGGGTGCCGGGCTTGGTCTGCACCTTCGCCGCCGGGTCGGAGGAGATGACGACGCCCTTCTCGGTGTCCGGGTCGTCGACCTCCTGGACGTCGCCGAGGGTCAGCCCGACATCGCTGAGCAGCTGTTTCGCCTCGTCCAGGGTGCGGCCGGCGAGGTCGGGGACCTCGACGTTGTTCGGCCCGCCGGAGACGGTGATCCGCACGGTCGAGCCCTTCTCGGCCTGCGTCCCGCCCTCCGGGGTCTGCGAGATGACGTTGCCCTCGTCGACGGTGTCGGACGCGGCGGTCACCGACTCCACCCGGAAGCCGGCGTTCGTCAGCTTGGCGGTCGCGGCGTCCTGCGGGGCGTCGACGACCGAGGGCACGGTGACCGTGGGGACGGCGTCGGTGCCGAAGTACTTGACGAGCCCGAACGCGAGGAGGCCGAGCGCGGCGAGCACGGCGATGACGAGGAGGATCGCCGCGGCCGGGCGGCGGCCGCGGTCGTCGTCGTCCATCCGGTCGCGCCGGGTCAGCGGCCCCTCGTCCTCCGGGGGCGGGGGCGGCGTGGCGACCGGCGCGTCCCACGCGGCGGTGCGGTCGGAGAGCGCACCGGAGGCCGGCAGGGCCTCGGTGACCCCGGCGGCCGCGGCGCCGGCCAGGGCGGCGGCGGAGGAGCGGGCGGCGATGCTCACCGGCCGGCCCATCCGCACCGCGTGCAGGTCGGAGCGGAACTCGTCGGCGTCCTGGTAGCGGTCCTCGCGCGGCTTCTCGAGCGCGTGGAGGACGACGGCGTCGAGGTCCTCGGAGACGTCGGGGGCGAAGCGCGACGGTGGCACCGGCGGCTCGCCGACGTGCTGGTAGGCGATGGCGACCGGGCTGTCGCCCATGAACGGCGGCCGTCCGGTGAGCAGCTCGAAGAGCATGCAGCCGGCGGAGTAGAGGTCGGAGCGGGCGTCGACGGAGTGGCCCTGGGCCTGCTCCGGGGAGAGGTACTGCGCCGTGCCGATGACTGCCTGGGTGGCGGTGACCGTGGCGTTCGCGTCGGCCATCGCGCGGGCGATGCCGAAGTCCATCACCTTGACCGAGCCGTCGGTGGCGACCATGACGTTGGCCGGCTTGATGTCGCGGTGCACGATGCCCTGGCGGTGGCTGTAGGCGAGCGCGTCGAGGACCCCCTCCATGACGCGGACGGCGTCGTCGGGGTCGAGCTGCCTTCTCTCGGAGAGCACCTCGCGCAGCGTCCGGCCGTCGACGTACTCCATGACGATGTACGGGATGTTGACCTTGGCGCCGCCGGACTCGGTGTGGACGTGGTCCTCGCCGTGGTCGTAGACGGCGACGATGGAGGCGTGGTTGAGGGCGGCGGCCGACTGCGCCTCGCGCCGGAAGCGGGTGATGAACGTGGCGTCGCGCGCGAGGTCGCTGCGCAGCATCTTGATGGCGACCGAGCGGCCCAGGCGGGTGTCGAACCCACGGTGGACCTCCGCCATGCCGCCGCGGCCGAGGAGGTCGCCCACCTCGTACCGACCCCCGAGCAGCTCCGGGACGTCAACCATGTCGTGCACTCCTCATCGGCTCAGCCGTGCTTCCATCATCTTCCGGGCGATCGGTGCCGCCACCGCACCGCCCCCGGTCTCGCTCCCGGCCGTGCCGCCGTCCTCGACGACGACCGCCACGGCGATCTTCGGGTCGTCCGCGGGCGCGAACGAGATGAACCACGCGTGCGCCCGGCGTCCCGTGCCGTGCTCCGCGGTGCCGGTCTTGCCGGCGACCTTGATCCCGGAGATCTGCGCCTTGGTGCCCGTCCCCTCGTCGACGACACCGACCATCATGTCGGTGAGCGTCGCGGCGACCTCGGGGGTCACCGCCTCGGAGAGCTCGGTCGGCTCGGTGGACTCGATGACCGAGAGGTCCGAGCCGATGACCGACTGCACGAGGTAGGGCTGCATGACGACGCCCTTGTTCGCGATGCCCGCGGCGACCATGGCCATCTGCATCGGGGTGACCCGCACGTCGTACTGCCCGATCGCGGACTGCGCGAGCTGCGGCGGGTTCAGCTCGGCCGGGACGGTGCTCGGCGTCACCCGCATCGGGATGGTCGGGGCGTCGCCGAAGCCGAACTTGGCGGCCTGCTCGCGCAGCGTGTCCGCGCCGATCTTCATGCCGACCTCGCCGAAGGCGGGGTTGCAGGAGACGACGAGTGCCTGCTTGAGGGTGACCTCGCCGGACGGACTGCACGGCTGGTTGTCGTGGTTGGGCAGGTTGGTCGTCGTCTGGGGCAGGTCGAGGAAGGCGCCACCGGGGAGCGTGGAGTCGGCCGTGTAGTCACCGCTCGAGAGCGCGGCGGCGGCGGTGACCACCTTGAAGACCGACCCCGGCGGGTAGAGGTCGCCGCCGATCGCGCGGTCGACGAGGGGGCGACCCTCGGCCTTGGTCAGGGCCTGGTAGTTCTTGTCGACGGTGCCGAGGTCGTGGCCGGCGAGCGTGTTGGGGTCGAAGCTCGGGTGGCTGACCAGCGCGAGGATCGCGCCGGTCTTCGGGTCGATGGCGACGGCGGCGCCGCGGGCGTCACCGAGCGCGTCGGACGCCGCCTTCTGCACCTTCGCGTCGAGCGTCGTCTCGAGGGTGGCGCCCTGCGGCCGGCGCCCGGTGAAGAGGTCGGAGATGCGCCGGTAGAACAGCTTGTCGCTCGACCCGGACAGCAACGAGTTCTCGGCCTGCTCGAGCCCGCCGACGGCCCCGTAGAACGAGTAGAACCCGGTGACGTGCGCCCAGAGCGTGGGGTCCTCGTAGGTGCGCTGGAACTTGAACTCGTCCTTGGTGGCCACCGACCTGGCGACCGGCGTCTGCCCGACGAGGATCTCGCCGCGCTCGCGGGCGTAGGTCGCCAGCAGGGTGCGCCGGTTGTCCGGGCGAGCGTTGAGGTCGGCGGCGAAGACGTACTGGATGAGCGTCGTCGAGACGAGCAGCGAGGCGAAGAGGAAGGCCACGAGGAGCGAGAGCCGGCGGACGGGCGCGTTCACGGCAGCCTCACCACCTCGGTGCGGGCCTCCCCGACGGCGCGCGTCGCACGGGTGTCGGGCAGCGGGCGGCGCGCGTGGTCGGAGATGCGCAGCAGGACGGCGACGAGCGCCCAGTTCGCGAGCAGCGAGGACCCACCGGCCGAGAGGAACGGCGCGGTGAGGCCGGTCAGCGGGATGACCCGCGTGACGCCCCCGACGACGACGAAGCACTGGAGGGCGAGCGAGAACGAGAGGCCGGCGGCGAGCAGCTTGCCGAAGCCGTCGCGCGTGCCGAGCGAGGTGCGCAGGCCGCGCTCGACGAGCAGCGCGTAGAGCACGAGGATCGCGAACAGGCCGATCATCCCGATCTCCTCGCCGAAGCTCGGGATGATGAAGTCGGACTCGGCGAGGTAGGTGAGGTCCGGGCGGCCGCGGCCGATGCCGGTGCCGACCATCCCGCCGGCCGCCATCCCCATGAGGCCCTTCGCGAGCTGGTCGGAGGTCTGCAGCGCCTCCGGGGTGAAGGTGTGCAGCCAGAGCAGCACCCGGGTCTGGACGTGGTCGAAGACGAGGTAGGCCAGGTACGCGCCGGCCCCGAAGAGCCCGAGGCCGATAGCGATCCACGAGACCCGCTCGGTGGCGACGTAGAGCATCGCGACGAAGAGGCCGAAGAAGAGCAGCGAGGAGCCGAGGTCGCGCTCGAAGACGAGGACGGCGAGGCTGGCCAGCCAGGCGATGAGGATCGGCCCGAGGTCGCGGGCGCGCGGCAGCGTCATCCCGAGGATCTTGCGGCCGGCGACCGAGAGGGCGTCACGGGTCTGCACGAGGTAGCCGGCGAAGAACACCGCGAGCGCGAGCTTGGCGACCTCACCGGGCTGGAACGAGAACGGGCCGATCCGGATCCAGATGCGCGAGCCGAACTCGGAGTTGCCGATGATCGGCAGCAGCGGCAGGAGCAGCAGCGAGAAGCCGATCGCGCCGGCGAGGAAGGTGTAGCGGCGCAGCAGCCGGTGGTCGCGCAGCACGACGAGGACGCCGGCGGCGATGGCGACCGCGAGCGCGCTCCACATCAGCTGCCGCAGGGCGACGCCGTCGGCGATGTCGCGGCCTCGGGCGATGTCGATGCGGTGGATCATCACGAGGCCGAGGCCGTTGAGCAGCGTGACGATCGGCAGGATCAGCGGGTCGGCGTACGAGGCCCGCCAGCGCAGCACGAGGTGGAAGGCGAGGGAGACCCCGAGGTAGCCAAGGCCGAGCGCGGCGAGCCCCGGGGGCACGGTGCCCGTCGTCGCGAGGCCGAGGTTGACGTACGCGAGCCCGACGATGCCGACCGCCCCGAGGGTCAGGACGAGCTCGGTGGTGCGGCCGGAGCGCGGGGCGACCGACGAGACGACGCTCATACCGGCGGGGGCACGGTCGGGGTGGACGTGGGGACGCCCACCGAGGGCAGCGACGGCGTCGAGGGCAGCGTCGGGAGGGAGGTCCCGGTCGTGCTCGGGGTGGCGCCGGGCGAGGGGCTCGCGGTCGAGGACCCGGACGGGGTCGGGCTCGGCGCCGTCCACGTGGGCGGGACGGTGCGGCACGCGTCGCCCTGGCTGCGCGCGTAGCGGCACGCCTCGGCCTGGACCCGCAGCTCGCTGACCCGGGAGTCGGCGTCGGCCCGGTTCGCGACCTCGATGCCGCGCTCGAGGCTCTGCTGGTAGGAGGCGGGCAGGTCGTCGACCGGGATGGTCGTCGAGTACTCGGGGCTGTGCAGCGAGATCGGGCCGAGGTCCTGGTCGACGCCGCGGAAGACGGTGACGATGCCGTCCTGCTCGCCGAGGTAGTACTGCCGCTGCGACCACGCGTACGCCGCGTAGGAGCCGCCGGCGAGGACGACCACGGCGACGACGAGGGCCGCGGCGAGCCGCAGGGCGACGCCGCGGCGGGTGCGCGGGCCCTCCTCGGCGAGGGTGACGCCCTCCTCGTCGTCCTCGTCGTCGTCTCCGGAGCGGGCCGCGGACTTGCTCAGCGCGGCGGCCTTCTCGGCGGGCGTGACCGGGATGGGGCGGGTGCCCCGCCGGCGCGCGGCGGCGGCGCCGACGACCTGCGGCTGGGTCGGCGGGGCATCGACCTTGGCGATGTCGACGAGGTCGCCGACGACGACGGTGACGTTGTCCGGGGCGCCGGCCCGCAGCGCGAGGGCGACGAGCCGGTCGGCGCACTCGCCGGGGTCCTTGGTGTCGCGCAGCACCTCGTCGACGGTCTCGCGGGCGACGTAGTCGGTCAGCCCGTCCGAGGCGATGACGTAGCGGTCGCCCGCCCGGCCCTGGCGCACGACGAGGTCGGGCTCGTCGCCGTCGGCGCCGGTGAGGACGCGGGTGACGAGCGAGCGCTGCGGGTGGGTCTTGGCCTCGTCGGCGGTGATCCGGCCCTCGTCGACGAGGTTCTGCACGAACGAGTGGTCCTTGGTCACCTGGGTGACCTCGCCGTCGCGGACCAGGAAGGCGCGCGAGTCCCCGATGTGCGCCAGGGCGATGCGGTCGCCGGTGCGGAGCATCGCGATGAGGGTCGTGCCCATCCCGTCGAGGCGGGGGTTCTCGTCGACGGCGCTGCCGATCTCGTGGTTCGCGGCGCGGATGCGGTCGAGGAGGGCCTGGCTGGCCTCGCGGCCGGACAGCGACTCGCCGTCGAGCTCGACCAGCGCGGCGACGACGGTGGAGCTGGCGACGTCGCCGCCCGCGTGCCCGCCCATCCCGTCGGCCATCGCGAGGAGGTGGGGACCGGCGTACCCGGAGTCCTCGTTGTTGGACCGGACCATGCCGACGTCGGAGCGGGCCGCGTAGTGGAAGGCGAACGGCATCGGCTACCTCTGCAGCTCGAGCGTCGTCTGCCCGATCCGCAGCACGCTCCCGGCCACGACCTCGCGCGGCTCGGTGAGCCGGGTCGACCCGAGGTAGGTGCCGTTCGTCGAGCGGAGGTCCTCGACCATCCACGTGCCGCGCTCGTCCTCGTAGATGCGGGCGTGCCGGCCCGAGGCGTAGTCGTCGTCGAGGACGAGGGCGCACTCGGGGCTGCGGCCGATGAGGGTGCCCGACGCGCGCAGCGGCAGGGCGGTGCCGGAGAGGGGGCCGGCGGTGACGACGAGCCGGGTCGGGCCCTTCTTCGACGGCTTCGGGGTGCGGGACGGGCGGGGGCGACCGGCGGCGGGAGCACCCTGGCGGGCCGGTGTGGCGGCCGCGCGCTTGTTGACGCGGGTGCCGTAGAGGTCGCCGCGGAGCACGCCGACGACGGCGAACACGAACGCCCAGAGCGCGACGAGCAGCCCGAGCCGGAGCACGGTGAGGGTGAGCTCGCTCATCATCGCCGGGTCACCGCCGCCCGGCGCGGAAGGTGATGGAGGTGCGGCCGACGGTGATCCGGTCGCCGTCCTCGAGGTGGGTGCTCGTGATGCGCTCGCCGTTGACGAAGGTGCCGTTGGTCGAGCCGAGGTCGCGGACGCTCGTCACGAAGTGCGGGCCGTCGGTGGTGACCCGCAGCTCGCTGTGCCGGCGCGAGATGCCCGGGTCGTCGAGGATGATGTCGGCGCTGTCGTCGCGGCCGAGGATGGTCATCGCGCCCATCAGCGGGTAGCGCTCGCCGTCGACGTCGAGCCACGGCCGGTCGGCGGGGTTGACGCGCCGCGGCCGGGCCGGCGGGGCCTGCTGCGCGTTGGGGCGGGTCGGCTGGTCGTCGTCCTCGTCGGGGGTCCCCGCGACGGGCGGGGCCTCGACCGGGACGGGTGCCGGGGCCGGGCGGGCGGCCCGCTGCTGGCCGGTCATCCCGGTGGCGCGCGGGCGCGAGGCCTTGCTCGGGCGGAGCCGGAAGACGCCGGTCTCGAGGTCGTCGTGCTCCTCGAAGACGATGTCGATGGGGCCGGCCGGCTGGTAGTGCTGGCCGTCGCAGTGCTCCTCCGCGGCGGCGACGAGGTCGTCCTCGACGCTGCGCAGGTCGGGCTGGAGACGGTCGAAGTCGCTGGGGCTCAGCTCGATGACGAAGACGTTCGGGACGATGGCCCGGCCGGAGGAGGTGACCGCGCGGTCGTCCATCGCGCGCCGGATGTTGCTCGCGATCTCGACGGGGTGCACGGCGGAGCGCAGGTGCCGGGCGAAGGTGCCCTGGACGGCGCGTTCGATCCCCGCCTCGAGGCGGTCGAGCAGACCCACGGTGCACCTCCTGGTCAGGTCTCGGGCCGGCAGACGTCGGTCCAGCGTATCCGCCGCGGCTGCATGCACCCTGAAGGGCGTGCGGGGGCGTCGTGCCGAGTCGGTGTGCGTACCGTGGAGGGATGGTGGAGTCGGTCCAGGTGCTCCGGCCGCGCGAGGTGCCGCTCGGTGGCCCACGGGCGATGACCGTGCGGCGCACGCTGCCCTCTCGCGAGCGGTCCTTCGTCGGGGCCTGGTGCTTCGCCGACCACTACGGCCCGGACGACGTCTCGGTCAGCGGGGGGATGGACGTCGCGCCGCACCCGCACTGCGGCCTGGCCACCGTGTCGTGGCTGTTCAGCGGGGAGGTCGAGCACCGCGACTCGCTGGGCACCGTGGCCGCGGTGCGTCCCGGCGAGGTCAACCTCATGACCGCCGGGCGGGGCATCTCCCACTCCGAGGTCTCGACCGACTCGACGACGGTGCTCCACGGGGCGCAGCTGTGGGTCGTCCTGCCGTCGGGGTCGGCCGGGGTGGAGCCGCGGTTCGAGCACCACGTCCCGTCGGCCCTGTCGCCGGCGCCCGGGGTGGAGGCGCGGGTGTTCGTCGGGTCGCTGTGGGGGTCGACGTCGCCGGTGCGCGTGGAGACGGCGCTGCTCGGGGCGGAGGTCGTGCTGGCGCCCGGGGCGACCGTCGAGGTGCCGGTGCCCGAGGGGTTCGAGCTGGGCGTGCTCGTCGACACGGGCGAGGTGACGGTCGAGGGGGTGGCCGTGTCGTCGGCGTCGCTGGCCGGGCTGGAGCGCCGCTCGGGTGCGGACGGTGGCGTGGCGCTCCCGGCCGGTGCGGGGGGGGCGCGGGTGCTGCTGCTCGGCGGCGAGCCGTTCCGCGAGGAGGTCGTCATGTGGTGGAACTTCGTCGGGCGCTCGCACGACGAGGTGGCCGCCGCCCGTGAGGAGTGGGAGTCGGGTGCGGCCGGTGGGCCGGCGGGCGCGTTCGGCCGGGTCGAGGGCTACGAGGGTGCCGTGGCGCGCATCCCGGCGCCGGCGCTGCCCGGCGTCCGGCTCAGGCCTCGGGGCAACCGGCCGTCTGCTCCCGATGCCGGGCCGGTAGTCGAGGCCCCGCCGCTGTCCTGAGCCCCGGAGCCGAGCCGGGCCTCGAAGCCTCTCCGGGTGGCGCCGGGGGACCACTTTGGCCGATCCGGGGGTCATCGGGCACACTGGGACGGCTCATCGAGCACCACGCGCAAGTGGCGGAACGGCAGACGCGCTGTCTTCAGGTGGCAGTGTCCTTACGGGCGTGGGGGTTCAAATCCCCCCTTGCGCACTGAACGAGAACGCCCCGACACGCTTTTCGTCGGGGCGTTCTCGGCTCCGCGCGAACGTGTGTGAGGTCGGCGCGCAGAAACCGACGTTCTTCACACACGTTCGCGGGAGGGGCGGGGGGCCGGGGGTCGACGGGGTCAGGCGGCGACGGGGGCGGTCGGCGCCGGCTCCATCGCGGGGTCGCCGGCGGCGGCGAGCATCCGGTGCCGGTCGTAGGCCCAGCCCGGCCCGCGCAGCAGGAAGGACCACCGGTCGCGCCAGGTCGAGGACCCGGCGACGTCCCGCGCGATGTCGAGCCACTCGTGCGTCGCGATGACCGCGGGGTTGTACGTCTCGATGTTCTTCGTCAGCCCGTAGACGACCGGCTCCTCCTCCTGCTCGAAGGTGCCGAACAGCTTGTCCCAGACGATGAGGATGCTGCCGTGGTTGCGGTCGAGGTAGCGCGAGTTCGATCCGTGGTGCACCCGGTGGTGCGACGGCGTGTTGAGCACCTTCTCGAGCCACCCGATCGAGCGGATCGCCTCGGTGTGGATCCAGAACTGGTAGATGAGGTTGAGCGCGCGGGCGTTCTCGATGACGCTGGGCCGCACCCCGACCAGCGCGAGCAGCCCGTACGGGACGCTCATCGTCAGGCCCTCGGCGACCGGTTGGCGCAGCGCCGTCGAGAGGTTGTAGCGCTCGCTGCTGTGGTGCACGACGTGCATCGCCCACAGCCAGCGGCTCTCGTGGTTGAAGCGGTGGTTCCAGTAGTAGATGGCGTCCCAGCCGAGGATCGCCACCGCGTTGGCGAGCAGGCCGGTGCCGAGGTCGCGGCGGCTGCGGGCGAAGAGGCGCTGTCCGCTCGTCTGCGCCGACCAGGTGGTGGCCACGGTGAGCGCGGTCGAGGCGACGGCCGCCACCGCCAGCCCGCCGGTGACCCGCCGCACGACCGGCGGCTCCGACCCGGGGCTCGCCGACGCCGTCGCGTCGCGCCGCACCGGACGGGCCTCCTCGGGGATGGATCTCGCGGCCGGGAGCCCGCCCTCGGCGCGGTGCCGGCGGACGACGTCGAGGACGGTCGTCGCCGCCGAGGCCGCGACCGCCGTCCCCATCAGCCAGCGCGCGCGCCTCCCGACGCCGGGCGTCACGGGGTCCAGCAGCTTCTTCGCGACGAAGGGTGCGAGCAGGCTGCCGACGCCCATCGTCAGGCTGGCCATCGTGTCGGCGAGCTCGTAGTCGCCGGCGCGGGTCGTCTCGGCCGGGGCCGGGTGCCGCTTCTGCCACCGGTACTCCGCCGCCATCGCACCGACGAAGGCCGGGATGGCGAGGACGGTGAGGTCGGGCCGCTTCATCCCGTCACGGTACCCACGGGTAACCACGGACGTCACCCGCTGTGACCGGTCCCGCACCGGCAGATGGTCAGCAGGTGTTCTTCGGCGGGTCGCCGGCCAGCCGGGCCTTCGTCCACGCGAGGAGCTCGGGGACCGCGGGCGAGTCCGGCTCGACGAGCGGGACGTGGTCGCGGCCGGGGTAGACGCGGTAGTCGACCTGCTGGCCTGCGGCACAGCGGTCCCGGACGTAGGCGTCCTGGGCCCTCGGGTCGACGAGCGAGTCGTCCGCGCCCTGGCCGATGAGCAGCGGTGCCTCGATGCGGCCGGTCGGGACGTTCTCGCGCAACCGCGCGGCGAGGGGGCCGCGGTTCGGGTCACCCCGCCAGACCGGGCTGTCGAGGGAGAGGACGGTGGCGACCGAGACGAGGGTGCTCGGCTCGGCGAGGCAGCGCTTGGCCATCTCGCGGACGACGGGCTCGGCCTGCGGCCGGACGTACTCGCGGTAGGTCACGTCCGGGTACCGCCGGGTGTAGGCGTCGACGACGTAGGACGCGAACAGCTCGCCGCCGGTGACCTCGGGGAGGTGGTCGACGAGCGCCGGGAGGTTGCTCGCCGGAGCCAGGGCGGCGACCCCGACGAGGTCGACGTCCGGCGCGTAGGTCGGGGCCAGGATGCCGGTCCACAGCGCCGCGTGGCCGCCCTGGCTGTGGCCCCAGACGACGGTCTGCTCGCCGAGCCCGGCCTCGCTCAGCTGGTGCGCGGCCCGCACCGCGTCGAGCACGGAGCGACCCTCGCCCTGCCCGATGAGGTACGGGTGCGGGCCGGCGGTGCCGAGCCCGACGTAGTCGGTGCCGACGAAGCCCCAGCCGTTGGACAGGACCCGGTCGAGGAGGAAGAAGGCGCCCGCCTCGAAGGGGTCGATGACGGTCGGGGCGCACCCCGGTGCGGCGCCCGTGGTGCCGTGCGCCCAGGCGATGACCGGCAGCGGACCCGAGCGCTGCTCCGGCACGACGACGAGGGCGCTCGCGACCGCGGGGACCCCCTCGTCGCGCGTGGTGGTGTAGAGGATGCGCCACGCCTGCGCGCCGGCCGGGATCTTCGTCGTGTACGCCTCGCTCCGCAGCAGCTGCCCCGGTTGCGCGGGCACGGACGAGGGCGCGGTGTAGAACGAGTCGGGCTGCGGGGCAGCCCGGTTCAGCGACAGGCTGACGAGCGCCAGCAGCCCCGCGACGAGCACCGCGGCGACGTTGCCGACCAGCCGCAACCAGGGCCGCCACCGCCCCGAGCCCGTGGCCGCGGGCCGGACCGCCCGCCAGAGCAGCCGTGCGCCGAGGACGACCAGCCGCACCCCCGTGAGCACGCCGACGGCGATGACGCTGATGTCCGGCCAGGCGAGGGCGAGCAGGCCGAACAGCGCCGACGAGGCCCCCCCGAGGACGGCGTTCCACCGCTCGACCCCCTGCTCGCGGCGGGCTCCGACGACCTCGAGCACGCCGCCGACGAGCAGGGTGACCCCGATGACGACGATCGCCACGCGCACGCCGAGACCGGTCCACAGGACGAGGGCCACCGCGCCGAGCACGTAGACACCTGCCCGGGCCAGGGCCAGGCGGCGCAGCAGCGGTGGTCCCGGCAGGTCGACGAGCTCGGACGCCGCGGCGACGAGCAGGCCGAGCAGCAGCAGGAGGAGCAGCAGGGCGAGGGACGCGAAGGGCAGCAGGGCGAGCCAGCCGCCGACGAGGACGGCGACCGCCCCCACGACGGCGACCAGCACCCGGCCTCCGCGGTGACGGGACGGCTGCCGCGAGGCCGAGGAGCGGGGCTCCGTGGTCATGGCCGGAGGCTAGGGTTCCGCGGCGTCGGGGGCGAGCGTTGTCGAAGGAGCGCCCACGGGGACGATCGGACCGGGCGTGCGGGGCATCTGGGCGAGGGCGTCGACGACGGCGAGCACGGCCCAGGCCCCACCCGCCCACGCGACGAGCTGCGGGTGCGCGAACCACCAGTGGTCGAGGCCGCCCGTCGTGGTGAGCCGGGTGGCGTAGTCGCTCGTGAACGGCTGCCAGAACACCGCGGCCGTCACGAGCGCGCGCCACGGCACCCACCAGCGCCGGCTCCCGAGGTCGGCGACGAGCGCGACGAGCACCGCTCCGGCCGCGTGGTAGCCGAGGTGCTGCGGGTCGACGAGGAACCGCAGGGCCAGCCCGGCGAGCAGTGCGCCGGCCCACCGGCCGCGCAGCACCGCGAGGAGCGCGAGCGCCGGGGCCCCGACGAGCTGGACCGGGCGCACCCAGGCGGGGACCACTCCGCCGTCGTGCAGCCCCAGCCACCACAGGACCGAGGTGTCGGACACCCGGACCGGAGGGGCGAGGGCGCCGGTCGTCCCGCGGGCGGCGAGCAGGAACGGCAGCCACACCGCCGCGACCCCGACGACGGCGAGCACCACGGCCCGCCACCGCGCGCGCGCGGCAGCGCGACAAGCAGCGGCACCCCGGCGACGGCCCACGGCTTGGCCGCGACGGCGAGGACGACGGCGAGCGCCGCCACCTCCACCGACCACCGACCCGGCCGGGCGACGGCGGCGACGAGCACGGCGAGGAGGGTGAGCGCGAGGACGTCGTCCGGATGCACCCAGCGGACGGCGAGCACCGCCCACGCCGGCGCCAGCACCAGCCATCCGGCGAGGGCGCCGGCGACGCGCGGTGCGGACGGCGCCGGCCCGAGCAGCCGCAGCAACGCCCATCCCACGACCGCGAGGCACACCGTCGAGAGGACCTGGAGCAGCCCGAGCGCGTGCGCGCCCGCGACCGCGCGCGCCCCGGCGACGACGAGCAGGGCGAGCGGCCCGACCTGGAGGTCCGAGTGTTGGGCGTACACGCTCGTGCCCTCCGCGAGCAGCTGCCGCGAGCCCTCCGCGAACCAGTGCCACGAGACCCCGCTCGGCGTCGCCGCGGCCCGCGCGCACCACAGCGCCCATCCGGCGGCGAGCGCGACGAGGGGGCCCCACCGGAGGGTGGTGGTCAGCGGACGGAGCAGTGAAGGGACGGCACGGACCGCCCGCCCGCCGGTGGGGGCGGCGCGTCCGTCGGTCGTGGCCCCCGTCGAGCCGGTCACGGGCCGAGGGTACCGATGCTCCCCCGACCGGGCCATGGACGTATCGGCGGGGGCGCGGGACGCTCCTCCCAGTGTCCGGTCCGCCCGGGCCGGACCCGGCCACCCTGGAGGTCCCCATGCCCGCGCCCACCACCGCCCCCCCCGCCCGCCGCGACCGCCGCCGGGCCGTCGCCCGCACGGTCCTCACCGTCCTCTTCGCCGTCCTCACCGTCGCGGCCCTCGTCGAGCCGGCCTGGGTCGAGTCGACGACCGGCGCCGACCCGGACGGCGGCAGCGGCGCCCTCGAGTGGGCGCTGGCCCTCACGGCCGGGCTGGCCACGGTCGTCGCGGGCTGGAGCGCCACGCTCGCCTGGCGACGCGTCGCCGCCTCCGGTGCCTGACGATGCGCCCGCTGCTCGACCTGGGGCGGGCGCTGCTCGCCGTCCCGGGGGCGTTCGTCGAGCTGTTCCGCCGGCTCCTGCGCCTCCTCGGGCGGCTGTTCCGTCGTGACGACCACCCGCTCGGTCGCCGGCACAAGGCGGCCCGCACCCGGTGCGTCCCGATCGAGGACCCCGCGATGCGCGTCCCCGACCCGCTCGTCTACTCCCAGCGCGACCTCATGGCCCGTGGGCTCCCGGTCACCTGGGACAACCCCGACTTCACCGTCCTCGACGGCGGTGTGCCCGTGCCGGCGCACGCCCTCCTGCCCGACCACGACTACACCGTC
The DNA here is from genome assembly GCF_035325325.1 of Phycicoccus sp. Classification (NCBI taxonomy): domain Bacteria; kingdom Bacillati; phylum Actinomycetota; class Actinomycetes; order Micrococcales; family Intrasporangiaceae; genus Phycicoccus; species Phycicoccus sp. The sequence continues at coordinate 162,174 of NZ_DAOLAC010000004.1, read as the reverse complement.
GACGTCCGGGTGTGGAACGCGGCGCCGGACTGCCCGGTCGTCATGATGCCCGTGCACCTGTCCTACCTCGACTTCGGGATGGGGACGGTCAACGTCCCGGTCGCGACGACGCTCGTCGACGTCGGCGTGCTGGGCGGCCCGAACAACCCGACCCACGCGACCTTCGCGTGGCACACGCCGCCGACGCCCGGGCACTACTGCCTCCAGGCCCTCCTCGACCCCGCGAGCGACCGGAACGTCCTCAACAACCTCGGCCAGCACAACACCGATGTCGTGCAGGCCCACTCGCCCGCCGTCGTGGGGTTCACCCTGCGCAACGACACCCAGCGCGAGCACCGCTACGAGTTCCTCGTCGACTCCTACGTGCTGCAGACCCCGGACTGCGAGGACCTGCCGACGTACCGGGAGGACCTGGCCCGGCACCTCGTCGCGACGCCACTGCCTCCCGGGTGGTCGGTCGACATCGCTCCCGACCACCCGGTGCTCGCCCCCGGCGCCCTGACCGCGGTCACGGCGACCGTCACCCCGCCGGCCGGCTTCACCGGGAGCCAGCGGGTCAACATCCACGCCCTGACCACCGACGCGGAGCGCCTGCTCACCGGTGGCATCAGCGTCGACGTCGAGAAGGTGTGAGCGATGGCCGGGTTCAAGCAGTACACGGCGTGCAGCCAGCCGTCGCAATGGATGTCGCCCGCCGCCTACGTGGCCACGGCGACCGCCGCCATCGCCGCCGTCTTCGCGGTGATGGGGATCGGCACCTTCCCCTGCGGCCTGCTGCTCATCGAGGCCTTCGCCATCGCCGGGACGATCGCGTTCTGCGACTGGTGGCTCAACGTCCGGCTGGTGTGCCTCGGCGGTGACGAGAGCGTCATCGGGATGGTGGTCAGCGTCGAACCGTCGACCGGCAAGTCGGGTTTCGGTGCGCTGGACACCGACTGGTCGATGAACCTGCTCGTCTACCCGACGATGCCGGGAGTGACCCAGCCCGAGCTCGAGGTCAGCGTCCCGTACGGGTTCCTCGCCGCGGAGACCGACGGCGTGCGCGACCACGTGAAGTTCTTCCGCGGCGAGTTCGCCGAGGGCAAGGACGGCAAGCCCGCCCGCAGCGCGATCCTCCACGCCGAGTTCGAGGGCGCCGGGATGCACGACTTCCGGATCGGGCTGCTCGTCGCCTACGGGCTCGCCCTCGCCGCCTGGTTCGTCTGCGCCGCCGTGCCGGTCATCGGCTGGATCGTCGGCATCGTCCTGGCCATCCTCGCGTTCCTCGCCGCCCTCATCGGCGGGCTCGTCGGGCTCGGCGACACCGCCGACCCCTCGGACGTCGAGGGCGCACCGACCGAGATCCACCAGCCCGACGACCAGGGGCTCGGCGCCGACCTCCTCTACGTGCGGGGGCGCTGGGTCTTCGACTCCCTCCACGAGGGCTGGAACGAGCTGCACCCCATCAAGGCCTGCACCCGGGTCGGCTCGTGGACCGGGGCCTGGCCCGCGGACACGGTCGCCGTCAAGGACCGGCTGGACGAGGCATTCGACGCCGCGGAACGGGACGACGTCGTCGGGCGCCAGCAGCAGCCGGAGCACCGGTGGACCGTCCACCCGGCGGTCGACGGCTGCCCGAGGAGCATGGAGCCACCGCCCGAGGAGGGGCCGGTCATCCACTGAGCCACCGGGCAGACTGGGGACATGACCCCGAACGACGACGACACCACGACCGGGCGCGGGCGGCGGGGCCGGCGGCTGCGCGCCCTGAGCAAGGTGGCCCTCGGCGCCGCCCTGGTCGCGGCCGGGACGGCCCACCTCACCGTGTCCCGCGAGGAGTTCCGCGCGCAGGTGCCGGAGTGGGTGCCCTTCGACGTCGACGACGTCGTCGTCTGGTCGGGGTGGGCCGAGATCGCGCTCGGGGCCACCACGCTCGTCACCTGGCGCCGGCCGACCCGCGCCCGGGTCGGCCGGCTCGGCGCCCTCTTCTTCCTCGGCGTGTTCCCGGGCAACGTCGCGCAGTGGCTCGAGCGCAAGGACGCCTTCGGTCTCGACACCGACGAGAAGCGGATGGCGCGGCTCGTCGCCCAACCGGTGCTCATGGCCTGGGCCCTCCACGCCGGCGACACCCGCCGGCAGAAGGCGCTCGCCCGCGGCTGACCGGCGGCGACGCGTCCCGGGGGTCCGGGGCGTCCGGGGCGGCGTCGGCGCCGCGGGGGAGACTGGGGGCGTGCGCTCGCGGCCGGTGATCCTCCACCTCGACCTCGACGCGTTCTTCACCGCCGTCGAGCAGCTGCACAAGCCGTCGCTGCGCGGCAAGCCGGTCGTCGTCGGCGGCGTCCGCGGCCGAGGCGTCGTCTCGACCGCGTCGTACGAGGCGCGCGCGTTCGGCATCCGGTCGGCGATGCCGACCGCCGAGGCCCGCCGGCGCTGCCCGAACGCCGCCTTCCTCAGCCCCCGGTTCGAGGCCTACCGGGACGCCTCGCACGCCGTGATGGCCCTCGTCCGCGAGCTGACGCCGCTCGTCGAGCAGGTGTCCATCGACGAGGCCTACCTCGACCTCACCCCCGAGCACCCGCAGGCCGACGTCGAGGCGGTCACCGCGCTCGCCGAGGGCCTGCGAGCGCGCATCCGGGACACCACCGGGCTCACCGCGTCCGTGGGCGCCGGCACGAGCAAGCTCGTCGCGAAGATCCACTCCGACCTCGCCAAGCCGGACGGGCTGCTCGTCGTGGCCCCCGGCACCGAGGCCGAGGTGCTCGCCCCGCTGTCGGTGCGGGCCATCCCGGGCGTCGGTCCGGCGACCGCGGCGCGGCTCGCCGCGCACGGCGTGGGCACGGTCGGCCGGCTCGCCGACCTCGGCCTCGACGACGTCGTCGCGCTGCTCGGCAAGGCGCACGGCACCCAGCTGCACGCGTTCGCCCACGGCGTCGACGACCGCGAGGTGGTCACCGAGCGCGCCGCGAAGTCGGTCTCCGCGGAGACCACCTTCGACACCGACGTCACCGACCGGGTACGCCTCGGGGAGCACGTCCGACGGCTCACCGAGCGGGTCGGCGAGCGGCTGCGGGCCGACGGCCTCTCCGGGCGCACGGTGGTCCTCAAGGCGCGCCGGCACGACTTCAGCACCCTGACCCGCTCCGTCACCCTCGACCAGCCGACCGACGACGACGCCGTCGTCGTCCGGCACGCCGAGCGGCTGCTCGCCGGGCTCGACGTGGCCGACGGGCTGCGGCTGCTCGGCGTCGGGGTGTCCGGCCTCTCGCTCTACACCCAGCCCGACCTCCTCGACGGCCTGCTCGACGACGCCCTCCCCCCGGTGCGCAGCTCGACGACCGACGACGACGAGGAGTTCGTCCGGCCGGATGCCGGGGGCGGCGACGCCTCGCCCGAGGCGGCCGAGGTCGTCGTGGCGCCGACGCCGGACCCGGGGGGTGTCGCGCGCACTTGGCGACCCGGGCAGGACGTCGAGCACACGGAGCACGGCCGGGGCTGGGTGCAGGGCAGCGGGGTCGGCCGGGTCACCGTGCGGTTCGAGGGTCCGAACACGCCGGTCGGGCGGATCCGCACCTTCGCCGAGGACGACCCGGAGCTGTCCCCTGCCGACCCGCCGGTCTGGGAGCCGGAAGCGGGCGACGAGCCCTGAGTCGCGCGTCAGCTCTCCGGGTTCTCGGTGCCCGGGGCGGGCGCACCACCCGGGTGGTCGGGGCGGAGCCGGAGGCCGAGGACCGGACCGCCACCGGTGTCGGGACGCAGCGTGGTGAACCCGAGCCGCTCGTAGAAGGCGACCGCGCCGGTGTTGTCCGGGTGCACCCCGAGGTGCAGGCCGGTGACGCCGGCGGCGGCCAGCTCGTCGACGACGGACGCGAGGAGGCGCCGCCCCCAGCCCTGGCCCTGCAGGCGGGGCAGCAGGTCGACGTGGAGGTGGGCCGGATGGTCGGCGAGGAGCTCCGGCGCGGTGCGCGGCGGGTCGTCGGCGAGGCGGTGCAGGGCGCGGTCGGCCGGGGTGGCGTCCGGCGGCGGACGGCGCTCGCGCAGCCGCGGCCACCACGACGCCTCGAGCCACTCCTCGAAGGCGGCGGTGTCCGGGACGGCGACGCAGTACCCCGCGACGCCGTCGTCGTCCTCGACGACCCGGGCCACGGCGCCCGGCGCGTGGAGGTACGGGACGGCCCACACCTCGCCGAGCAGGTCGGGGTCGGCGTGCAGCGCGGTCGCGTCGCCACCGGCCGCGCCCGTCCGGAGGCAGACGACGCGCATCGCGGCGGCGTCCGCGGGCCCCGCCCGTCGCATCCTCGCCACGGCGTCACCCTAGGCCCGCCGAGAACTCGCGCGAGCGCCGTGGCAACCTCCGGGGGGTGCTGCGCGACCTAGCAGTGTGATGACAGCAGCTCTGGGAGGGGTGGGCATGAGGACCGAGACCGAGGTGGACCGCGACGGCGCGGTCGACGTCGAGGCGCTGTACGAGGCCCACTGGACGTCGATGCTGCGGCTGGCCGTCCTCTTGGTCGACGACGTGGGGAGCGCGGAGGACGTCGTGCAGGAGGCGTTCATCGGCCTGCACCGCAACGCGTCCCGCATCCGCGACCCCCAGGCAGCTCTCGGCTACGTCCGCGCCGCGGTGGTCAACCGTGCCCGCTCGGCCCTCCGGCACCGGGGGGTGGTCCGGCGACACCTCAGGGCGGCCGAGCCCGATGTCGGACCGCCGTCCTCGGACGCGGTGCTCCTGGCCGAGGAGCACCGCGAGGTGCTGGCCGCCCTCCACGGACTGCCGCGCCGCCAGCGCGAGGTCCTCGTCCTGCGCTACTGGTCGGACCGGTCCGAGGCCGAGATCGCCGACCTGCTGTCCATCTCACGTGGCTCGGTCAAGTCGGCCGCCAGCCGCGGGATCGCGTCGCTTCGACTGCACCTGGGAGGTGCGCTGTGAACCGCTTCGACCACCGTCCCGAGGGTCTCCCGTCGACCGAGGAGGTCGAGGAGCGCCTCCGCGCGGCCCTCAGGGCCTCGGCGACCGCCCACGCGCCCACCGACCGCGTGCCGCCGCCCCTCGAGCTGCCCCGCCGCCCCCGTGGGGGCGCGCGGCCGATGCTTCTCGTCGCGGCAGCCGCGGCGGCCGTCCTCGTCGTCTCGGTGGGGACCGCCCTCGCCCTCGGCCGGCCGGACCCCCGGACCGCACCGGCGACGCACCACCCGACGGCCACGAGGACCCCCGAGCCGAGCACCAGCCCGAGTCCGACACCGACGCCGACCCAGACCCCCACGCCGTCGAGCACCCCCACGCCGAGCTCGACCCCGTCGGCTCCGCTGCGCACCGCCATCGGGCCGGCCAGCCTCGTCGTCCCCGACGGCTGGACCGTGCGTGAGCACCTCGGATCGGCCGACGGCAGCGGACCCATCGGCCGGGTGTGGTGCCTCGCCGAGGAAGGGGCGTCGGACGCGTGTGCGATCTCGGTGCGGCTCATGGCGCCGAGCGTCAACCCCCTCGACAGCGACACGGAGGGTGGGTATGCGGCCGACCCGATGTACTGCGACCCCGAAACCAAGTACACGAGGACGGTGGAGGACTACCGCGACGTCGGGGTCGGTGGACGGGAGGGTGAGTACCGACGGTGGCACTGGGCCTGCGCGGACGGGACCAGCAGGGACGTCGCGCAGTACACGGTCGTCACGCCGTCCGCCTGGACCGTCTTCAGCGACACGGCGACCGAGGACACGCGCGCGGTGATGGACCGCGTCGTCGCATCGCTGCAGTTGCCCCCCGCGACGTCCTCGGTGCGCCTCTACGACCACGGGCTGGTCCGGTCGGTCGGCTGCACACCGACCGTGTGCACCCTCGAGCTCGACCGCACGGTGCCGGGGATGCCGAACGCCAGCACGAGGACCTACGAGTACCACGGCGACCCCGACATGACGTTCGGCGGAGGGTTCGTGAGCCCGGACCCGGTGGGCTGGCCTGTCGTCGGGCCGTCGGTGACGATCTACACGGACGGCAAGCGCATCACGAGCGGGTTCCTCACCACCGACTGAGCCCGTGTGGGCGCGTCGGAGGAGCGAGCGGCGCCCGTCGGAGGGGGACGGGCGCCGCTCGCCCTGTGGACGTTCTTAGGCAAGCCTCACCTATCTGTGGTTAGGTATCCCTGACCGCGGACCCGCCGCGGGTGGAGCCGGAGGAGGCGCACGCGTGATCATCTGCCAGTGCCGCGTCGTCAGCGACGCCGCCGTGGTCGCCGCCGTCGAGGCCGGGGCGGGGTCCCTCGCCGCCGTCTGCCGCGAGACCGGGGCGGGCACCGACTGCGGCGGCTGCGTCTTCACGGTCAAGGCGATCGTCTGCGAGCATGACGTGCAGCGGGCCCGGACGATGGACGACCTGTGGGCCCTCCCCCACGACGAGGAGACCACGCGTGCAGCCAGTTGACCGCCGGGTCGTCGAGCTCTTCAACGAGGCGCTGACCTTCGAGCTCACGGTGACCAACACCTACTTCCTCCACGCCCGGATGCTCGACAACTGGGGCTTCACCCGGCTCGGCAAGGTCTTCTACGACCTGTCGATCGACGAGATGCGCGACGCCGACGCGCTGATCAACCGGATCCTCTTCTTCGAGGGCCACCCCAATGTGCAGAAGCTCGGCGCCATCACCGTCGGCGAGACCGCCGAGGAGATGCTGCGGCTCGCGCACCGCAGCGAGCTCGCTGCCGTCGCGCAGTTCAACGCCGCCGCGGCCGAGTGCCACGACCTCGGCGACCACGGCTCGGCCGCCGTCTTCGAGGAGATGGTCCGCGACGAGGAGAAGCACGCCGACTGGTTCGAGTCGCAGCTCGACGCCATCGAGCGGATCAGCGTGCAGCAGTACCTCGCCCAGCAGATGGACGCCGGCACCGCGCCCTGAGGCGCCGGCCCCTCGACTCTCGGTCCCCGCGCCTCAGTCCGGGGAGCCGGATCGCCGGAGGTGCTCGGCGTGCCGGTCGGTCATCTCGCGCATCCGCTCGAGCAGCTCGGTCATCGCCCGCAGCCGGGCCTCGTCGACGCCGCTGAACAGCTCCTGACCCTCGTCGACGAGCGGGGCGTACATCGCGTAGGTCGAGCGCGCCCCCTCCTCGGTCATCCGGACCAGCACCCGGCGGCGGTCCGCCGCGTCGCGGACGCGCTCGACGAGCCCACGCGCCTCGAGCCGGTCGATGAGGGCCGTCGTCGCAGCCGGCCGCAGCCCGGTGGCGGTGGCCAGGGTGCCCGCGGTCTTCGGTCCGTCGACCAGCCAGTCGAGGCAGCGCAGGTCGGCCGGGCCGAGGTCGAGCGCGCGGCCGACGGCGTCGTCGTAGGCCTGGACGCTGCGCTGGTAGCGCTGCATCGCGTCGCCGAGGGACGCGACGAGTTGACGGCGGTCGGACATCCACCCTATCTTTCGATTATCGAAATGTTTGATCGTCGTACGGAGGAGACGGACATGAGGGTACTCGTCGTCGGGGGTGGGGTCGCCGGCTCGGCGACCGCGCTGGCGGCGCGCCGGGCCGGGTTCGGGGCCACGGTGCTCGAGCGGCGTGAGCGCGTCGACCTCACCGAGGGCTCGTGGATCACCCTCGCGCCCAACGGTGTCGACGTCCTCGAGCACCTGGGTCTGCTCGACGCGGCCCGAGCCGTCGGCTGGGCCGGGAGGACGAACCGGTTGTTCGACACCCACGGCCGGCTGCTCGGCGAGGTGCCGCTCGGCACGCCGCTGGCGGACGGGACCGTGGCCCTGACGATGCGGCGCTCGGCCCTCGCCGCACTGATCGCCGAGGCGGCGACCGCCGCGGGTGCCGAGCTCGTGCTCGGGGCCCGCGTCGACATGGTCGCCAGCGGACCCGCGCCGGGGTCGGAGGAGGTGTGGGCCGACCTCGCCGACGGCTCGCGCGTGGGCGGCCAGGTGCTCGTCGGGGCCGACGGCGTGTGGTCGCGGGTGCGCCGTGCCCTCGACCCCGGTGCGCCGGCCCCCCGCTACGTCGGGCAGGTCAACTTCGGGGGCATCACCGACGACACCGCGTGGAGCGAGCGACTCGCCCCCGAGGCCTGGCACTTCGTCTTCGGCCGGCGCTGCTTCACCGGCTGCTTCCCGCTGACCGACGGGCGGGTCGTCTGGTTCGTCAACGTCCCCCGCCCGGCCGTGGGGGCCGACGAGCGGGCCCGGACGACCGAGGAGCAGTGGCGGGCGGAGCTGGTCGACCTGGCCTCCGCCGACGTGGGACCCGCGGCCGAGCTCATCGCCGCGGGTCGGCTGGAGCTGTCGGCCGACAGCACCCACGACCTCGGCCACGTGCCGCGCTGGCGCGGTCCGGCAAGCGTGCTGGTCGGCGACGCGGTGCACGCGCCGTCCCCGAGCTCGGGACAGGGTGCCGCGATGGCCCTCGAGGACGCCGCGGTCCTCGTCCGCGCACTGAGGGCCCACGGCCTCCCGGGTCTCGCGGAGTACGAGCAGGCCCGCCGCCGCCGCGTCGAGGGCATCGTCCGCTCCGGGGCCCGGACGACGAGCGCGAAGGCCCCCGGTGCGGTCGGTCGCGGGGTGCGCGACGCGATGATGCGCGCACTCGCGGGGACCGGGGTGCTCGAGCGCGACGTGTTGCGGACCACCGCGCATCGGCTCGAGCCGGCGCCCCTCGCGAGCACCTGACCGGCGACCTGATCGGTGACCAGATCGGCGACCTGACCGCCGACGAGAGCGCCGAGCGGTGTCAGGTGCGCCGGGCGAGGGTCAGGGCGAAGTCGTCGTCGGCGTCGGTCCAGGTGCGCTCGACGGCGAACCCGGCCTCGGCCAGCTCCGCGGCGATGCCCTCGGGCCGGAACTTCGTCGAGATCTCGACGCAGATCTCCTCGCCGGTGCCGAGCTCGACGACGATCTCCGCCCCGGGCACGGTGACCACCTGCGGCTCCTCGGCCCGCAGCCGCATGTCCACCCGCTCCATCCGGGGGTCCCAGAACGGGACGTAGCTGAACGCCCCCGGGTCGAAGTCGGCCCCGAGCTCGCGGTTGACCACGGTGAGGCAGTTGCGGATGAAGCGCTCGGTGACGCCGGCGGAGTCGTCGTACGCGGCGACGAGGCGGTCGAGGGGCTTGACGAGGTCGGTGCCGAGCAGGAGCCACTCGCCCGGCTCGAGGGAGTCGGCGAGCGCCCCGAGGAAGGCGTGCCGCTCCTCGAGGTAGAAGTTGCCGATCGTGCTGCCGAGGAAGGCGACCATCCGGCGGTCACCGCGCGGGAGGTGCGCGAGGTGCAGGGTGAAGTCGCCGACGACGGCTTCGACCGCCATCCCCGGGTAGCGCTCGCTGAGCATCGTGGCCGCCTGCCGGAGGGTGGCGTCGGAGACGTCGACCGGCACGAAACGCCGGACCGGGCCGTGGCTGCGCCCGGGGTCGCGGAAGGCGTCGAGGAGGGTGCGGGTCTTGTCGCTGGTGCCGCTGCCGAGCTCGACGACGGTGCTCGCGTCGCAGGCCTCGGCGACCTCGGCCGCGTGGGCGGCGAGGATGGCCCGCTCGGCCTCGGTGGGGTAGTACTCGGGCAGCCGGGTGATCTCGTCGAACAGGCCGGCACCGACGTCGTCGTAGAGCCACTTGGGCGGCAGCCGGCGCGGCCGGCCGCCCAGCCCGCGGCGGACGTCGTCGACGAGCGACCCCGAGGCCCAGTCGGGGTCGAGGAGCACCTGGACGCGGGGCTCGACCACCCCGCTCATCCGGCCTCCCCCCGCTGCTCGTCGGCGGCCGGTGGGGCGCCGCCGTCGGCGAGCCGCACCCCGGAGAGCGCCCAGCGTGCCGCGTGCGGGAAGAAGTTGCGGTAGGTGAGCCGGGCATGGGCCGGCGGGGTGAGCGCACAGCCGCCGCGCAGGACCATCTGGTTCGACATGAACTTCCCGTTGTACTCCCCGATGGCCCCCGCGGGCGGGTGGAAGCCGGGGTAGGCGTGGTAGGCCGAGGAGGTCCACTCCCAGCAGTCGCCGTAGACCTGGCGCAGCCGGTGCTCACCGTCCGGTGCCGGCGCGGCCGTCGGGTGGAAGTGCTCGAGGTCGGCCAGGTTGCCGCCGGAGTGCGCCGCGTCGGCCTGCCCGTCGGCGACGACGGCGTGCTCCCACTCGCCCTCGCTCGGCAGCCGCTTGCCGGCCCAGGTGGCGTACGCCTCGGCCTCGTAGAAGCTGACGTGGCTCACCGGGAGGCCGGGGTTGACCGGCCACGTGCCGTGGAGGGTGTGCTCGAGCCAGACGCCGTCGTGCTCGACCCAGTACAGGGGCGCCCGCCAGCCGTCGGCGCGGACGCGGGCCAGGCCGTCGGAGAGCCACAGCTCGGGCCGCTCGTAGCCGCCGTCTGCCATGAACTCGAGCCACTCGCCGTTGGTCACGAGCCGGTCGGCGAGGCGGTACGGCTCGAGCCACTGCCGGTGCCGGGGCAGCTCGTTGTCGAAGGAGAAGCCGTCTCCCTCGTGGCCGATCTCGACGAGCCCGCCCTCGACGTCGACCCAGCCCATCCGGTCGGGGTCGGAGGCCGGCGGGCGGGTGCCGCCGTAGACCGGCTCGAGGGGGTTGCGGGAGAGGACGTGCTTGATGTCCATGAGCAGCAGCTCCTGGTGCTGCTGCTCGTGGTGGAAGCCGAGCTCGATCGTGGGCGTCAGCTTCTCGAGGCTGCCCTCGTCGAGGCCGGCGACGAGGTCGCGCATCCGGGCGTCGACGTTGCCGCGGTAGACCCCGACGTCGTGGGCACCGGGCCGGGTGACGAGGCCGCGGTCGGGGCGGGCGTAGCGCGGGCCGAGGCTCTCGTAGTAGCTGTTGAAGAGGAACCAGTACCTCTCCTGGAACGGTGCGAAGCCGGGTTCGTGGCCGCTGAGCACGAAGGTCTCGAAGAACCACGTCACGTGCGCCCGGTGCCACTTGGTCGGCGACACGTCGGGCATCGACTGGACGGTCTGGTCCTCCGGGGAGAGCGGCGCGGAGAGGTGCTCGGTGTGTGCACGCACCTCGTCGAAACGGGTGGTCAGGCTCGTGGCGTCCCACGTCGTCGTGGTCATGGCCGGGGTCCTCTCGTCGGGGTAGCCGGTCAGGACCTCCATCCTCACCCGGAGCACCGACAGGCACACCTCGGGGGCCGGGACGTCACGGGATGTTCATCAGCCGCCGGGGCGTGGGGTGGGGCGGGTGAGGACCTCGTGGCCGTCGTCGGTGACCGCCACGGTGTGCTCGCTGTGCGCGGTGCGGCATCCGGTCGCGCTGCGCAGGGTCCAGCCGTCGGCGTCGGTGACGAGCCGGTCGGTGTCGGCCATGACCCACGGCTCGATGGCGAGGAGCAGTCCCGGCCGCAGGGTGTAGCCGCGGCCCGGGCGGCCGGTGTTCGCGACGTGCGGGTCCTGGTGCATCGTCGAGCCGATGCCGTGGCCACCGAACTGGGTGTTGACGGAGTACCCGGCACCCTCGAGGACCGACCCGATCGCGTGCGACACGTCGCCGAGGCGCACGCCGGGGGCGACCGTGTCGACGGCCGCGGCGAGGGCGCGCTCGGTCGTGGCGATGAGGGCCTCGTCCTGCGGGGTCCCGGTGCCGACGACGAAGCTGACGGCGGAGTCGGCGGCGACCCCGTGGAGCAGGACGGCGAGGTCGAGGGTGAGCAGGTCGCCGTCGGCGAGCACCCGGTCGTGCGGGAGGCCGTGGAGGACGGCGTCGTTGACCGACGTGCAGATGTAGTGGCCGAACGGGCCTCTGCCGAAGGACGGTTCGTAGTCGACGTAGCAGGACTGCGCGCCGGCGTCCTCGATCATCCGGCGGGTCCACGCGTCGATCTCGAGGAGGTTGGTGCCGACGGTCGCGCGCTCGCGGACGGTGGCGAGGATGTCACCGACCAGCCGGCCCGTCGCGCGGGCGCGCTCGAGCTGGCGCGCGTCGAGGATCTCGATCACGCCGCACCTCCTCCTCGTCCTCTTCGCGAACGTGTGTGACGAACGTCGGCCCTCCGACGATCTTCACACACGTTCGCGAAGGCCGACGCCGGGTCAGGTGAGGGGTGCCAGGCCGGTGACGACCAGGGCGGGCTCGCCGGCCTCGTCGGTGGCGGCCAGGTCGAGCTCGGCGGTGATCCGCCAGTCGTGGTCGCCGTCCTCGTCGTCGAGGACCTGCTCGACCCGCCAGGCGCCCTCCCCCTCCTCGACGCGGAACAGCGCCGGACCGCGGGCCGCCGGCCCGGTCGACACCTCGCCGTACTCGGCCCGGTACTCCGCCGCCGCGTCCTCCCACTGCTCGGCGGCGAGGCCGCCGTCCATCGCCGCCAGCGCCTCGTAACGGCCGAGTGCCAGCAGCTCGACGCGTCGGAACATGCTCTGCCGCACCATGACCCGCAGCGCCCGAGGGTTGGCGGACAGGGCGCGTCCTTCCGTCGACGGGCGGACCTCCTGGCCCGCCACGTCGTGGTCGGGGTGCGCCAGCGCCTCCCACTCGTCGAGGAGGCTGGAGTCGGTGTGCCGGACCACCTCGCCGAGCCACTCGACGAGGTCGTCGAGCTCCTCCGTGCGCGCCGAGTGCGGCACGGTGGAGCGCAGCGCGCGGTAGGCGTCGGTGAGGTAGCGCAGGACGATGCCCTCGGCGCGGGCCAGCTTGTGGTGGGCGACGAACTCCCCGAACGACATCGCCCGCTCGAACATCTCGCGGACGACGGACTTCGGCGAGAGGTCGCGCGGGTCGACCCACGGATGGGTCTGCCGGTAGGTGCGCAGCGACAGCTCGAGCATCTCGGCGAGCGGCTTGGGCCAGGTGACGTCGTCGAGGGCGTCCATCCGCTCCTCGTACTCCATCCCGTCGGCCTTCATCGCGGCGACGGCCTCGCCGCGGGCCTCGAACTGCTGGGCCTGCAGCACCTGCCGGGGGTCGTCCAGGGTGGCCTCGATGACACTGACGACGTCGAGCGCGTAGTCGGGCGACGCGGGGTCGAGGAGCTCGAGGGCGGCCAGCGCGAACGCGGAGAGGGCCTGGTTGAGGGCGAAGCCGTCGTGCAGGTCGAGGGCGACCTGGAAGGGTCCCTCGGCGTACCGGCGGCCCTCACGGCGCAGGAACCTCTCGAGCGGCGGCGCCTCGACCGGTTCGTCGTCGACCGGCACGGGCTCGTCGGTGGCGGGCGTCGGCTCGGGTGGTTCGGTCGGGGCGAGGCCGGCGGCGGCGAGCGCCTCGCCGAGCGTGCCGAGGGCGCCGGCGTCCACGGGTCGGGGGGCGGGGTCGGCCGGCCGCTCGGGGACGGCGTCCGGTGCTGCGGGAGCCGGATCGGGCTCCGGGGGAAGCCAGTCCGACACGGACGAGCCGTCGTCCGGTTCGACGACGCCGGCGCGCACGAGCGACCCGAGGACCTGTACCGCGCGCTCCACGAGCCGTTCTCGCCGCTCCGGCCCCTCGTGGTTGTCGAGGACGAGGGTGTGCAGTGCGTCCTGCTGGCCCTCCCACTGGTCGAGCACGTTGAGGACCATGGCGTGCGTGATCCGCATCCTCGGCTGCAGCGGCTCCGGCACCGCCGTGACCAGCTTGTCGTACGTGGCCTCGGTCCAGGTGAGCACGCCCTCCGGCGGCTTCTTCCGGACGATGCGGCGCTCCTTCTTCGGGTCGCCGCCGGCCTTGGCCAGCGCCTTGCTGTTCTCGATGACGTGCTCCGGCGCCTGGACGACGACGTAGCCGACGGTGTCGAAGCCGGCGCGGCCCGCCCGGCCGGCGATCTGGTGGAACTCGCGGGCCCGCAGGACCCGCTGCTTGCGGCCGTCGTACTTGGTCAGCGAGGTGAGCAGGACCGTGCGGATCGGCACGTTGATGCCCACCCCGAGCGTGTCGGTACCGCAGATGACGGCGAGCAGCCCGGCCTGCGCCAGGGTCTCGACGAGGCGCCGGTACTTCGGGAGCATCCCCGCGTGGTGGACGCCGATGCCGTGCAGCACGAGCCGGCGCAGCGTCTGCCCGAAGCCCTTGCCGAACCGGAAGCCGCCGACCGCCTCCTTGAGAGCGGCCTTGCGCTCGCCCGAGACGACGTCGACCGACGCGAGGGCCTGCGCCTGCTCGACCGCACCGGCCTGGGTGAAGGAGACGACGTAGACGGGCGCGCGCTCGTCGCGCAGGAGGAGCTCGAGGGTGTCGTGCACGGGCGTGAGCACCCACTCGTACTCGAGCGGGACCGGCCGCTGCGCCCCGGTGACCGCGACGACCTCGCGGCCGGTGCGGCGGTGCAGGTCACGCTCGAGGTCGTGGGTGTCACCGAGAGTGGCCGACATGAGGAGCATCTGCGTGTCGGGCAGGAGGAGCAGCGGCACCTGCCACGCCCAGCCGCGGTCGGGCTCGCCGTAGAAGTGGAACTCGTCCATGACGACGAGGCCGACGTCGGACGCGTCGCGCTCGCGCAGGGCGTGGTTGGCGAGGACCTCGGCGGTCGCGCAGATGATCGGCGCACCGGGGTTGACCGCCGCGTCGCCGGTGAGCATCCCGACGTGCTCGGCGCCGAAGGTCTCGACGAGGGCGAAGAACTTCTCCGAGACGAGGGCCTTGATGGGGGCGGTGTACCAGGAGCGGCGACCGGTGGCGAGGGCGAGGGCGTGCGCGGCGACCGCGACGAGCGACTTGCCGGAGCCGGTGGGCGTGGCGAGGACGACGTGGGCGTCCTGGGCGAGGGCGAGGACGGCCTCCTCCTGCGCCGGGTAGAGGGCGAAGCCACGCTCGCCGGCCCACTCGACGAACACGTCGAGGGCGGCGTCGGCGCCCCCGGCCGGGGTCCCGGCGGCGGCGCCGGTGAGGCGGTCGGTGAGCGTCATCGCGCTCGATTCTCCCCCACGGCGCGACGGGCGGTGCCGCCCGCCCGGGTGTCGGCCCGCAGGCCGGACCTGAGGGCGGGGCCGGGACCTGTCGTCTCCCCACCTCCGTGCCTCCCGCAAGGGATCCCTTGCGGGAGGCAAGCGATCCCTTGCGGGAGGCAAGCGATCCCTTGCGGCGCGCAGTCGATCCGTTGCGTTGGGCACGGGATCGATTGCGGCGAGCACGGGATCGCGTGCGTGGAGCACGGAGTTCCGGAGGACCACCCATGCCGCCGCTGCCGGGCCTGCGCCCGGGACGTGCTCGCTGTCGGTCGGCGCGGCTACCGTGCACGGCATCCGATGGGAGCACCGATGGCCGACGAGACCTTTGCCGACTACCTGAGCCGCCGCAGGGCGGCATCCGACGCCTTCGTCACCGGCGACGTCGCGCCCCTGCACGCCGTGTCGGCCACCAGCGACCCCGCGACGATCTTCGGTCCGCCCGGCACCGTCGTCCAGGGGGCCGACGCCGTCAACACGGTGAACGCCGGCGGCGCGGCGCGCTTCACCGGTGCCGAGCGCAACGACCTCGAGACGCTGCACTCCGGGGAGGACGGCGACCTCGCGTGGTGGGTCGGCGTGCAGCGCTCCGTGGTCTCGATGGACGACGGCGGCGAGCCCGTCCCGATGGACCTGCGCGTCACCGAGCTCTACCGCCGCGAGGGGGGCCGCTGGGCGCTGTTCCACCGGCACGCCGACCCCCTGCACGAGGGGTGAGCCGCGGTCGTGTGCCCGGACGGTCGCCCGCGCGACCACCTGGGCACACGACCCGACGCGACGGGGGTGACCGCGCGGCGGTGCGGTGGGACGATGCGGGGATGGCCACCGCCGACGGCCCCGACGTCCTGCACCGGCTCCTCGCGGCCTTCAACGACCACGACCTCGACCGCATCATGGGGTTCTTCGCCGACGGCTGCGTCCTCGAGACGCCGGCCGGGCAGCATCCGTGGGGCACACGGTTCGTCGGCCGCGACGAGGTGCGGGCCGGCCTGGCCCAGCGCTTCACCGGCCTGCCGGACGTCCACTACGGCGACGACGAGCACTGGCTCACCGACGGTCACGGCGTCTCGCGCTGGTTGCTCACCGGCACCACGCCCGCCGGGGACCGCGTCGAGGTGCGCGGCTGCGACCTGTTCGACCTCGACGTCGACGGGAGGATCACCCGCAAGGACTCCTACTGGAAGATCGTCTCGACCTGAGCGGCCTCAGCGGATGCCGACGTGCGTCATGGTCACCCGGCCCGCCTCGACCTCCCAGCGCTGGTCCAGCCGCACGGTGTCGAGCAGCCGCCGGTCGTGCGTCACGAGGAGCAGCGTGCCGTCGTAGGCCTCGAGCGCCGACTCCAGCTGCTCGATGGCCGGCAGGTCGAGGTGGTTGGTCGGCTCGTCGAGGACGAGGAGGTTGACCCCGCGGGCCTGGAGCAGCGCCATCGCCGCCCGCGTCCGTTCCCCCGGCGACAGCCGACCGACGAGGCTGGTCACCTGGTCGGCCCGCAGCCCGAACTTCGCGAGCAGGGTGCGCACCTCGGCGGTGGTCATGGCGGGCACGGCGGCCTCGAACGCGACCGCGAGCGGCAGGTCGTCGGCGAGACCGGTGCGGGCCTGGTCGATCTCGCCCAGCGCCACCGACGCCCCGAGGCTCGCCCGCCCGGACCCCGGCTCCAGCCGACCGGTGAGCAGCCGGAGCAGGGTCGTCTTGCCGGCGCCGTTGGGGCCGGTGACACCGATCCGGTCGCGGACGCCGACCTGCAGGGACACCGGTCCGAAGACGAACTCCCCGAACCGGACCGCCGCCTCGTCGAGCGTCGCCACGACCGAGCTCGACCGGGGCGCCCCGGCGATCGCGAACCGCAGCTCCCACTCCTTGCGGGGCTCCTCGACCTCCTCGAGCCGGGCGATGCGCGACTCCATCTGGCGCACCTTGCGGGCCTGCTTCTCCGCGGACTCGGACTGGGCCCGGCGCCGGATCTTGTCGTTGTCCGGACTCTTGCGCATCGCGTTCCGGACGCCCTGCGAGCTCCACTCGCGCTGCGTGCGGGCGCGCCCCTCGAGGTCGGCCCGGCGCTCGGCGTACTCCTCGTACGCCTCGCGCGCGTGCCGGCGGGCGACCGCGCGCTCCTCGAGGTAGGCGTCGTACCCGCCGTAGTACACCGCGACCGCGTGCTGGGCGAGGTCGAGCTCGACGACGCGGGTCACGACGCGCGAGAGGAACTCCCGGTCGTGCGAGACGAGGACCACCCCCGAGCGCAGGCTGCCGACGAAGTCCTCCAACCGCGACAGCCCGGCGAGGTCGAGGTCGTTCGTCGGCTCGTCGAGGAGGACGACGTCGAACCGGCTGAGGAGCAGGGCGGCGAGCGCGGCCCGGGCGGCCTGACCCCCGGACAGCGCCGTCATCGGGGTGTCCGCGGCGACGTCGAGACCGAGGTCGGCGAGCACGGGGGCCAGCCGCTCGTCGAGGTCGGGGGCACCCGTCGCCTGCCAGTGGTCGAGCGCGTGGGCGAACGCGTCGCCCGCTGCCGTCCCGGCGTCCTCGGCGGACATCGCCGCGGCGGCGGTCTCCATCGCCGTCGTCGCGGCGGCGGCCCCGGTGCGGCGGGCGACGTACCCGCGGATGGACTCCCCGGCGACCCGCTCGTGCTCCTGCGGCAGCCAGCCGACGAACGCGTCGGCCGGCGCCGTCGAGACCGTGCCGGCGAGGGGCGCGAGGTCACCGGCGAGGACGCGCAGCAGCGTCGTCTTGCCGGCGCCGTTCGCCCCGACGACGCCCACGACGTCGCCGGGGGCGACGGTGAGGTCGAGGGACTCGAACAGGGTGCGGTGCGCGTACCCGCCGGCCAGGCCCTGGGCGACGAGGTCCGCACTCATCCTCCGATCGTAGGGTCGCGGTTCCGCCCGGACCGCCGGGACCCCGGTGGCCCACCCGACCGCCCGGGGGTGTGGACTGGGTGGATGCGAGCCATCCACCTCTTCGGAGCCGGGGACGTCCGCGTCGTCGACGCCCCGGACCCCGCCCTCCGCCTGCCCACCGACGCCCTCGTGCGAGTCACCCGCTCCTGCATCTGCGGCAGCGACCTGCACCCCTTCCACAATGCCGAGCGGGACGAGGCCGGTCACCCCATCGGCCACGAGTTCGTCGGCGTCGTCGAGGAGGTCGGCGCCGAGGTCACGACCGTGCGACCCGGCGGCTTCGTCATCGCGCCGTTCCTCATCTCGTGCGGCGAGTGCGAGTACTGCCGGGCCAGGCTGCAGACCTCCTGCGTCCGTGGTGGTGGTTGGGGCGACACGAACGGCATCGGGTCGGACGGTGGCCAGGGCGAGGCCGTGCGCGTCCCGCTCGCCGACGGCACGCTCGTCCCGGTCCCGGGCATCACGGAGGACACCGACGAGCGGATGCTCGCCTCGCTCCTCACCCTCTCCGACGTCTACGGCACCGGATGGCACGCCGCCCTGAGCGCCGGTGTGTCGCAGGGCAGCACGGTCACCGTCATCGGCGACGGGGCGGTGGGGCTGCTCGCGGTCCTGGCCGCCCGCCAGCAGGGTGCCGAGCGCGTCGTCCTCATGGGGCGGCACGCGTCGCGCACCGACCTCGGCCGCGAGTTCGGTGCCACGGACGTCGTCGCCGAGCGCGGTGAGGAGGGCGTCGAGGCCGTCCGCGACCTCACCGACGGGGGCAGCCCGGTCGTCCTCGAGTGCGTCGGGATGATGCCCGCGTACGAGCAGGCGCTCGGGGTGGTCCGTCCGGGAGGGACGATCAGCCGCGTCGGCGTGCCCCAGTACACGGACGGTCCGGTCGGCCGGGTCCTGTTCGGCCGCAACGTGACCCTGACCGGCGGTGTCGCACCGGTCCGGGCGTACGTCGAGCAGCTGCTCCCGGGCGTCCTCGACGGAACCGTCGAGCCCGGCCGCGTGTTCGACACCGTGCTGCCCCTCGAGGAGGGCCCGGCCGGCTACCGCGCGATGGACGAGCGGACCGCCCTCAAGGTCATGCTCCGCCCCTGAGCGAGTCGCGCCCGTGGCCCGCCGGCGTCAGGACGGCTCGGGCAGCTTCCCGCCGCGCGCGACGTCCGGGTCGGTGCACGAGGAGAGGTCGAAGCAGCAGGGTCGGCGTTTGCCGTGGTCGATCTTGTCGATGCTCACCCCGACCCGCTTGGCCCGCGTCTCCGGGCTACGGGTGGCGCCGACCCAGCGCACCCACTCCCAGCGGGCCATCGGGGTGATGTCGTCCCAGACCTCGCGGATGTGCTCGGGCGCCGCCGCGAGCGCCTCGGCGAGGTCCTCGGGCACGTCCGGCTCGGGCCACTCCTCGGCGACGACCAGCTCGAGCTCGACGGTGTCGCCCGGTGCGGCGGAACCGGGGTCGAGCCGCACCCAGTGACCCCGCCGACCATCGGGCTCGACGACGGTCGCGAACGGCTCACCGTCGAGGGAGCCGGTGACGGCGACCTGCCCGCGCGACGGCAGCGCCCGGCTGGCGTCCGCCGGCAGCCGGACGAGCCGGGTGTCGCCGACCGTCTCGGCCGGGGTCGTGAAGCGGACGGTCACCGTGTCGGTGGAGGCGCTCATGCCTCCATCATCGCGGTTCGAGGACGTCGACGGACAGCACCGTCGGCAGGTGCCGCACGATCTCCTCCCAGGTCTCCCCCTCGTCGCGGCTGGCGAACACCGAGCCGCTGTTCGTCCCGAAGTACACGCCGGCTGGGTCCTGCTCGTCGCCGGTCATCGCCTGCCGGAGCACCGTGAAGAAGCACGCCTCCTGGGGCAGCCCGTCGCGCCGGGCCTCCCACGTGGCCCCGCCGTCGCGCGAACGCCACACGGCCGCAGCCGCATCCGGCGGGTAGCGGCCGGCCATGTCACCGTTGAGCGGCAGCGTCCACACGGTGTCGGGGTCGCGCGGGTGGGCCCAGAGCGGGAACCCGAACGTCGACGGCAGGTTGGCCGTGACGTCCTGCCAGGTCTGCCCGCCGTCCGCGGAGCGCCAGACCCCGTAGTGGTTCTGCTGGTAGAGGACGTCCCCTCCCGCGTGCTCGACGTGGTGCACGCAGAAGCCGGTCTTCCCGTCCGCCGGGCCCGCGGGGTGCCGTGCGTCGGCCCCGGCCTCGGGGTCGGCGAGGTCGTTGGCCCGCTCCCAGGTGACTCCGCCGTCGTGCGTGACGAAGACACCGGCCGCCGAGATCCCCACCCACAACCGCTCGGGGTCCGCCGGGTCCGCGACGATCGTGTGGAGGACCAGGCCTGCGCCGCCGGGGTTCCACTCGCCGCGCGACGGGTGGTCGCTCAGGCCCTTGACCTCCGACCAGGTGCGGCCGTCGTCGTCGCTGACGAGCAGGGTCGCCGGCTTGGTGCCCGCGTAGAGGCGCTCGCCGGCGCGGCGCAGCGACCAGACTTGGGAGAACGCCTCGCCGAAGGGCGCGGGCTCCTCGCTCCAGCCGACCATCGCGGCGAAGTCCCGGTCGTTGGCGGCCCACCGGTCCATCTCCCCGGTGGTCAGCTTGGTCAGCTCCCAGGTGTGGCCGCCGTCGTCCGAGCGCCACACGCCGGCGCCCGACCAGTCGCCCCCGCCGCCGGCCCACATCGTGCCGGTCCGCGGGTCGCCGACGGCGTGGTTGATCGGCCACCCGTCGCAGTAGGGCCCGCGCACCGTCCATCCGGAGCGGTCGGCGTCGCCGTCGACGACGAACGCCCCCTTGCTGGTGCCCACGAGCAGGTGGATGGCCGGGTCAGCCATGGTCGGCTCCTTCCGCCGGGTCGCCCGCGGTGGTCGGCGGGCGGTGTCGTCCAGTGTCCCGAGGCCCCGCCGGGGCGGCAAGGGGTCGGGCGTTCGGGCAGGGTCCATCGCTCATGGGAGGGTCGACCGGGACCGGCCGCGGAACTCATCGGTCCCGTCCGGCATCCGAGCGCCGGGACGAGGTCAGGCGCCGGACCGCTCGGCGAGCTCGCGGAGGAAGGTGGGCACCCGGCCCGTGCCGTAGTCGTGGAAGCGGGCCCAGGTCGGCCGGATGCCGATGCGGACCATCTGCGGGTAGAAGCCGCGGACCGCCTCCTCGAACCCGGCGTAGGCGTCCGGGTCCATCGACCGCCGCGCCGCGGCCAGGTACTCGGGGACGACGCCGTCGACGACGGTCAGCTCGGCCCGGCCGCGCAGCGAGAGCGAGCGCGCCGAGTCGGGGGTGCCGCCCGCGTCGAGCGCCACGGCGACGTCCGGGTTCGCCCGCAGCGCGGCAGCCTTCGGGGCGGTCGTCGCGGTCGAGACGACGAGCTCGGTCCCGGTCCACCACGAGCCGACGGGGACGACGCGCGGCGTGCCGTCGGACGCGAGGTAGGAGAGGTGGGCGAGCGAGGTGCCGCACAGCAGCTCCTGCGCACCCTCGAGGGCGAGCTCGGCGTCGATCTGGTGCTGGTCCATGGTGGTCCTCCGGCGGGTCGGGCGACGGCCGCGGGTCGGTCGTCACCCGGGGGACGGAGCCGGCGGCCGGTTCTCGACATCGCCGGCGGCCGGGTGCGAGCGCACCCGGTGGCCGCACAGCCGGCCTCGGGGGCGATGATCGGAGGGTGCCCCGGGCCACCGACGTCCCGGGGCGCGCCGGAGCGACGGGAGCGCAGCGCATGGACCTCGACCTGACCGACGACGAGCGGGACATCCGCCAGTGGGTGCGGACCTTCGTCGAGAAGGAGGTCGTGCCGCTCGAGCAGGATGTCCTGGCCCGCGAGCGCCGGCACGAGCGCGGGTTGCCCGCCGAGGAGCTGGAACGCTTGCAGGACACCGCACGTGAAGCCGGCTTCTTCGGGGTCCTCACCCCGGAGGAGTACGGCGGGATGGGGCTGTCGGCGGTGATGGCCGCCCTCGTCGAGATCGAGCTCGGGCGCTCGTTCGTGCCGTTCCGGTTCGCCGGCGAGGCCGACAACATCCTCTTCCACGCGACCGACGCGCAGCAGGAGGAGTACCTGCGGCCGACCATCGAGGGCACCCGGCGCAGCTGCTTCGCCATCACCGAGCCGGGAGCCGGGTCGGACGCGCGGGCCATCCGCACCAAGGCGATCCGCGACGGCGACGACTGGGTGGTCACCGGCGAGAAGACGTTCATCACCGGCGGGCACGAGGCCGACTACGTCATGGTCTTCGCCGTCACCGACCCCGAGGCGCACGCCGCGGGCCGCACCGGCGAGTCGGTCACGTGCTTCCTCGTCGACCGCGACCGCGGCTGGACCTCGCACCCCATCGACACGATGGGCGAGTGGGGTCCGGCGGCGCTGACCTTCGACGGCGTGCGGGTACCGGGGTCGGCGGTGCTCGGCGAGGTCGGGAAGGGCTTCGCGCTCGCGATGCAGTGGATCGGCAAGGGGCGCTACCTGCTGCCCGCGCGCGCCCTCGGCGGCTGCGAGCGGATGGTCGAGATGGCGATGGAGCACGCGCGCTCGAGGGTGACCTTCGGCAAGCCCATCGCCGAGCGGCAGGCCATCCAGTGGATGATCGCCGACTCGGCCGTCGACATCGAGGCGCTGCGCTGGCTCGTCCTCTCCGCCGCGTGGCAGGTCGACCGGGGACGGGACTCGCGCCAGGCGCAGTCGATGGCCAAGCTGTACGGCGGCGTGCACGCCAACGAGATCGTCGACCGGATGCTCCAGGTGCACGGCGGGATGGGCTACACCCGCGAGCTGCCGCTCGAGCGGTGGTACCGCGAGCTGCGGCTGCTGCGCATCTACGAGGGCACCGACGAGATCCAGCGGCGGACCATCGCCCGCAACCTGCTCAAGGGACACGCGTCGGTCCGCGGCCACCTCGGCTGACCGCCCCTCCCGCCCGTCCCACGCGTATCGGGTCACCCGATACGACCGCGCCTCACCCCGGAACCGTTCCGGGGTGAGGCGCAGGAGTATCGGGTCACCCGATACGCGTGAGGTGCACGAGCGGGTCAGGCGGCGGAGAGGCGCTCGACCTCGTCGGCCGTCAGCTCGAGGTCGGCGGCCTGCACCGAGTCGGTGATCGACTCCGGCCGGGACGCCCCCGGGATCGGCAGGACGACGTCGGCGAGCGCGAGCTCCCAGGCCAGCGCGACCCGGTGCGGCGAGACGTCGTGGGCGCGGGCCACCTCGGCGAAGACGGAGTGCTCGTCGCCGAGTCCGGACGCCTTCCTGATGCCGCCGAGCGGGCTCCACGGCAGGAAGGCGATGCCGAGCTCCGCGCAGTGCCGCAGCTCGTCGAGGGAGGAGCGGAACGCCGGCGAGAACTGGTTCTGGACCGAGACCAGCCGGCCGCCGAGGACCTCGTTCGCCTCCTCGATCTGCGCGACCGAGGCGTTGGAGATGCCGGCCATCCGGATGACGCCCTCGTCGAGGAGGTCGCGCAGCGCTCCGACGGACTCGGCGTACGGCACGTCCGGGTCGGGGCGGTGGAACTGGTAGAGGCCGATCGCGTCCACCCCGAGCCGCTTCGCCGACGCCTTCGCCGCCTCCTTCAGGTACTCCGGCCGCCCGTTCAGCGTCCACGAGCCGTCGCCGGGTCGCAGGTGGCCGCCCTTGGTCGCGACGAGGACCGAGGACGCGTCCCCGCCCCAGCTGCGCAGCGCGGCGGCGATGAGCTCCTCATTGTGACCGACCTCGCCGGCGTCGCGGTGGTAGGCGTCGGCGGTGTCGACGAGGGTGACTCCGGCGTCGAGTGCCGCGTGGATGGTGCGGACCGAGCGCTCCTGCTCCGGACGACCCTCGATGGACATCGGCATCCCGCCGAGGCCGATCGCGCCGACCTGGACGTCTCCGAGTGCTCGCTGCTGCATGTCATCAGCTCCTGTGTGGCGGAAGGGTGGACGCGCCCGCAGCCGACGTGCGCGTCGTGTCGGGGTACGTCAGGGCCAAGGAGTCGAGCGGCCCGGATGTTCCCCGTGGTCCGGCCCGGGCCGGTTGGATCGGCCGGCCGGCCGGCACGTCAGGCGACCCCGCGCTCGCGTGCCGTGCTACCCCGCAGTAAGTGCCGCCACAGCGACAGTTACTGCGGGGTAGCCCGGCATTGGCCGCGGTCTGCTGCGGAGGTCAGCCGTGGAGGAGCCGGAGGAGCCGCTCGACCTCGGCCGCGAGGGCCTCGCGCCCGGGGCCGACGTACCGGCGCGGGTCGACGAGGTCGGGGTCGGTGGCGAGCACGTCGCGCACCGCCGCCGTGAACACCGCGTTGAGGTGCGTGGAGATGTTGACCTTGGTCATCCCGGCGCCGACGACCTCGGTGAGCCCCTCGTCGTCGAGCCCCGAGGAGCCGTGCAGGACGAGCGGCACCGGCACTGCGGCCGCGAGCCGCCCGACGAGGGCCGTGTCCACGACCGCGTCGCGGGTGGTCATCGCGTGCGAGGTGCCGACGGCCACGGCCAGCGAGTCGACCCCGGTGGCGGCGACGAAGGCCGCGGCCTCGGCCGGGTCGGTGCGCACGCCGGGCGCGTGGACGCCGTCCTTGCCACCGACCTCGCCGAGCTCCGCCTCGACCCGCACCCCGTGGGCGTGGCAGTGCTCGACGACCGCGCGGGTCGTGGCGACGTTGTCCTCCCACGGCAGCCGCGAGCCGTCGTACATCACGCTGTCCGCGCCCAGGGCCACGGCCTCGTGGACGAGGTCGACGTCCTCGGCGTGGTCGAGGTGGACGACGACGGGGACGCTCGCCCCGCGGGCCAGGGCGAGGCTCGCCCGCAGCACCGGCTCGAGGCCGCCGTGGAACGTGGCGGTGTTCTGGCTCACCTGGAGGACGACCGGCAGGGCGGCCGCCTCCGCCCCCCGGACGATGCCCTCCGCGTGCTCGAGGAGGACGACGTTGAACGCGCCGATGCCGTGCCCGGCGGCGCGGGCGTCGGCGACCGGGTCGCGGCCGGTCATCCGAGGACGACCGAGCGGGTGAGCGAGCGCGGGTGGTCCGGATCGAGGCCACGGACCTCGGCGAGCGCGACGGCGAACCGCTGGGCGACGACGAGGGCGGCCATCGGGTCGAGCTGGTGGTGGACGAAACGGGCTCCGGTGGAAGCGACCTCGTCGGCGAGGCCGTCGGGCACCGCACCGAACGCCCACACCAGCCGGCCGGGCTGGGCGATGGCCACCGGGCCGTGCCGGTAGTCCATCGCCGGGTAGGCCTCGGCCCAGAACTGGGCGGCCTCGCGGGTCTTCAGGGCCGCCTCGGACGCGAGCCCCACGGTCCAGCCGCGCCCGAGGAAGGTGCACTGGTCGACGTCGAGGAGGTCCTCCACCGGCAGCTCGAGCGCGGCGCGGCAGTCGGCGACCAGTGGCTCGACGTCCTCGCCGAGGTGGGCGCGCAGCAGGGCCAGGGTGGTCGTCGCGAAGCGGGTCTGGACGACCGACTGCTCGTCGGCGAAGGGGAGCCCGACGACGGTCGAGGCGGCCGCGGCGGCCGGCGAGTCCTCGACCGCGGTGACGAGCGTGGAGGGGGTGCCGTCGAGCGCGGCCAGGAGGTCGACGACCTCCGTCGTCGTGCCGGAGCGCGAGATCGCGAGCACCCGGTCGTAGCGGCGGCCGGCCGGGAACTCGCTGCCGGCGAAGGCGTCGGTCTCCCCGGCACCGGAGGCCTCGCGCAGCGCGGCGTAGGCCATCGCCACGAACCAGCTGGTGCCGCAGCCGACGACGGCCACGCGCTCCCCCGGGCGCGGGAGCCGGTGGGCGACGGCCGGCGCGAGGGCGGCCGCCTCCCGCCACGTGTCCGGCTGGGAGGCGATCTCGGCGGCGACGTGCGTGGCGGGCATCGGGGGTCCTTGTCGTGACGCGGCGTGGGCGAGCGGTTGTGCGCGAACCTCAGCGTATTCGATCAGACTCGCGCAACGCGCGGGCAGTCGAGACCCGGCCTACGAGCGCTTGCGGAGGGCCGACTCCTTGTGTGCCGCGGTCGCTCCGGTCTTCTCCGACTCGACGAGGTAGTAGGGGTCGTCGTCGGTGGGTCGGAAGGTCTGCCCGTCGTGCTGGAACTCGCGGGTGCGCTTGGACGTGACCGTCCCGTGCGTCGCGCCCTGCGAGGTGTTCCAGCTCACCGAGTCGCCCGTGCGGTAGGCCATCTCGTCGTCTCCGTCCGTGGTCCGCGGGTCGTGCGTCCCCCGACCGTAGCGAGCCGTCGGCGCCCACCGACCGCCGATGACCTGCGACGTCGCACCTTCGACAGGACCTGTCGAGCGCCCCGGCCTGGGGTGCGCACCGAGGCTTCGCCGACCGTTCACCGATGGGTCGGTCGCTCCGGTGGCCGGGGCCACGGGCCGGTGTTAGGTTCGCCGCGCCACGGGCCGAGGCGTCGCTGACAGGCCGGCTCCCCCCGTGTCCTGACCCAGGAGGATGCATGTTCCGAGTGCCGTTGCGACGGCTCGTCACGGGAGTCGCCGCCGGCGCTCTCGTGGCGGCCGTGCCCGTCGTCCTGACGCCGTCCGCGGCGTCCGCCGACCCCGCCCCCGACCTCTTCTTCTCCGAGTACGTCGAGGGGTCGAGCAACAACAAGGCGGTCGAGGTCTACAACGGCACCGGTGCCGCGGTCGACCTCACCGCGGGCGGCTACGCCATCGACGTGTACGCGAACGGCGGGACCACGGCGCGGTCCATCCCCCTCACCGGGACGGTGGCCCCCGAGGACGTGACGGTCGTGGCCAACGGCTCGGCCGGCGCCGCCGTCCTCGCGGTGGCCGACATCACCTCCGGCAACGCGAGCTGGAACGGCAACGACGCCGTCGTCCTGCGCAAGGGCACGACGGTCCTCGACGTCATCGGTCAGGTCGGCAACGACCCCGGCACCGAGTGGGGCACCGGCCTCACCAGCACGGCCGACAACACCCTGCGCCGCAAGGACACGATCTGCGCGGGTGACCCGAACGGCGCCGATGCCTTCGACCCCTCGGCGCAGTGGACCGGCTTCGCCCAGGACACCTTCGACGGTCTCGGCTCGCACACCGCCGGCTGCGGCGGCACCCCGACCGACACCGCCCCGACGGTCACGGCGACCTCCCCGGCCGACGGCGGCACGGTGACCCCGCGCCAGCGGGTCGGGGTCACGTTCTCCGAGCCGGTCACCCTCGACGCCGGCGCGCTGAGCCTGTCCTGCAGCGAGTCCGGCGCCGTCGCGGTCACCACCGCCGGTGGGCCGACCTCCTTCACCGGGACCCCGGCCTCCGCGCTCGCGAACGGCGAGTCCTGCACGATGACCGTGGCCGCGGCCGCCGTCCACGACGTCGACCCGATCGACCCGCCGGACTCCCCGGCCGCCGACACCACCGTCCACTTCTCGGTCGCGAGCCAGTGCGGCCAGACCTTCACGCCGGCCTACGACATCCAGGGCAGCGGCTCCTCGGCCGCCATCACCGGTGACGTCGCCACGCAGGGCGTCGTCGTCGCCGACTACGAGGGCCCGCAGCCGGCGCTGCGCGGCTTCTACCTCCAGGACCCGACCGGTGACGGCGACCCGGCCACCTCGGACGCCCTCTTCGTCTTCGACGGCGGCGCGGACGACGTCTCCGTCGGTGACCTCGTGCGGGTCACCGGCACCGCCGGCGACTACCAGGACCAGACCCAGGTCACGGCGACGAGCACCGAGGTGTGCGGCACCGGCTCGGTGACGCCGACGCCGGTCGCCCTGCCGATGGCCAGCCCGGACGCCTTCGAGCGCTACGAGGGGATGCTCGTGACGTTCCCGCAGCAGCTGACCGTCACCGAGCACTACCTCCTCGGCCGCTTCGGCCAGGTCACCCTCTCGTCCGGCGGCCGCCTCCAGCAGCCGACGAACGTCGTCGAGCCCGGTGCCGCGGCCAACGCCCTCCAGGCGCAGAACGACCTCAACCAGATCCTCCTCGACGACACCTCGCAGGCGCAGAACCCCGACCCCATCATCTGGGGCCGCGGTGGGCACCCGCTGACCGCCGAGAACACCCTCCGCGGAGGCGACACGACGACCGGCGCGACCGGCGTCCTGACGTACACCTGGGGCGGAAACTCGGCCAGCCCCAACGCCTACCGGCTGCGTCCGGTGACCGCCGACGGCGCCGGCATCGAGTTCACCGCCGCCAACCCGCGCCCCACCGGGCCGCCGGACGTCGGTGGTGACGTCCAGGTGGTCGGGATGAACCTGCTCAACTACTTCAACACCCTCGACACCGCACCGAACGCGTGCCGTGGTGGCGTCTCCGGCCCGGCCGTCGACTGCCGCGGCGCCGAGACCCAGGCCGAGCTCGACCGGCAGACGGCCAAGACCGTCGCGGCGATGAAGCTCATGGATGCGGACGTCTACGGCGTGAACGAGATCGAGAACGACGGCTACGGCCCGGACAGCGCCATCTCGACGCTCGTCGACGCCCTCAACGCCGCGGTCGGCGCGGGCACCTACGCCTTCGTCGACGTCGACGCGAACACCGGTCAGACCGACGCCATGGGCGACGACGCCATCAAGGTGGGCCTCGTCTACAAGCCCTCGGTGGTCACCCCGGTCGGGGCGACGGCGGCGCTGAACACCCCGGAGTTCGTCACCGGCGGCGACCCCGCGCCGCGCAACCGGCCCTCCCTCGCCCAGGCGTGGAAGGTCAACGCGACCGGCGGTGTCTTCGTCACCGACGTCAACCACCTGAAGTCGAAGGGCTCGGCCTGCTCGGCTCCGGACACCGGTGACGGACAGGGCAACTGCGCCGTCGTCCGCACCAACGCGGTGAAGACGCTGATGTCGTGGCTCGACTCCGACCCGACCGGCACCGGCGACACCGACGTCCTGCTCATCGGCGACTACAACTCCTACGCCAAGGAGACGCCGATCCGGACGCTCGAGGAGGGCGGCTTCACCAACCTCGTCGAGAAGTACCAGGGCGAGGACGCCTACTCCTACGTCTTCGACGGCCAGTGGGGCTACCTCGACCAGGCGCTCGGCTCGGCGTCGCTCGTCGGTCAGGTCACCGGGGTCGGTGACGTCCACATCAACTCCGACGAGCCGTCGGTGCTGGACTACAACACCAACTTCAAGTCGCCGGCCCAGGTGTCGTCGCTCTACGCGCCGGACGCCTACCGGGTCTCCGACCACGATCCGGTGATGGTGGGGCTGAGCCCCCGCGGCCCGCTCGGCGTCTCGGCCTCGTTCGCCGACGGTTCGGTCTCCTGTGGCCGCGACAACGCGTCGCTGAAGGTCTCGGTGGCCAACCCCGACGCCGCGACCACCGTGACGGTCGACTGGGGCGACGGCACGACGACGACCCGCGAGAACGTCTCCGGTGACGTGACGCTCGGCCACACCTACCGCACGGCCGGTCGGCACACGGCGACGGTGACCGTCACCGACTCGAGCGGTGCCACGGCGAGCTCGACCGCCGAGGTGGTGGTCGAGTACCGGCTCGACGTCGTCCCCTCGGGGTCGCGGACGCTCACCCTGCGGCGCGGCATCACCATCCCCGTCGTCGCCCTCGTGCGCGACTGCGACGGATGGCCGCCGCACGGCGTCACCGCCCCCGTGGTCACCCTGACCGGCCCGGGCGGCGAGGCCTACCGCGGCACGCTCCGTGCGGTCGGACCGCTGTGGCTCGGGGCCGTCCCGACCCGCGGGCTGGCCCGCGGGGAGTACACGCTGACGGTGACCCTGCCCTCGACCGGGCAGTCCGAGCAGGGGACCATCCGCCTGCGCTGAGCCTGACCCGCTCGGTCCCGGACGACCGACGAGAACATGCCGTGCAGCCCTCGGGCTGCACGGCATGTTCTCGTCTCTCGACTGCTGGGGTCAGCGCGAGCGTCGGCCGCCCGAGCGCTCCGAGAACGCCGCGGCACCGCCGCCCGACCCGCCGTGTCCGGAGCCCGAGCCGCTCCGTCCGGAGCCCGAACTGCCGCGTCCGGAGCCCGAGCCACTGCGGGAACCTCCCGGCGAGCCGGCGGAGCGGCTGCGCCCGCCGCGCGGGCCACCGCCGCTGCCGCGCGTCCCGCCCGACCGCCCGGTGTCGGACGAGCGCGAACCGCCGGCCGACGAGCGAGAGCCCCCACCGGACGAGCGACCGCCACCGGACGAGCGCCCCCCGGAGGAGCGAGAGCCCTCACCGGAGGAGCGACCGCCACCGGAGGAGGACCGGCCCCCGCCGCGGCCGCGTCGCCCGGAGCCGTCGCCGGCCCGGGCCGGGCCGCCCGCCGGGGCGGCCGCCACGAGACCGCCGTCGAAGGACCGCTCCCCGGGGGCGAGCTCAGCGAGGACGGGATGGCTCGAGTGGGCGCGGGTGGTCGTCGGCCGCACCCCGGCCCGGCGCGTCAGCTCGCGGACGTCACGCACCTGCTCGTCGGTCATCAGCGTGATGACGACGCCGGACGCGCCGGCGCGCGCGGTGCGCCCCGAGCGGTGGAGGTAGGCCTTGTGCTCGACCGGGGGGTCGGCGTGCACGACGAGCCCGACGTCGTCGACGTGGATGCCGCGCGCGGCGATGTCGGTGGCGACGAGCGTGGTCGCCGTCCCGTCGTGGAACGCCGCCATGGTGCGGGTCCGCTGGCCCTGGCTGAGGTTGCCGTGCAGCTCGACCGCGGAGACCCCCGCGGCGTTGAGCTGCCGGGTCAGGCGCTTGGCCCGGTGCTTGGTCCGGGTGAAGACGACCGTCCGGCCCGGCGCGGCGGCGAGGTCGACGAGCACGGGCAGGTGCTCGGAGGCGTCGACGTGCAGCACGTGGTGCGCCATGTCCGCGACCGGCGACTGTGCCGAGTCGGCCTCGTGGGTCACCGGGTCGTGGAGGTAGCGGGTCGCGAGCACCCCGATGCCGGCGTCGAGCGTCGCCGAGAAGAGCATCCGCTGTCCCCGGCGCGGGGTGGCGTCGAGGAGCCGGCGCACCTGCGGGAGGAAGCCGAGCTCGGCCATGTGGTCCGCCTCGTCGACGACGGTCACCTCGACGGCGTCGAGCGAGACGTGCCCCTGGCCGATGAGGTCCTCGAGGCGGCCCGGGCACGCGACGACGACGTCGACGCCGCGCCGGAGGGCGGAGACCTGGGGGCCCTGGCCGACTCCGCCGAACACCGTGCGGGAGGTCAGCCCGAGCGCGGCCGCGAGCGGGGCCATCGCGGTGTCGATCTGGGTCGCGAGCTCACGGGTCGGGGCGAGGACGAGCGCGCGGGGGCGCCGGGGCGTCCGCGGCCGCCCGGCCTCGGACAGCCGGGTCAGCAGCGGCAGGAGGAAGGCGATCGTCTTGCCGGAGCCGGTGCGCCCGCGGCCGAGCACGTCGCGGCCGGCGAGGGAGTCGGGGAGGGTGACGGCCTGGATGGGGGTCGGGGTCGAGATCCCGCCGGCGGCGAGGACGTCGACGAGCGACCCCGGCAGGGCGAGGTCGCGGAAGGTGGGGGTGGTGGACACGTGAGGGCTCCCGTGGTGGGGTCGTCGCGCGACCGACCGGCTGGGCGGCAGCAGCGACGAGGCTGGATGTTCTGCCGGGTCGGGCTCTGGGCCGCGGCTCGGGTGACCAGGGGTCGGTCACCGGCATCGACATCGGAGGGAGGAGCAGGGGCCCGAGGCAGAACTGGGCGGGCCCGCAGCGACCAGTCTACGGGCCCGGGCCCGGTGCTCGTGACCACGGCCTTCCCGCCGGGTGCCGGGAACCCCGGGGTCGCACCCACACCGTTTCCGGACGACCCCGGTGCTTCCCGGATGGGGCGCGATGCCCGTACCGCTCGGTTCGTCCCCCGACCGGATGGGGTCAGGTGGCGGCCGGCAGGAGGTGCGCGGCGCCGATGGCCCCGGCCCACTCGCCGAGCTCGGCCGGCACGACCTCGAGCCCGGGGTCGGGGACGCCCGCGAGCAGGGCCGCGGTCAGGGGGTCGAACAGGACGGCGCCCGCCTCGGCCATCCCGCCACCGACGACGACCCGACGGCTGCCCGCGGCCGTGACGACCGGCGCGAGGCCGCCGGCCAGCGCCTCGACCGCGTCCCGCCAGATCCGTTGCGCCACAGGGTCACCCGCAGCGACGGCCTCGGCGACCGAGCGGGCGTCCCCGTCCCGTCCGCTCTCCCGCCAGCGTCGGCCGACCGCACCGGCGCCGGCCACGGTCTCGAGGCACCCCCGGCGGCCGCATCCGCACACCGGACCGTCGGCGGCGACCTGCACGTGCCCGAGCTCGCCGGACCAGGTCGTGCCCCGCGCCACCCGCCCCCCGGTCATCAGCGCGACGGCCACGCCGGTGCCGAGGGGGACGAAGAGGACGTCGTCGACCCCACGGGCGGCCCCGAGGAGGTGCTCGCCGAGCAGTCCCGCCCGCACGTCGTGACCGACGACGACGTCGGCATCGACCGGTCCGGCGAGGGCGGCGCGGATGTCCAGCCCCCGCCAGCCGAGGTTCGCGGACCACTCGGCGACCCCGCCCCGTTCGTCGACGAGGCCGGGGACCACGACGCCCACGCTCGTCGGGGCCGGTCGCCCGGGACCCGCGGACACCACCCGGTCGAGGACGGCGGTCACCACCTCGCCGAACCGGTGGGCGAGGTCCGGCGGGGTCGGTCCGACGTACCGGTTGACGATCGAGGAGCCGTGCCGCAGAACGGCCTTGATGCGGGTGCCGCCGACGTCGATCCCGGCCGCGACGACGCCACGGTGCTCGTCGCCGCTCGTGGGGGACGCCCCGGAGGGGTCGACGTCGAGCTCGGTCACCGGTGCTCCTCGTGCGCGAATGCGATGGAATGGACGGCCGATCGAGCATAGTCGCACCCCGCGGCGACCCTCCGCCTACGATGACGAGCGTGAGCGAGGAGGCCAACGGCACGCGGACGCCGACGTCGCGCTGGGCCGCCGTCCTCGACCTCCTGGCCACCCGCGCCCGGCTCTCGGTCACCGAGACCGCCCGCGAGCTCGCGGTCTCGGAGGCGACGGTCCGCCGCGACTTCGCCGAGCTGGCGCGGCGCCAGCTGGTCACCCGGCACCACGGCGGTGTCGTCGCGACCTCGGTGGCCTACGAGCTGCCGTACCGGTACCGCTCCAGCCAGGCCGACGGCGCGCTCGGGCGGATCGCCACCGCCGCCGCCGCGCTCGTCGCCCCCGGGGACGTCGTCGCCCTCAACGGCGGCACGACGACGACCGCGACCGCGCGTGCCATCACCGCCCGCGAGGACCTCGTCGGTGATGACGGCACGCCGCTCACCCTCGTGACCAACGCCCTCAACATCGCGGCCGAGGCGGTCCTGCGCACCCACGTCCAGTGCGTGTCGCTCGGCGGGGTGGCCCGGCCCGAGTCCTACGAGGTGACCGGACCGCTCGCCGCCCAGGTCATCGCCGGGCTGTGGTTCGACGTCGCGGTCGTCGGGGTCAACGCGTTCTCCGCCGCCGAGGGGGCCACCTGCCGGCACGACGACGAGGCGGCGGTCGTCCGGGCGATGGTCGAGCGGTCGCAGCGGGTCGTCGTCGTCGCTGGCGCCGAGAAGCTCGGCCGGCGCACCTTCGCCGCGATCTGCCCGGCGGAGCGGGTCGGCACCCTCGTGACGACCGCCGCCGAGGACGACCCCGAGGTCGAGGGGCTGCGTGCGCGGGGCGTCGAGGTGGTCTGCGTCTGACCCCGTCCCGGGTGGCCGGGAGGACGGGGGTCGGGTTCACTCGTCGGCGGCGCCGCCCACCCCGCCGGGGCGGCTCCCGATGACCTGTGGCTGCGCGTTCGTGATCACTTGACTCTCGGATCGCTCACATTCATGCGTAGGTGTAGCGTGGCTGGCGCCCGGCCGGCGGGCGTCCAGGACGTCCGCCCGGGGTAGGTGCAGCACGCCGGACCTCCGGCTTCTCGACGAGGAGAACGATGAGCACGACGCGACGACACACGATGCTGGCCGCGACCGCGGCGACGGGGGCCCTCGTGCTCTCCGCCTGCGGTGGGGGGACCGGCGCCAACCAGGCCGACGGGGGGAGCAGCGGGGGCGACAAGGCGACGACCATCACCCTCATGGCGGCCGAGTACTCCAAGGACAACACCAAGGCGTTCTGGGACTCCTTCGCCAAGGAGTACAAGAGCAAGTACGGGTACACGCTGAACGTCAACGTCGTCAGCTGGGACAACATCGACCAGCAGTCCTCGACGATGATCCAGAACAACCAGCCGCCGGACATCCTCAACCTCAACGCGTACGCGAGCTACGCCAAGGACGGGCTGCTCTACAGCGCCGACGACGTCCTGCCCTCGGAGGCCAAGTCCGACATCCTGCCGACGTTCGTCAAGTACGGCACGTACGACGGCAAGTTCTACGGCTTCCCCGACCTCAGCAGCGCCCGCGCGCTGTTCTACAACACCGACCTCTTCGGCAAGGCCGGCATCAGCGCCCCGCCGAAGACCTGGGCCGAGCTCGAGGCGGACGCCCAGAAGATCAAGGCCACCGGCAACGTCGGCTACGCCATGCCGCTCGGCCCCGAGGAGGCGCAGGGCGAGTTCTCCATGTGGCTGTTCAACAACGGCGGCGACTGGAAGACCGACGGCACGTGGGCCATCAACTCGGACAAGAACGTCGAGACGCTCACGTTCATGAAGAAGCTGGCGAGTGAGGGTGTGACGCAGGGCAACCCGGCACGCACCAACCGCGCTGACGCCTTCGACCTGTTCAAGTCGGGCAAGGCCGGGATGGTCGTCGGGTTCTCGCCGCTCGCCGGTGACCTCGACAAGGACGGCACCGTCAAGTACGCCGTCGCGCCGTTCCCGAGCAACGACGGCTCGGAGAGCAAGACCTTCGGCGTCACCGACTACCTCATGGCCTTCAAGAAGAAGGGCAACCAGGACGCCGTCAAGGCGTTCTACGAGCTCTACTACTCGAAGGACCAGATCAACACGTTCATCGAGAAGGAAGGCTTCCTCCCGGTGACGACCTCGGGCCTGGAGTACTTCCAGAAGGACGACAAGCTCAAGGTCTACCTCGACACCCTCCCGAACGCCCGCCTCACGCCGACCGACGACCCGACCTGGGACAAGATCAAGCTGGCCGTCCAGCAGAACCTCGGCGCTGCCATCACCGGTGACCCCAAGGCCGTGCTCGACAAGCTGCAGCAGACCGCGGAGTCGGAGGGCTGACGCCCGTGACGACGACCGGCGACGTCCGGGCGCCGTCGGCCCGCAGCACCCCCGGTGGACCCCGCCCGCGGCGGCGGTCCACCGGGGTCGGCCGGGTCAGGGGCGCCGTCGCGCTGCTCTGGCTCGCGCCGGCCATCGCGCTCATCGTCGGGGTGGTCCTCTTCCCGGCGGTCATGCTCTTCCGCGCCTCGCGCTCGGAGTACTCGATCACCGGGCTCTACAAGGGCGGCGCCGGCTGGGACAACTACGCGAAGGTGCTCAGCTACCCCGACCTCCCGGGGGTCCTGAAGAACACCGTCGTCTGGGTCGTCGCCGTCGTCGCGATCACCATCGTGCTCTCGCTGGCCCTCGCCCAGCTGCTCGTCAAGGACTTCCCCGGGCGCCGCTTCGTGCGCTGGGCCGTCATCGTGCCGTGGGCCGCGTCGCTCGTCATCACCAGCCAGCTGTTCGTGCTGCTCTACGACAGCAACTACGGCCTGGTCAACCACGTGCTCCAGGGCCTGCACCTCATCGACCAGCCGATCAGCTTCCTCGGCGACGACCGGTTCACGATGGCCTCGATGGTCGTCGTCGGCGTCTTCGTGTCCCTGCCGTTCACGATCTTCGTCTTCATCGCGGGACTCAACGCGATCCCCGACGACGTGATGGAGGCGGCCGAGGTCGACGGCGCCTCCCCATGGCAGCGCTGGCGGCAGATCACCTTCCCGCTGCTGCGCCCGGCGATGCTCATCGCGACGGTGCTCAACACGATCTACGTGTTCAACAGCTTCCCGATCATCTACACGCTCAACGACCGCAACCCCGGCTTCACCCACGACACCCTCATCACCTTCATGTACAAGCTCGCGTTCAAGAGCCAGGAGAAGGACGTCGGGATGTCGGCCGCGACGGGGATCATCAACGTCGTCATCATCCTGCTCGTCGTCCTCGTCTACCTCAAGGTCGTCAACTGGCGCGAGGAGACCTCCCGATGACCCGCGTGCGCCGCCCCCGGCTCGTCGCGTTCACCGCTGCCGCCGTGGCACTCGTCTTCCTCGCGCCCTACCTCGTCATGGTGCTCGACAGCTTCCGGACGAGCACCGACGTCAAGACCACGCCGCCGTCGTTCCTGCCGCGGGTGTGGCAGTTCGACACCTACGCGACCGTGCTCACCGACGGCCGCTTCCCGCACTGGCTGCTCACCTCGCTCATCGTCTCGCTCGGCGCGACGGCGGTCGTCATCCTCGTCGCCATCCCGGCGGCGTTCATGACGGCTCGGCACCGCTTCCCCGGTCGCGGCCTGTTCCTCCTCGTCGTGCTGATCACGCAGATGTTCGCGCCGACCTCGCTCGTCGTCGGGCTGTACCGGCAGTTCTTCGAGCTGAACATGATCAACACCTACGGGGCGCTGATCATCACCAACGCGGCGTTCAACCTCGCCTTCGCGATCTGGATCCTCCACGGGTTCTTCTCCTCGATCCCGCTCGAGGTCGAGGAGGCCGCGGCGCTCGACGGCGTCGGCCGGGTCGGGATGCTCCGCCGGATCATGCTGCCGCTGACGCTGCCCGGGCTGGTCACGGCCGTCATCTTCACGTTCATCGCGGCGTGGAACGAGTACGTCGTCGCGCTCACCCTGATGATCGACGACGACAAGAAGCCGCTGACCGTCGGCTTCCGGTCCTACGTCACCGGCTACGAGCAGAACTGGGACCAGCTGTTCGCGGCCTCGGTCATCGCCGTCGTGCCGGTCGTCATCCTCTTCGCGCTCATCGAGAAGCACCTCGTCGGCGGTCTGACCGCCGGCTCCGTCAAGTAGCCCCCGCTTCCTCCCCCGCCGTTCCCGACTTATTGCGAATCACCCACTCGCGGAGCCCCGAAATGGCTGCTCAGGGGTGGCCTATTCGCAATAAGTCGGGGTCAGAGGGCGGCGAGGACGGTGGTTGCGACGAGCCAGGCCGCGGCCGCGAAGACGACGCCGAAGCTCGCGCCCAAGAGCGGCCGGGCCACGCCGGTCAGCTGCCCGAGGACCGCGGCGTGGCTCGCCGACCGGTCCTGCGAGCCGGCGACGGCGCCGAGGTGCCGCCACGCCCCGACGACGAGGACGAGCCCGGTGCCGACGAGGACCTGCGCCTGGAGCCGGTCCGGGCCCGACCACCACAGCCAGGCGGTGGCCGCGCCGACGGCGAGCACGACGAGGACGGTGAGCGCCGATCGCGACCGCACGAGCGCCACGAGGAGCACGACGACGACGGCGGCCAGGACGACGGGCGCCCAGCCGCGGCCGGCCAACCAGACGAGCGCGGCCCCGACGACCGCCGGCGCCGGGTAGCCGGCCCACGTGGTCGCGACCCGGCCGGCACCCCGCGCGGGGCCGACGGTCACCGCGTGCCCGGACATGTCGCCGCGCAGCACGAAGCCGGTGAACCGACGGCCGCAGAGCATCCCGACCCCGGCATGACCGAGCTCGTGGACCAGCGTGACGCCGAGCCGCAGCACCGACCAGACCGGACCGACCCCGACGGCGACGAGCGCCGCGCCGAGCACGACGAGCAGCGGCCGCCCGTCGAGGGCCACCGTCCCGACCGGTTGCAGCCGCGCCCACACCGCACCGACGTCCATGCGCACCGGACGGTAGCCGCTCACCCTGCACGGAGCCGAAAAGAGAGCAGTGCTCTTGACACGGCCGGCTCCGGCATGTCATCGTCTCCGCAACGAGAGCAGTGCTCTCCAAAATCCGAACCCGTGAGGAGCCACCATGACCGTCCCCCCGACCGCCCGGGCCGCCGCGGCCCTCGCCACGGCCGCCGTCGCCTTCGCCGCCTACCCCGCCCTGCGCGGCTACGGCGACGAGACCGGTCTCGCCGGCGCCGCCCTCTACGCCCGTCCCACGTGGGTGCTCGCCCACCTGCTGGGGATGCTCGGGTTCGTCCTCGTCGCCACCGGCCTCGGCGCGGTCGACGCCACCGCCGCCCGCTGGGCCCGGTGGGGTGCCTTCGGCGTCCTGCCCTACTACGGCGCCGAGGCCTACGGCCTGCACGCGCTCGGGCTCGCCGTGGGCCGCACGGGGCACGCGGACATGACCTCGGCCGCCGACCTGTTCCGGTACCAGCCCGTCGCGCTCACCACCTTCACCCTCGGCTGGGTGGCGTTCGCCGTCGCCGGGGTCCGGCTGGCGCGCCTCGCCCGACGAGCCACCGCGGCCGCCCGGATGGGCCTGCTCGCCACCGCCACCGCCCTGGTCACCTACCTGCCGCAGTTCTTCCTGCCGCCGGCCGGACGGGTCGTGCACGGTCTGCTGCTGGCGGCAGGACTGCTGCTGCTCGCCGTGACGCTCGCCCGGCACGAGGCCGCCCCGGTCGTCGAACCGGTCCCGGGACCGGCCGCCTCCCCCGCCCGGACCGCCGTCGAGGACGCGATAGCGTCGGGGGCGTGACCGGCCTCGTCGACATCCACTGCCACGGCGCCGCCGGGGCCGAGCTCGGCGACACGACCGAGGGCAGCCTCGCGGCGGCCGGCCACCACGCGGCGCACGGCACCGAGCGGCTCGTCGCGAGCCTCGTCAGCGCCCCGACCGACGACCTCGTCGCCCGGGTGATGACGCTGGCCCCGCTCGTCGCCGACGGCACGCTCGCCGGCATCCACCTCGAGGGCCCGTTCCTGGCCCTCGGCCGGCGCGGCGCCCACGACCCCGCAGCGCTGGCCGACCCCGACCCGGCCCTCGTCGAGCGGCTCGTCGAGGCGGTTGCCCTGGCCGGTGCACCGGATGCCCTGCGGCACATGACCTTCGCCCCCGAGCTGCCCGGGGCCGATGACCTCGTCCGCGTCCTCGTCGAGCACGGCATCCGACCCTCGGTCGGGCACACCGAGGCCGACGCCGCCCGCACCGCGCGCACCCTCGCGACGGTCGCAGACCTCCAGGGCGCGCCGGCCCTCGTCACCCACCTCTTCAACGGGATGCCCCCGATGCACCACCGGGCCGGCGGACCGGTGGCCGCGGCCCTGGCGGCCGCGGCCCGGGGCGACGCCGTCGTCGAGCTCCTCGCCGACGGCGTGCACGTGGCGTCGGAGGTGGTGCGGATGGTCTTCGAGACCGTCGGACCACACGCCCTCGTCCTCGTCTCCGACGCGATGGCCGCCACCGGGCTCGGCGACGGCCGCTACCGGCTCGGTGGGCTCGAGGTCGAGGTGACCGACGGCACCGCCCGCACGACCGACACCGGTTCCATCGCCGGCGGCACCTCGACCCTCGCCGACTGCGTCCGCTGGTGCGTCGAGGTCGTCGGCCTGCCCGAGGACGACGTCCTCGCCGCCGCCACCACGACCCCGCTGCGCGCCCTCGGCCTCACCGCCTGACCGACCCGACCACGAGAGAAGGAACCCCGTGCGAGCCCAGGACCTCGTCGAACAGGTGCCCACCGTCACGCGCGAGACCACGGGAGCCGAGGCCGCCCGGGTGATCGCCGAGTACCGGCTCTCCGGCCTCGTCGTCGCCGACGACGCCGGTGTGCCCATCGCGGTCATCCCGGGCAGCCAGCTGTTCGGCCTCGTCCTGCCGCGCTGGGTCCGAGACGACCGCAAGCTCGTCCACGCCTACGACGAGAAGGGCGCCGACGACCTGTGCCGGCGGCTCAACGAGTCGACGATCGGCGACCTCCTCGACGACGAGAAGCTGACGGCCAGCAAGCCGCCGGCGGTGCTCCCCGAGGACACCCTGCTCGAGATCGCCTCGGCCATGGACGACGCGCACTCGCCGGTCATCCTCGTCAAGGAGGAGGACGGCACCTACCGCGGAGTGCTGACGATGTCGCGGGTCCTCGCCGCCATCGCCACGGCCGCCGGCCAGGACAGCGACCTCGTGCGCCGCCGGCTCGAGAGGGACATCATCCTGCGCGGCACGCCCCACGAGTCCGGCCCGACCCGCGAGGCACCGTGACCCTCAGCGCCGTCGCCGCGGTCGTCGTCTTCGCGGCGGCCTATGTTCTCATCGCCTCCGAGAAGGTCAACCGCACCGCCGTCGCGCTCGGTGGCGCGGCGGCGATGGTCGTCATCGGCGTGGTCCGGGGCGGCGACGTCTTCTTCTCGGAGGAGACCGGCATCGACTGGAACGTCATCTTCCTGCTCCTCGGGATGATGATCATCGTCGGCGTGCTCCGGCAGACCGGCATCTTCGAGTTCGTCGCGATCTGGGCGGCGCAGAAGGCCAGGGCCCGGCCGTTCCGGATGATGGCGCTCCTCATCGTCATCACCGCCGTCGCGTCGGCGCTCCTCGACAACGTGACGACGGTGCTGCTCGTCGCGCCGGTCACCCTGCTGCTCTGCGAGCGCCTGGCCCTCGCACCGGTGCCGTTCCTCCTCGCCGAGGCGATGGCGAGCAACATCGGCGGCGCCGCGACGCTCATCGGCGACCCGCCGAACATCATCATCGCCAGCCGGGCCGGCCTCACCTTCAACGACTTCCTCGTCAACCTCGCACCGGTCGTCGTGGTCCTGATCGCCGTGTTCGTCGGCCTGGCCTGGCTCCTCTGGGGCCGCCGCCTGCGCTACGACCCCGAGCGGGCCGAGGCGGTCATGGCGCTGACCCCGCGCGAGACGATCACCGACCAGCGCCTGCTACGCCGGATGCTCGTCGTCCTCGGACTCGTGCTCCTCGGCTTCCTCACCCACAACCTGACCCACCTCGAGCCGTCGCTCGTCGCGTTGCTCGGCGCGGGGGCCGCGGTCGTCCTCTCCCGGCTGCCGTCGGACGACTACCTCGAGGACGTCGAGTGGGAGACCCTGCTCTTCTTCGCCGGCCTCTTCGTCATGGTGGGCGCGCTCGTCAACGCCGGCGTCATCTCCGAGCTCGCCAAGACCCTCACCTCGACGATCGGCGACCACTACCTCCCCGCCGCCCAGGGCGTGCTCGTCGGCTCGGCGGTCCTCTCCGGGGTCGTCGACAACATCCCGTACGTCGCCACGATGGCGCCGCTCGTGCACGACCTCGTCGGGCCGGGCGGCGCGTTGCCGCCGGCTCAGCAGTCGCTCTGGTGGGCGCTCGCGCTCGGTGCGGACCTCGGCGGCAACGCGACGGCCATCGGGGCCAGCGCGAACGTCGTCATCACCGGCATCGCGAAGCGCAACGACCACCCGATCTCGTTCTGGACCTTCACCAAGTACGGGCTCGTCGTCACCGCCGTGACGATCGGGATCTGCGTGCCGTACGTCTGGCTGCGCTACTTCGTCTGGGGCTGAGGCACCGTGCTCTCCGCCTTCGCCGTGCTGCTCTGCTCGACCGCCCTGCTCGCGTGGCTCAACGAGCGCTTCCTGCGCATCCCGACGACGGTCGGGGTCACCCTGGCGGCCGCGCTCGCCTCGACCGCGCTCATCGTCCTCGACGCCCTCGGCCTCGGCGTCGGCCTGCGGGACGGGCTCGAGTCGGTGCTCCAACGGCTCGACTTCACCGACTTCGTGCTCAACGGCATCCTCTCGATCCTCCTCTTCGCCGGCGCGCTCGGGCTGGACGCCCGGCGGGTGCTCCGGCAGCGGGTCGGCATCCTCACCCTCGCGGTGGTCGGGACCCTCATCAGCACCGTGCTCCTCGGCCTCGGGTCGTGGGGGGTGTTCACCGCGCTCGGCGTCGGCATCCCGCTGCTCTGGGCGCTGCTCTTCGGCGCGCTGATCAGCCCGACCGACCCCGTTGCCATCCTCGACCTGCTCGGCCGGGCGCGGGTGCCCGAGCGGCTGCGCCACCTCATCGCCGGGGAGTCGTTGTTCAACGACGGCATCGGGGTCGTCGTGTTCGTCGTCCTCGGCGCGGCGCTGGGCCTCGGAGGTGAGCACGACGTCGAGCCCACGGTCGCCGGGGTCGCCGGCATCTTCCTGCGCGAGGCGGTCGGCGGGATGCTCTTCGGGCTCGCCCTCGGCGCCCTCGTCCAGTTCCTGTGCCGCACCATCGACGGGCACGTCGTCGAGGTCATCCTCACCCTGGCGATGGTCGTCGGTGGCTACTCGGCCGCGGTGTCGCTCGGCCTCTCCGGCCCGCTGACGATGGTCGTCGCGGGGCTCGTCATGTCGGCCGGCAAGGACACCGCGTTCCACGGGGAGACGCGCCACCACGTCGAGGGCTTCTGGGAGACCCTCGACCAGGTCCTCAACATCCTCCTCTTCGCGTTCATCGGGTTCGACGTGCTCCTCGCCGACTCGACGCCCACGCTGCTGCTCGCCGGGCTGCTCGTCGTCGCGGTCACCCTCGCCGCCCGGCTGGTGTCGGTCGGGGTGCCGATGGCGCTCGTGCGCCGGCGCGAGCACTACGGACCGTGGACGACCCGGCTGCTCACCTGGGGCGGGCTGCGCGGCGGCATCGCCATCTCGCTGGCCCTCGGCCTGCCGGACGTCCCCGAGCGGCGGGCCGTCGTCACCGCCACCTACGTCGTCGTCCTCTTCTCGATCGCCGTGCAGGGACTCACCGTCGGGCCGGTGATCCGCCGGGCGGTGGAGGCGGCCCCCGCCGCCGGTGCGCCGACGCTCGACGAGACCTCGCGCTGAGCCTCCGGACCGGCCGCGCGGCCGCTGTCCGGTGCCTACAGTGGGGCATGGACACGCTGCCCCTCTTCCCGCTCGGCGGCGTCCTCCTGCCCGGGGCGCGGATGCCCCTGCAGCTCTTCGAGCCGCGCTACCTCGAGCTCGCCGAGCGGCTCGCGACCGAGCCCGAGGACGAGCGCCGCTTCGGCATCGTCCGGATCCGGCACGGGCACGAGGTCGGGGAGGGCGCGGCGACCGACCTCCACGAGATCGGTTGCGAGGCAAGGGTCGACGCGATGGCCCTGGCTCGCGGTGCCGCCGGCACGGTCGTGCACCTCGTGGCCCGTGGCGCCCGCCGCTTCCGGCTCGAGCGGCTCGACGACGTCGGGACCAGCTACCTCACCGGTGCGGTGAGCTGGCTCGCGGAACCGGAGGTGGGCGACGCGGCGGATCCGGACCTCGAGGCGCTCACCGCCCGCGTCCTCGCGGCGCACGCCCGCTACCTCGAGTCGCTCGGCGCGACGAGCGAACCGGTGGAGACCGGCCCGCGCGACGTCGCCTACCGGGTCGTCGAGCGGATGGTCCTCGACCCGGGGGACCGCCAGCGCGTCCTCGAGGGGGCCGACGCCGCGACCCGGCTGCGCACGGTCCTGTCGCTGCTGGGCCGCGAGACGGCCATCGTCGACCGCTTCGCCGCCCTGCCCACGCCGCCCGACCTGGGCGGCGCCTCGCTCAACTGACCGGGCGGGACTCGTAGGCTGCCGGGCATGGACCTCGGCCACCTGCAGCGCGTCATCGAGGCGACCTACGGCGAGCGCGACCGCGAGCGCGGCGTCCCG
This sequence comes from Phycicoccus sp., assembly GCF_035325325.1. Lineage (NCBI taxonomy): Bacteria > Bacillati > Actinomycetota > Actinomycetes > Micrococcales > Intrasporangiaceae > Phycicoccus > Phycicoccus sp. The sequence goes on along the minus strand of NZ_DAOLAC010000004.1, from coordinate 119,088 downwards.
AGCACCGTGGCCTGGTTGGCCGAGGAGGTCGGGGAGCTGGCCCAGGCGGTCCGCAAGGGGAGCCACGAGCAGCGCGAGCACGAGTTCGCCGACGTCGTCGCGTGGGTGGCCTCATTGGCCAACCAGACCGGGGTCGACCTCGACCGGGCGCTGGCGCGCTACGCCGACGGCTGCCCGAAGTGCGGTGGCGTGCCGTGCCGGTGCGCCTGAGTCAGGCTCCGCCGGTCGGCAGGGTGCGCGCGAGGTAGTCGGTGGCGCGGGCCCACGCGGCGGCGCTCGCGGCGGCGTCGTGGTTGACGAAGTCGTCGTTGTCGAAGGCGTGGTCGGCGCCGGGGTAGGTCTCGAACTCGACCGGCCCACCGCCCTCGGTGACGCTGGCCCGGATGCGCTCGACGGTCTCCATCGGGAGGTAGGAATCCGACTCGCCGAAGACGTGGAGCGAGGGCGTCGACACCGACGGAACGGCGTCGACGAGCTGCGGGAGCGCCGAGCCGTAGAACGAGACGAGGGCGTCGGCCGGCTCCTGCGCGACGACCGCGTAGCCCAGCCCACCGCCGAAGCAGAACCCGACGACTCCGATGCCGCCCTCGACCTCGGGCTGCTCGCGGAGGGCGCCGAGCGCGCGCACGGCGTCGGAGACCGCGGCGTCCCAGTCGAGGTCCCCGACGACGCCCATCGCCTGCTGGAGCATCTCCGGTCCGTTCGGCACCTCGGAGACACCGAGCCGCCAGAACACCTCGGGGGCGACCACGACGTAGCCGCGGGAGGCGAGGTCCTCGGCTCGCCGTCGGATGTAGGGGCTGACGCCGAAGATCTCCTGGAGCAGGAGGATGCCGGGACCGCGGCCGGTGGGCGGGAGCCAGCGGTGGGCCGGCATCGGGCCGTCGGGGGTGGGGACGTCGACGCGCTCGCTCATGTCGCCAGTATGTCCGGCGACCCGGCGCAGGCGGTCCGGTGGTGACGTCCGCATGGTCGGGTCGTCCGAGGTCGGTCGGGGTCGACCCCGGGCGAGGTGCCTCTCGGGAAAGGCGCGATGCCGCTCCCGGGACGACGCTCGGGAATGGCGCCGACGCCGGATGCACGGCGCGTCCGGAAATGTCGGCGGCCCGTGACCACCGGTGTCCGGAAATGGACATCGGGACGGTCGGCCGCCGGTCGGGGAGCGAGCCCGGCGGTCCCTCGGGCGGGTCGGTCGACGACCGGTGCCGGACACCGGAATCCTGCCTGGCACCACCGCTGACCTGCGAGTGTCCACTCGCGGCTCGACATCGTTGTCGGCGCTGTGCCCCGTCTTGACCCTCTGCTGACCATCCCGTGGAAGAGGCCGGACAATGGCCGCAGCGCATTCGCCGGACGGCTCACGACTTCGTCGGTGGGAATTCTCGCCATTCGCCACAATGGCCATCCGATGTGGTGTGGTGGTGCGAACGCCGTGCATTCCGACGGGGGAGGTGACCTTCGACGATGGCCGTGACGACGTGGCTGCGCACCCCGGTGCGACTGTGCCTCGCCGCTGCCTTCGTCGCCGTGTGCTGGCTGCTCCTCGCCCCGGGTGACGCCCACGCCGACGAGCCGTCGACCGGCGGGTCCGGCCTGCTCGGTTCGGTGGCGCGAGGCCTCGACGAGGAGGTCCTCGCCCCGGTGACGACGACGGCCACCGAGGCCGTCTCGCGCACGACGTCGACGCTCACGACGGTGGCCACGAAGGCCACCGACGACGCGTCCCGCGCGGTCGCCGCGTCCGGCGTCCCCGCCGCCCAGCCGGTCGCCACCGCCGTCCGCTCGACGGCCCACGAGGCCACCCGGTCGGTGACCACCACCGTGCACCGCGCGGGCCACGCGGCCACCAGCGCCGTCTCCACGACGACGACCACGGTGCGGCACACCGCCGCCGGCGTCGACGCCGTCGTCCGGACCGCCACCGCCGACCTCCCCCTGGTCCCGGACGCGCTCGCCACGACCACCGACGTCGTGGACGCGACCCTCGGCACCGTCGGTGACGGCGTCGCGGTCGTCACCGACACCGTCGACCACACCGTGGGCACGGTGATCGACGCGGTCGACGGCGCCACCCGGGTCGTCGGCGGAGCCGACGCCGAGCTGCCGCCGGTTGCCGTGCCGGGGGTCGGGTCCACCGACGGTCCGGGCGCCGTCCCGACGGCCGTCCCGGGCGCCACCGACGGCACCACCGCCCCGAGCGCCCGGGGCGCCATCGCGCGGGTCGTCGGCGCCGTGACGGCGACCGGTGGGTCGGTCGTCGCCGCCCTGGTCGCCCCGACCGCCGCCCCAGGCGGGCCGGGCCGCCTCCCCGCACCCCTGACGCCGCTCTCGGCGCTCTGTGCGCTGGCCGCCGCGGGCGCGCTGTCGTCCGCCGCGGGTCGCGGCGGTTCGCCCTCCGGCTCCTCCGCCGTGCTCCCCTCGATGCCCACCCCTCCTCGACCGACCACGGACGCGGTCCGTGCGTTCCTCCGCGGGCCGTCGCGCCCGCCGACCCTCTGCCCCGGCACCAGTCCTGACTGACGCTGCGCCGGCGCCCTGACGAGCCATCCGGCTCGGGCGCCCCGGCCCTCCCGCGACGCGCGGGACCATCAACCAGCTCAGGAAGGAACACCCAGTCATGCACGCATTCATGCGCCGAGGGCTCCAGGCAGCCCTCCTCGTCGGAGGCGGCGTCCTCTTCGCCGCCCCCGCCTGGGCCGATGACTCGACGTCCGGATCGGACGGCCTCCTCGGAGGCAACCAGGTCATCGCCCATGTCACGGCCCCGGTCACCGCCGCGGGCAACGCGGTCTCCGTCCTCGGGGACTCGCA
>NZ_DAOLAC010000004.1:24566-116177 GCF_035325325.1 Phycicoccus sp. | reverse complement strand
GAGCGGCTCGGACGGGTCGTCGACCTCCGGTGAGGGCGGTGTCCTCGGCGGGAACCAGGTCGGTCTGCCGATCGACGTGCCGGTGACGGCCGGTGGGAACGCGGTGAGCGGGGTCGGTGACTCGACCTCGAGCGGTGCGACCACGACCGGTGGTGCGAGCGGGTCGAGCGGCTCGGACGGGTCGTCGACCTCCGGTGAGGGCGGTGTCCTCGGCGGGAACGAGGTCGGTCTGCCGATCGACGTGCCGGTGACCATCGGCGGCAACGCGGTGTCGGTCGCCGGCGACTCGACGACCGACGGCTCGACGACCGGCACGCCGGGCACTCCGGGAGACCCCGGCACCCCGGGCACGCCCGGGACCCCCGGTACGCCGGAGGCTCCGGTCGGCTCGGTGGGCACGGTCGTCAGCGACGCCGTCCCGGCGGAGGGGTCGGGACGGCTCGCGCAGACCGGGTTCGAGGGGCAGCTGCTGCTGCCGTTCGCCGCGGCCCTCCTCCTCGCGGGTGCGGCGCTGGTCCTCGTGACCCGGCGGCGCCCGATGGCGGCGACGGCCACGGCGTGACCCAGGGCGACCGGGCCGGGCGCACTCCTGCGGCGCCCGGCCCGGTCCCTCGACGGCCCCGGCACGCCGGGACGACGAGGTCGTCCGCCACGGGAGTACCGCTCAGGCGAAGCGCGCGGCGGCGTCGAGGGCCTGCCGGACGTAGGAGCCGCCGAAGAGCACGGCGTGGACGAGGAGCGGGTGCACCTGGTGGAGCAGCACGCGGTCGCGCCACCCGTCGGCGAGCGGACTCTCCTCCTGGTACGCGGCGACGAGCCGGTCCAGGCAGGGGGCGCCGAAGAGGGCGAGCATCGCGAGGTCGGCCTCGCGGTGCCCGCCGTGGGCCGCGGGGTCGATGAGGACGGCGCCGGTGCGGGTCCAGACGACGTTGCCGGACCACAGGTCGCCGTGCAGCCTGGCCGGTGGCTCGGCGGTGTCGTGGGCGCCCCCGGAGAGGGTCGCGGCGAGGCGTTCGAGGACGGCCACCGCCGCGCTGTCGAACGTTCCGCGGTCCCGGCCGAGCCGGGCCAGTGGCAGCACCCGGGCCTCGCCGTAGAACGCGCCCCACGCGTCCCAGGCGCCGAGGCGCAGCGGCAGCGGCTCGCTGAGCGGCCCGAGCCATCCGTCGCCGGTCCACCCCTGCGGCGCACTGCCGTACGCCGGTGCGCCGGCTGCGTGCGTGCGCGCCAGGCCGCGGCCCAGGGCCTCGGCCTCGGCCGGCCCGGCCGGCGCGGACTCCAGCAGCGGTAGCTCGAGGTGGGTGGGGCCGACGTCGAGGACGTCGACCACCCCGGCGCCGCCGGCGGACCCGAGCCAGCGCAGTCCGGCCGCCTCCCAGGCGAAGTAGCCGTCGGGCGCGGCGTCGGAGGTCTTGCGGTACCGGCGCGGCATGCGGCCCATGGTGGCACCCCGATGGCCCCGGGGTCCGGCGCCACCGCACTACATTGGGACCGGCACCCCGCATGACCTCGAAGGACCCCTGATGACGGACACGCTGACTCCTCCGCCCCCGGAGGACGAGTTCACCGACCCGACCGCGCTGCTCGAACGCCTGACCACCGAGATCGGCGGCGTGCTCGAGTCGATGGAGGAACTGTCGGACTACCTCGAGCGGGTCGTCCACGCCGTGCGGCGCCACGTCGAGGGCTGTGACGAGGTGGGCGTCACCATCCTCAGCAACGACCGGCCGCACACCGCCGCGTACACGACCGTCCAGACCCTCGAGATCGACGCCGCCCAGTACGCGCTCGACGAGGGTCCGTGCCTCGACGCCGCCCGCGACCGGCGCGAGCAGCACGTCCCCGACCTGTGCCGCGACGACGGCCGGTGGCCCCGGTTCGCCGAGGTCTCCCGCCAGGACGGGATGCGCAGCCTCTACGCCGTCCCGCTGGTCAGCGGCGACGAGTGCGTCGGCGCGCTCAACCTCTACGCGTGGGAGACCGAGGCCTTCGACGCGCTCGACGCCGCCGTCGTCCGGGTCGCCGCGAGCCGGTGCGCCGATGCCGTCGTCGCCGTCACGGCGCTCGACGGGATGCGCCGCCTCGCCGGCCAGCTCGAGCAGGCGATGGCCAGCCGGGCCGTCATCGAGCAGGCCAAGGGCGTCATCATGGCCATGCGCGGGGTGCCCGAGCACGACGCGTTCGAGATCCTCCGCCGCACCTCGCAGGACCGCAACGTCAAGGTGCGGGTCCTGGCCCAGCAGGTGGTCACGGGGGTCGTCGGCGGCACCACCGGGCTGGCCGGGCCGGACGCCTGATCCCGGTGTCCTAGAGTCGGTCCATGGCGCGACCCCACGCCGCGGCCCTCCTCGAGGACGCCTACACCTCCCGCAAGGCGAGGTTCCTCCAGGCGCGCGGCTGGGTGACGCGCATCGTCCCCTCCACCGGGTACGGCAGCTCGACCCAGCTGCGGGTGTTCGGCCGGGTCATCCACACCCGTGGGCGCCCGGAGGGCGAGCCGACCGAGCAGACGTACGCCGCGCGGCTGCGGGCCGTCGAGGACGAGACCCGTGGCTGGCGGGCGTTCGTCGCGACGCCGGCGATGGAGGAGCCGGTGACGATCCGGGTCAACGGGCGGCTCGTGACCACCCGGACCGACCGCGGGGGCTTCGTCGACCTCGTGATCCGCGGCCACGGGATGTCCCCCGGCTGGCACGTGGTCTACCTGTCCTCCCCGCGCGCGGAGACCATCGACGTGCCGGTCCTCGTCGTCGGTGCCCAGGTGACCCACGGGATCATCTCCGACATCGACGACACGGTGCTCTCGACGTCGCTGCCCCGGCCGATGATCGCCGCGTGGAACACCTTCCTGCGCTCGGAGGGGGCCCGCCGGCCGGTCGCGGGGATGGCCACGATGTACCGCGAGCTGTTGGCCGCGCACCCCGAGGCACCGGTCGTGTACCTCTCGACCGGTGCCTGGAACACGGCCCCGCAGCTGACCCGCTTCCTCCGACGCAGCGGGTACCCGTCCGGTCCGATGCTGCTCACCGACTGGGGCCCGACGAACACCGGCTGGTTCCGCTCCGGGCAGGAGCACAAGCGCGCCCAGCTGCACCGGCTGGCCCGCGAGCTGCCGAACGTGCGGTGGCTCCTCGTCGGCGACGACGGCCAGCACGACCCGCGGTTGTACACGGACTTCGCCGCCGCCCGCCCGGACCGCGTGCGCGGCATCGCCATCCGGGAGCTGACCGCCGGCCAGCAGGTGCTGTCGCACGTCATCCCGGTGGCCACCGACGACATCGCCCCGGCCCCGACCGAGCGGCTCGAGGTGCCGGTGGTGCGCGGTCCCGACGGGTACGAGCTGCTGCGACGGGTGCGTGCGCTGTGGGACGAGGGCGTGCCCCGTCGCACGCTGCGTGAGCACGCGTCGAGCGTCGTCACCGACCCCGACGACCCACCGGAGTACCTCCTCGAGGGGCCGGACGAGCGCTGAGGGGGCGGTCGGTGTCGGCCACGTGGCCGAAGGCGGATGCCGGGGGTGGCGGGTCACGACTGCGCCGGGCCTGGGCTGGGGATGGCGGCCGCGTGGCTGGGGCTGGGCCTGGCGGCCGCGTGGCCGGGGGCTGGGCCTGGCGGCCGCGTGGCCGACGCAGTCGGGGAGGGTGGTCAGGCCGTGCCGGCGACGGCTGGGATGGTGCTCTCCCCCGAACTCCTGGCGCGCGGCAAGCGATCCCTTGCGGGTGGCAAGGGATCGCTTGCCACGTGCAAGGAACACCGTGCGGCGGGCAAGGGATCGCGTGCGTCGGGCACGGAGATGGGGGCAGCACACCGTCCCGGCCCGGGGACCATCCGAGGCCGACGACGAGGCGGGCCGCCGAGTCCCTCGCGGATGACCCGCACCCGCGCCGCCCGGCTCGCTCACCGCCTCCCGCCCGGCTCGCTCACCGCCACCCGCGCCGCCCGGCTCGCTCACCGCCTCCCGCCCGACGGAGGCGTTCGGTAGCGTCTCGAGCATGCCCGAGCTGCCCGAGGTGCAGGCGCTGGCGGACTTCCTCCGTCAGCGCACCGACGGGCTCGTCGTCACCGGCGTCGAGCTCGGCTCCTTCCACGTCCTCAAGACCTTCACACCGCCCCCGGACGCGCTCGTCGGCGCCCCCGTCGACGACGTCTCGCGACACGGCAAGTTCCTCGACCTCGACTGCGGCGGCATCCACCTCGTCTTCCACCTGGCGCGGGCCGGGTGGCTGCGCTGGTCCGACGCGATGCCCTCGACCGTGCTGCGGCCGGGCAAGTCGCCGATCGCGCTGCGCGTGCGCTTCGACGACGCGTCGGGCTTCGACCTCACCGAGGCCGGCACCCAGAAGCGGCTGGCGGCGTACGTCGTCAACCGGGTCGCCGATGTGCCGGGCATCGCCTCCCTCGGCCCGGACCCGCTGGCCGACGACTTCACCGAGGAGGTGTTCGCGGGCATCCTCGCCGCGCACCGGATGCAGGTGAAGGGGCTGCTGCGCGACCAGTCGATCATCGCCGGGGTCGGCAACGCGTACTCCGACGAGGTGCTGCACGTGGCGAAGCTGTCGCCGTTCGCCCTCGCCGCGACGCTCGACCCCGACCAGGTGACGCGGCTGTACACGGCGCTGCGCGAGACGCTGGCCCAGGCCGTCGCGACTGCGTCGGGCAAGCCGGCCAAGGAGCTGAAGGACGCCAAGCGCGCCGGGATGCGCGTCCACGGCCGCACCGGCGAGGTCTGCCCCGAGTGCGGCGACGTCGTGCGCGAGGTGTCGTTCGCCGACTCCTCGCTCCAGTACTGCGCGACCTGCCAGACCGGCGGCAAGCCGCTCGCCGACCGGCGCACGAGCAAGTTCCTCAAGTAGACCCCGAGGTCAGCAGTCGCGGTCGGTGCCCCCTGGTCGGGGTCGAGGAGGGAGCGCCGCAGCTCGCCGACGAGCCCCGGGAGGGTGAGCAGGCGGGGACGTCGGTGAAGGGGCGGGGCGGGTGCTCGGCGGTCGCTGGTCGGTGCCCGGTGCCCGGTGCTCGGCCGTCAGTGGCTCCAGGTCTCGCGACATGCGGATGACAGCGACCGTTCGTCCGCATGTCGCGAGACCTGGAGCTTCCCCGAAGGGCCGGGACCCGGTGGTCACCGCAACCGCGTTCGCACGCGAGGCCGGGTCCGGGGCCGGGGTTTGTCATGCTGGCCCGATGGACGACTTCGCCAGGTTCCCCGACGTCCCGGTCTCGGCCCTGCCCGACGACGCCACCGTCCTCGACATCCGCGAGCAGGACGAGTGGGACCGCGGGCACGCGCCGAACGCCGTGCACATCCCGATGGCCGAGCTGCCCCAGCGCCTCGACGAGCTCGCGCCGTTCCTCGACCGCGACGACCCCCTCGTCGTCACCTGCCGCTCGGGCGGACGCGTCCAGCGAGTGCTGCCGTGGCTCGCGCAGAACGGCTACGAGGTGGCCAACCTCGAGGGCGGGATGCGCGCCTGGCACGCCGCGGGCCGGCCGATGAAGGCGACGCACGGCGAACCCCAGGTTCCGTGACCCGGGGCCTCTGACCAGGGCCGTCGCGTCGAGGTGACCCGGCCAGCCCGCGGAGGTGCGCCGGCCCCCTTCCTCTCCTCAGGTCCCGCGACATGCGGAGGATCGCGCGCGTCCGTCCGCATGTCGCGAGACCTGGTCGGCGACCTCGACCGACGACCTGACCGGGCGGCTCCGATCCGGACCGTCGCATCCGGACCGTCGCATCCGGGCCGTCGCATCCGGGCCGTCGCATCCGGGCCGTCACAGCGCCGTTGTCGATGCGTCTGTATGGCCGCGTCTAAGGCCGCTCCTAGACACCGGCAGAGTGCCCTCGACCCGCCCGTCCCGACTTCTTGCGAATCACCCACGGCCGGGGCCCCGTCCGGGGCTCGTGGAGGTGGGAGATCCGCAATGAGTCGGGCACAGCGGGGGCGCGGCATCCGGGACGGCGACACGCTCGGCCTCTCTCAGGATGTATCGGACGGACGCTAGAGAAGCGCATACCCTCCGATCGTGGACCCGATCCGGAACCCGTACGCCCCCGGCGCCGGCCAGCGACCCCCCGAGCTCGCCGGGCGCGACGAGCAGCTCGACGCGTTCGACGTCGTCCTCGAGCGGGTGGCCCGCGGCCGGCCGGAGCGGTCGGTCGTGCTCACCGGGCTGCGCGGCGTCGGCAAGACCGTCCTCCTCAACGCCCTGCGCTCCGCCGCGGTCCGGGCCGGATGGGGGACGGGCAAGCTCGAGGCGCGCCCGGACCAGTCGCTCCGCCGGCCGCTGTCGAGTGCCCTGCACCAGGCGGTGCGCGAGCTCGGGCCGGCCGGCGGCGCAGGCGACCACGCGCTCGGCGTCATCCGCTCCTTCGCCCAGCGCGAGCCGGTCGGGGCCTCTGGGCGCGGCCGGTCCGCCCCGAGGCTGCGCGACCGGTGGAACCCGGGCATCACCGCGCCGGCCGTCGCCGGCCGCGCGGACTCCGGCGACATCGAGATCGACCTCGTCGAGCTGCTCGCCGACCTCGGGGGGATGGCCGCGGACACCGGTCGCGGCATCGCGGTGTTCATCGACGAGATGCAGGACCTCGAGCCCGACGACGTCTCCGCCCTGTGTGCCGCGGCCCACGAGATCAGCCAGACCGGGCTGCCTCTCATCGTCGTCGGAGCCGGTCTGCCGCACCTCCCGGCGGTGCTCTCCGCGTCGAAGTCATACTCGGAGAGGCTCTTCCGCTACTCGCGCATCGACCGGCTCGACCGTGCGGCCGCCGATGCCGCTCTCGTCCGGCCGGCCGCCGAGGAGGGGGCCACGTTCGAGCCCGACGCCCTGACCGCCATGTACGCGGCCACCGGCGGCTACCCGTACTTCATCCAGGCGTACGGAAAGGCCGTGTGGGACAGAGCCCCCGGATCGCCGATCACCGCCGTCGACGTGGAGGTGGCATCCCCGGAGGCCGAGGCCGAGCTGGCCGTCGGCTTCTTCGGCTCCCGGTACGAGCGGGCGACGCCCGGCGAACGCGAGTACCTCCGGGCCATGGCCGAGGTGGCGGCCGCGGCCGGGGGCACCGACGACGCCGACGCCGTGCCGACCGCCGAGGTGGCCGCCCACCTGGGTCGCAAACCGCAGTCGCTGTCGCCGGCCCGCGACGCCCTGCTCAAGAAGGGCCTCATCTACTCGGGGGAGCGTGGGCTCATCGCCTTCACCGTGCCGCACTTCGGGCGCTACCTGCGCGAGAACGCTTGAGCGCCAGCGGAGTGTCGGCGGGAGCGATCCCGGACCTCGCCCGGCCACCGGGAGCGTCACCGAGCCGGACGCCAGTCGTCGGGCGGGTCCTCGCCGACCCGCCCGTCGACCGCCTCGCGGAGCAGGTCGGCGTGGCCGGTGTGCCGGCCGTACTCCTCGAGCAGGTCGAGGAGCAGGCGCCGGATGCTCGCGTGCCGGCCGTCGGGCATCGAGACGTGTGCCTCCCCGTCGAGACCGCGCTCGTCGAGGGCCTCCCGCACGAGGGCGCGGTGGCGCTCGACCGCCCCGTCGTACAGCGCGTAGAGCTTCGCGGGCTCGTCGGACGCCGCAGAGGTGAACTCCCACGAGTCGTCGTCAGCCCACCCGTTGTCGTCCCACACGGCGGGCATCGGCGTGCCGGAGAGCTTCTCCGTCGAGTGGAAGTCCTCCACGACGGCGAGGTGCTTGAGGAGGCCGCCGAGGGTCAGCCGGGACGACGGGATGCCTGCGGCGAGGCCCTCCGCATCGAGGCCGTCGACCTTCCACCGGAAGGTGGCGCGCTGGCGGTCGAGGGCACCGAGCAGCTGCTCCTCCTCCGTCCCGGCGAGCGGGGGCTCCCACGGCGGGGGGACGGGCGCGGTGCTGCTCACGGCAGGCGCTCGAGCATCGCGAGGGAGCGCTCGACGACGAGCCGCGTCGCCTCCGCGTCGTACGAGGGGAGCGAGCGGTCGACGAACAGGTGGACGTTGCCCGGGTAGACGAACAGCTCTGCGCCGGTCCGCCCGTCGACGAACTCGCGGGCGGCGTCGAGGTCGCCCTCCTTCCCGAAGAACGGGTCGTCGGCCATCCCGTGCACCTGCACCGGGAGGCCCGCGGGCCACGAGCCGAAGTTCGACGGGTCGGCGAAGGCCTCGTAGAGGAGGGCGCCGGCGACCCCCGGGCGGTTCTGGGCGAGCTGCTGCGCGGCCATCACCCCGAGTGAGATGCCGGCGACGACGAGGCCGTCCGGGAGTCCGTCGGCCGCCGCGACACCGCGCCCACGCATGACGTCCCAGCCGACCGAGCCGACGTACTCGGCGCCCTCGTCGATCGACCCGAAGGTCCGCCCCTCGAAGAGGTCCGGGGTGTGCACGGTGTGGCCCACCGCCCGGAAGGAGTCGGCGAGTGTGACGACGCCCTCGGTCAGGCCCTGGATGTGGTGGAGGAGCAGGATCTCGGTCATGGACCGACCGTAGGGGCGGTTGCGGACGGAACGCGTCCGGGACGAGGATCGACCCCGTGCGACCCGACACCAGCCCCGCGGCGCGGGCCCTCATCACGATGGAGGCCATCCAGGACCAGCCCGGCATCACCGCGGAGCGGCTGGCCGAGCGGCTGGGGGTGTCCGCGAGGGCGATCCGCCGCTACGTCGGCATCCTCCGGGACGCCGAGATCCCCGTCGAGTCCACCCGGGGGCCGGCCGGCGGGTACCGGCTCGGCCGCGGCACCCGCCTCCCTCCGCTCGTGTTCAGCTCGGCCGAGGCGCTCGGGCTGGTGATGGCGGTGCTCGACGGCCACCACCCCGCGGCCGACCCCGACGACCCCGTCGGCGCCGCGGTGGCCAAGCTGCTCCGGGCGATGCCACAGCACGTCGCGGACCAGGCCGACGTCGTGCGGCGCAGCACGGCCGCCGCCCCCGACCGAGGCGCCGCCCGTCCCGACCCCGCGACGACCGTCGACCTCGTCCGGGCCCGCAGCGAGAACCGGTGCGTCGCCGTGCTGTACCGCTCCGAGAACGGCCGCGAGTTCACGACCGAGGTCGAGCCGTGGGCCGTCGTCGTGCGGCACGGCCGCTGGTACCTCCTGTGCCGGTCGGTGCGCTCGGGCACGGTCCGCACCTACCGCGTCGACCGGATCCACCGGGTCGAGCCGTTGGACCGCACCTTCCGGCTGCCCGACGACCTCGACCCCGTCGGCTCGCTCGAGGAGCACCTCGCCGCCGGGTGGGAGCACCCGACCGAGGTCCTCATCGAGGCACCGCTCGCCGAGGTGGCCTGGCTGCCCCGCACCATGGGCCGGCTGGAGGCCGCCGACGAGGGGCGCACCCGCCTCGTCGGGACGACGAGCAACCCGCGCGGGTATGCCGAGGACCTTGCGCGGATCCTGGTGCCCTTCACCGTGGTCGGGGGCCCCGACCTCCGCACCGCGGTGGCGGCCCTCGCGGCCCACCTGGCCGCCGCGACCCGCAGACCGTCGGCGGACGACATCCCGGGGCGCGGCGCCGGCGACGTCGGGGGTGTCCGGAGTGCGGGCGGTGCGACGGCGGGGCGCACCATGCAATAACGTCGAGTGATACCTGAGCACTCGAGGAGTTATCGATGTCCCTCCACCTCGGCGACACCGCCCCGGACTTCACCGCCGACACCACCGCCGGCCCCATCTCGTTCCACGACTGGAAGGCCGGCGCCTGGGCCGTCCTCTTCAGCCACCCGGCGGACTTCACCCCGGTGTGCACGACCGAGCTCGGCCGGACCGCCGCCCTGGCCGGCGAGTTCGCCGCCCGCAACGCGAAGCCGATCGCGGTCTCCGTCGACTCCCTCGAGGACCACCGCCGGTGGGTGCCCGACATCGCGGACGTCGCGGGGGTCGAGGTCGACTTCCCGATCGTCGCCGACCAGGACCGCGCGGTCGCCCGGGCCTACGACATGATCCACCCCGGCGAGGGCGACACCTCGACCGTCCGCTCGGTCTTCATCGTCGATCCGAGCGACAAGGTCCGGTTGACCATCACCTACCCGAAGTCGGTGGGGCGCAACTTCACCGAGATCCTGCGGGCTCTCGACGCGCTCCAGCAGACCGATGCCGCTCCGGTCTCGACGCCCGCCGAGTGGACCCCCGGCGACCGCGTCATCGTCGCGCCCACCCTCTCCACCGAGGATGCCCGCGAGCGGTTCGAGAACGTCGACGAGGTCCGTCCCTACCTGCGCTTCGCCGACGCCCCCGCCTGACCCCCGCGCGGCGCCAGGCGGTGCAGCGTCACGTCGTGGATGCCGCCCGCCTCGAGCCGGAGCGTCATCCAGGTGAAGTCCGGCTCGCGCCGGCGGTCGGTCGGTGAGCCGGGGTTGAGCAGCCGCAGGCCGTCGTGCGCGGTATCCCAGGGGATGTGGCTGTGCCCGAACACGAGCAGGTCGACGTCCGGGTACTCCGTGCGCATCCGCTCCTCGCGACGCTGCTTCGCCCCCGTCTCGTGCACGACGGCGACCCGCACCCCCTCGACGGTCGCGCGGGCGACCTCCGGCAGCCGGGCCCGCAGCTCGGGACCGTCGTTGTTGCCCCAGCAGGCCAGCAGCCGGGCGCTGCGGGCCTCGAGCGCGTCGAGCGTCGCGACGTCGACCCAGTCGCCGGCGTGCACGACGAGGTCGGCCTCGTCCACGGCCGCCCAGAGGGGCGCCGGCAGGTCCTTCGCGCGCTTCGGGAGATGGGTGTCGCTGACGAGCAGGACGCGGGTGCTCATCGGTCCACCGTAGACGCGGCCGCGGCACCCGAGGAGCCACGTCGCGGCGCCGGGCCGAGCGCCAGCTCCGGTCCACCCCACCGTCGCCGCAGCCAACGGTCGTGCGACGCGATGACCACCGTCGCCGGGGAGGCGTCGACCGCGTCCTCCAGCTCGTCGACGAGCGTGAGCGACAGGTGGTTGGTCGGCTCGTCGAGGAGGATGACGTCCGGGCGCGTGAGCACGACGAGGGCCAGCGCCAGCCGCCGCTGCTGGCCCAGGCTGAGGTCGCCCACCGGTCGGGCCACGTCGCGGGGGTGGACCAGCCCGAGCGGCAGGAGGAGGCTCCGCGCCTCCGCCTCCGGCACGCCCTGCCTCTCCGCGACGAGCTGCTGGGGCGTGCGCCGGGGCTCCGCGACGGTGGTGTCCTGCGCCAGCAGGGCCACCCGGCCACCGACCTCGACACCGCGGTGCCGGCCGGCGTCGGCGAGGGCCGCGAGCAGCGTCGACTTGCCGCAGCCGTTGGGACCGGTGACGAGGAGGTGCTCGCCGGAGGCGACGTCGAGGCGGCCGAGCCGCAGCCGCCCCGGCACGTCGAGGTCCCGGACCCGGATGCCCGAGGCTGCGGTCGAGGTCCCGGCCGGGCCGAGGTCGACGTCGAGCCGCAGCCGGGCGGGCGGCCGTGGCACGGGGTCGCGGACGATGCGCTCGAGCCGGCGCTCGGCGTCCCGGGCCCGGCGGCGCGCGGCGGTCTGCACGCGGGACCCCTTGAACGCGTGGACGAACTTGTCGTTGTCGGTCGGACCACGCCCGTGCGCCACTGCGCCCTCACGGGTGACGGCGCGCTCACGGAGGTCGGCGACGAGCTCGCGTTCCTCGAGCCACTGCTCCTCCCACCGGCGCCGGGCCGCGGCCTTCGCCGCGCGGTAGTCGGCGAAGGAGCCGGTCCACGACGCCCCGCCCACGCCGTCGGTGCCGCGGTGGCGGGGGTCGAGGTCGATGACACCGGTGCAGACCCGCTCGAGGAGGACCCGGTCGTGGCTGGCCACGAGGACGGCACCGGGCATCGCCACGAGCTCGGCCTCGAGGAACTCGAGCGCGGCGTCGTCGAGGTGGTTGGTCGGCTCGTCGAGGAGCAGCGCGTCCGGTCGGCGGACGAGGAGGGCCGCGAGCGCCAGCCGGGTGCGCTCGCCGCCGCTCATCGCCCCGACCGGTCGCGCAGCGGGGATGCGCTCCAGCCCGAGGGCGTGGGCCGCCACCTCGGCGCGACGCGCCGCGTCCCACGCGTCGCGGGCCACCGCCCGGGACAGGGTGTCGTCGTACGCCGCGGAGGTGGCCGCGTCACCGGGGCGGGCGGCGAGCTCGCCGGCGAGGTGTTCGACCTCGGCGGTGAGGCGATGCAGCGGTGCCAGGGCATCCCTGAGCACGTCCCCGACGGTGGCGGACGGATCGAGGCCGGAGTCCTGCGGGAGGTACCCGATGTCGGCCGGCGCGCTCACCGACCCCGACGTCGGGGCGAGCATCCCTGCGGCACAGGCCAGCAGCGTGGACTTCCCGGAGCCGTTCTCGCCGACGAGCCCGATCCGGTGGCCGGGGGACACGGTGAGCGAGACGCCGTCGAGGACGGGCGCGCCGTCGAAGGAGACGACGAGGTCGCGGACGAGCAGGGGCGAGGGTGCTGACACGGAGGCTCCACGCGGGGTGCGGTGCGGGTGCTCGCCGGGCGGGGCCTCGGGCGCGAGCGGGGCGTGGGGTCAGCTCTCCATGGTCCGCCAACGCTACCTCGGCACCCCGCGGTCACCGCAACCGCATTGCGCCGGCGCGCCTGCCCGGACGCCACCGACCCCGCGTCCGGGTCCGCGGGCGCGCTCCAGGTCGCGCGACATGCGGAAGGGTCGCTCCGGTCATCCGCATGTCGCGAGACCCGGAGGGAGGGGAGGGCCCAGCGGCCGGGGTCGCGACGACTGCTCCCGGACGGCGCCCTCGAGCATCCCGGCGATGACGTCACCCATCGAGGTGCATGCCGGACGGCGCGCTGCTCGAGCCGCCGCCGCTGGTCGACCCCGGGGTGCAGGCGGCGAGCGCGAGGGCGCCGAGCCCTCCGGCGGCGAGCAGGCGGGTGGTGGGGCGACCGGTCAGGCAGGGGCTCCTCGGTCAAGGGCGGCGTCGCGCGGGTAGCCCTCGACGTCGACGTGGCGGGCGATGGTGGCGGTGGCGCGGCGCCCCGCCCCGACGGGGACGTCCGTGACGAGGTCGTCGAGGAACGCGTAGCGGCGGCGGACGGAGCG
Organism: Phycicoccus sp.; assembly: GCF_035325325.1. NCBI lineage: Bacteria > Bacillati > Actinomycetota > Actinomycetes > Micrococcales > Intrasporangiaceae > Phycicoccus > Phycicoccus sp. The sequence goes on along the minus strand of NZ_DAOLAC010000004.1, from coordinate 103,205 downwards.
GTGGTAGCTGTCGGCGTCGGCACCGTCGCGCAGGTGGTGCCACCAGTCCGCGATGTCGCCCCAGCCCGGTGCGGCGAGTGACCCGCCGAACTGCTGGACAGCGAGGGCGGAGCAGAGCGAGGCGAACGAGATGCGCTGCACGAGAGGCCATCCGGCGAGGGTGCCGAGGACGACGGCGGCGCCGAAGACGTCACCGGCCCCGGTGGGGTCGAGGGCGTCGACCCGCAGCGCCGGCACGACCGCCTCCTCGCCGGTGCGCGAGTCGATGGCCAGGGCACCGTCCTCGCCGTTGGTGACGACGGCGAGCGGGACGAGGTCGGCGAGCGCGTAGAGCGCCTCGTTCGGGGTGCGGGTGCGGGTGTAGGCCATCGCCTCGGTCGCGTTGGGGAGGAACGCGTCACAGACGGCCAGCTGGTCGAGGACGTCGCGGGGCCAGGTGCCGCTGGGGTCCCAGCCGACGTCGGCGAAGACGAGCGCCCCGGTGGCCCGGGCCTTCTCGACCCACGTCGGGTCCTCGTCGCCGACGAGGCGGCGGTCGGGGGCGAGCTCGGCCATCACGGCCCGGCTGCGCGGCGGCTCCCCGATGAGCTCGGTGGCCCCGAGGGGTGGCGGGTGGCCGTGGCTGACCATGCCGCGGTCGCGGGCGACGGCCATCGACACCGTCACGGGCGAGTGCCACCCCTCGAAGCGGCGGGAGCGGCTGAGGTCGACCCCCTCCTCGTCGGCCAGGGTCTCCCAGCAGAAGTCGCCGTAGGCGTCGTCCCCGAAGGCGGCGGCGAGCGAGGTGCGCAGGCCGAGCCGGCGCGCGGCAACGGCGAGGTTGGCGATGCCGCCGGGGCACGAGCCCATGCCGCTGGCCCACACCTCCTGGCCACCGTCGGGGAGGGCCTCGAGGCCGGTCATGATGATGTCGAGGAAGACCGTGCCCCAGACGAAGACGTCGACCGGCGGGCTCTCGTCGCGGCGCAGCGCAGCGAGCGGGTCGAAGGCCGGGGAGGGCACGGCGCGGGCTCCTTGGACGTCAACGGGTGAGTCGCCAGCATGCACCCGATCGCCGGGTTCGACAACCACGAATCGCGCAGGATTGTTCATCCGCGATCAGGACGTGACGATTCCTGCTCGCTATGGTGGGCGCATGCGAGCGGCCCGGCAGCGTTCCATCGTGGGGCGGCTCCGCGTGCACGGCACCGCGTCCACCGAGGAGCTCGCCGACCTGTGCGGCGTGAGCATCGCGACCGTCCGGCGGGACCTCATCGAGCTCGAGCGGCTCGGCCAGCTGCGGCGGGTGCACGGGGGCGCCGTGACCACCGCGGTCGCCGACGCCGACGCCGTGCGGGGCTTCGCCGAGGTCGCGGCCACCGACGCCGCGGAGAAGACCGCCGTCGTCCGCCGGGCGGCCGCCATGGTGCGCGACGGAGACTGCGTCGTCCTCGACATCGGCACGACGACGATGCTCCTCGCCCGCGAGCTGAGGGGGCGGCACGTCACCGTCGTCACCGCGAGCCTCGCCGTCCTCGACGTCCTGCGCGGCGACGAGGCGGTCGAGCTGATCCTCCTCGGCGGGGTCGTCCGCCGCACCTACCACTCCCTCGTCGGGTCGCTCACCGAGGACGCGCTGCGCCAGGTGCACGGTGCCCTCGTCTTCCTCGGCGCCAGCGGGGTGCGGGCCGACGGCACCGTCCTCGACACGACCGCGGTCGAGGTGCCGGTCAAGCGAGCGCTCCTCCGCGCAGGGGACACCTCGGTCCTCCTCGTCGACCGGCACAAGATGCCCGGGACGGGGTCGCTGCGGGTCTGCGGCGCGGGCGCCGTCGACGTGCTCGTGACCAACGACGGCGCCGACCGCGCGACGCTCGCGGCCTGCCGCGAGGCCGGCACCGAGGTGGTCCTCGCGTGAGGCTCGCGATGCTCGGCGGCGGTGGCTTCCGCACCCCGCTCGTGTACGGCGCGCTGCTCGGTGACCGGCACGAGCCGCGGGTCGACGAGGTGTGGCTGCACGACATCGACCCGGGCCGGCTCGCGACGATCCGCCGGGTGCTCGACGAGATGGCGGCCGGGCAGCCCGACGCGCCACGGGTCCACGCGACGACCGACCTCGACACCGCGCTCGAGGGCAGCGACTTCGTCTTCTCCGCCGTCCGCGTCGGAGGTCTCGAGGGCCGCACGGCCGACGAGCGGGTCGCCCTCGACCTCGGCCTGCTCGGCCAGGAGACGACGGGTCCGGGCGGGATCTCGTTCGGGCTGCGCACCGTTCCGGTGGCCCGGCACGTCGCCGAGCGGGTCGTCGCCGTCGCACCGGACGCCTGGGTCATCAACTTCACCAACCCGGCCGGGATGATCACCGAGGCCATGCAGGGGGTGCTCGGCGACCGCGTCGTCGGCATCTGCGACAGCCCGATCGGGTTGGCGCGCAGGGCTGCTGCTCGGCTGGGCCTCGCACCCGCCGTGACCACCGTCGACTACGTCGGGCTCAACCACCTCGGCTGGCTGCGCGGCCTGCACCACGACGGTCGCGACGTCCTCCCCGACCTGCTGCGCGACGACGCCGCCCTGGCGTCGATGGAGGAGGGGCAGCTCTTCGGGCTCGACTGGGTGCGCACACTCGGCACCATCCCCAACGAGTACCTCTACTACTACTACTTCACCCGGGACGCCGTCCGCTCCATCCGGGCGGCCGAGCAGACCCGCGGCGAGTACCTGCTCGAGCAACAGCGCGGGTTCTACGCGGCGCTCGACGGAGGCCGACCCGGTGCCCTCGCCGAGTGGGACCGCGTGCGGATGGAGCGCAACGCCACCTACATGCGTGAGGCGCGTGGCGAGGACGAGGAGCGCGACGAGGCCGACGTCCAGGGCGGAGGGTACGAGGGCGTCGCCCTCGCGATCATGGCCGCGATCAGCCGGGGCGAGCCGGCCGAGCTCATCCTCGACGTCCGCAACCGGGGCACGGTGCCGGGGCTGCCGGAGGACGCGGTCGTCGAGGTGCCGTGCGTCGTCGACGCGGCCGGGCCACGGCCGCACCCGCTGCCGCCGCTCACCGGTCATCCGCTCGGGCTGGTCGAGCAGGTCAAGGCGGTCGAACGGCTCGTCATCCGGGCCGCGCTGACCGGGGACGAGGCGATGGCCGTCGAGGCGTTCGCGCTGCACCCGCTCGTCGACTCGGTCACCGTCGCGCGCCGGCTGCTCGCCGGGTACCGCGCCCGCATCCCGGCCGTCGACGCGGTCTTCGACCGGCTGCGCTGACGCCGCCGGAGATCCCGGGGACGGCTCGTACCATCGCGGGATGGCCGGGACGCGCGCGCGATGAGTCGCCGCCGGCGCGCGTTCCTCGGGGGGCTGCTCGCGCTCGCCCTCCTCGCCGTGGTCGGCCTCGTCGTGGCGCGGACGCTCGGCGGGAGCGGGCGCGAACCGGCCGAGGGTCCGGTGCTCCTCGTCCCCGGGTACGGCGGCAGCGAGACGTCGCTCTCGCCACTCGTGACGGCCCTGCGCTCGGTCGGGCGCGACGTGCGGGTCGTCGACGTCGGGGACGGCACCGGCGACCTGCGCACCCAGGCCACCGCGCTCGGCCGGGCGGCGGACGCCGCGCTCGCCGGCGGCGCCGCGTCGGTGGACGTCGTCGGCTACTCGGCCGGCGGGGTGGTCGCGCGGGTCTGGGCCGCCAGCACCGGGGGGGACGCCGCCCGCCGGGTGGTCACGCTCGGGTCGCCGCACCACGGCACGTCGGTGGCGAGCCTCGGCGCGGTGCTCGGGGGCGGCGCGTGCCCGACCGCCTGCCGCCAGCTGGCCGAGGGCAGCGACCTGCTCGCCGGCCTGCCCGAGACGCCCGGTGCCGCCCACTGGCTCAGCGTGTGGACCGCCGACGACGAGACCGTGACGCCACCGGACTCGGCCGTCCTCGCCGGTGCGGTCGACGTCCAGGTGCAGGCGGTCTGCGCCGACGCCCGGGTCACGCACGGCGGCCTGCCCGGCGACCCGCTCGTCGTCGGGCTGGTGCTGCGGGCCCTCGGTGGCCCGCCGGTGGACGCCCCACCGCCCGCCGGCGAGTGCGGTGCGGTGCGGGCCGCCGGTTCGCTGGCGCTGGTCGGCCGGAGGTGACGGTCAGCTCGTGATGTCGCGCGTCGCGAAGTTGGCCCAGGCCGCCCCGAGGAACACGACGACGTAGCCGGCCTGGACGAGCGCCCCGGCCTGCAGGTCGTGCCAAGGGATCGGGTCGCGGAAGAGGTCGACCCAGGCCAGCCAGTACCGCGTCGGCAGGTAGTCGCGCACCGCCACCGTGGCGTCGAGGGTGACGAGCACGGTGCTGCTCACGAGCGCGGCCAGCCCGCCGAGCGCCGCGGCGAGAGCGGAGTCGGTGAGGGTCGAGAGGAAGAGCGAGATGGCCGCGAGCCCGACCATCGACCATCCGATGGAGAGCACCATGACGCCGGTCCGCCAGGCGAGGTCGGTCGGCGTGAGCGTCGTCCCGGCGAGCGTGGTCGTCGTCAGCTGACCGGAGGTGCCGAGCAGCGTGACGCCGGTGACGTAGCCGACGACGGCGACCGCGACGACGGCGAGCAGGGTGTAGACGAGGATCGACACGAGCTTCGCCGCGAGCAGCCGGGTCCGGCCGACCGGTCGCACGAGGAGGTAGCGCAGCATCCCCGTCGACGCCTCGCCCGCGACCGCCTCGCCGGCCTGGACGGCGACGGCGATCGGCAGGAAGAACGGCAGGACGATGCCGAGCGCCGCCGCGGGGTAGAGGGCGCCGTTGCCGAGCACGGCCGCGAGCAGCGTCGGTCCCTGGCCGGGACGTGGCGCGATCTTCGTGACGGACAGGAAGATCGCGACGACGACGGGCAGCAGGCACAACAGCCCGATGCTCACCCACGTGCGCGGGCGGAGCAGGAGCTTGCGCAGCTCGACGCGGATCACGACGTCAGCTCCAGGACCGACTCCTCGAGGGTGCGGCGCTCCGGCACGGCCTCCCGGACCGCGATCCCGGCCCGGACGAGCCGCTCGGTGGCCTCGGCGACGCCGACCCCGTCGAGGACGAGCCGCCCGCCGTCGGCGCCGTCCGGTCCGTCAGGTCCGGGCGACGGCTCGGGCACACCGAGCGCTCGAGCGGCCGCCGCGATGTCGTCGACCCGGACGACGGTGCGCCCGGTCGGACCGCGGAGGGCGTCGAGGGCGTCCTGGGCCACGAGTCGGCCGCGGTCGAGGACGCCGACCCGGGTGCAGAACAGCTCGACCTCGGCCAGCAGGTGGCTGGAGAGGAAGACCGTCGTGCCGTTCTCGTTGAGCCGGACGAGCAGGTCGCGGACCTCGGCGATGCCGCGGGGGTCGAGGCCGTTCGTCGGCTCGTCGAGCACGAGCAGCCGCGGACCCCGCAGGAGGGCCGCCGCGAGCCCGAGCCGCTGGCGCATCCCGAGGGAGTACGCGCGGACCGGCTTGCGTCCCACGTCGGCGAGCCCGACCTCCTCGAGCGCGGCCTCGATCCGCCGCGTCCGGCTGCGCCGCGACCCCACACCCTCCGCCAGCGGACCACCGCTGACCGGCGGCCCGGCGGCGTCGAGCAGCCGCAGGTTCGCGCGCGCGGACAGGTGCGGGTACGCGGCCGGGCCCTCGACGAGCGCTCCGACGCCCGGCAGCGCGGCGCCGGCCTCGCGGGGGATACGGTGCCCGAGCACCTCCACCTCGCCGCTCGTCGCGTAGACGAGGCCGAGGAGCATCCGCACGGTCGTCGTCTTGCCCGAGCCGTTGGGGCCGAGGAAGCCGTAGCGGTCGCCGGGGCGGACGAGCAGGTCGAGGCCGTCGACCGCCGCGACCCGGCCGAAGCGCTTGGTCAGGCCACGGGTTGCGATGGCCGCGGGGGTGTCGACCGTCTCCTCGCTCACGGCGCCTCCCGGGGCGGCGGCGGCGACGCGAGTAGGTCGGCCGCGACGGCGTCGAGGACCCGCGGCTCGACGAGGCCCGCGACCACGTAGGCGTGCCGCCGGTCGTCACCCCGGACGAGGAGCGCGTTGAGAAGGCTCGAGCCGACCCGCACCCGGGAGCCGCCCTCGACCTCCTCGAGGACCGAGCCGGCGGACGTCGCGTTGCGCATCACGTCGCGGGCGGTGCGACCCGGGAGCGGCAGCACGGCGACCCGGACCAGGCCCGTGCCGTACGTGCTCGTGCCACCGACGAGCGGCCCGGAGGCGTCGAGCCCGCCGAGCCGCGGCGGCATCGCCCACGGCGACTCCTGTGCGACCCGGGCGACGAGGTCGGGGGCGGTCTCGAGCGAGCGGCGGGCCGTCGGGGGTGCGGGCGGGACGAGGACGCGCCCGTCGGGCCGGCCGACCCGCACCCCGCTCAGCGCGCTGACGAGGGCGTCGCCGCCGGTCGTCCCGACGACGACGACGCGCAGCGGGAGGCCGGTGGCGCGGTCGACCCACACGTCCGCCCGGGCGATGGTGCTCCCGCCCGTGCCCGGGACCACCCGGACTCCGTCCGCGGTGCGCCCGTCGAGCCGCTGCGGTGGCAGGGCCGAGAGCCGGTCCTGCGGACCGACCGAGGACAGCAGTCGGCGGGCTGCGGCGGGGGCGACGAGGTCGTCGGCCCGGGGCAGCCGTGCCCGGGCGTCGCCGACGACCGTCACGAGCCGGCGGCTGCCGTAGTCCCACGTCGTCGTCGACGACGGGAGGCCGTAGGTGTCGCTCTCGCCGGTCGCGTCGACGGTGTCGACCCGCCAGTGGCGCGGTCCGTCCCACCAGATGCGGGTGCGTGTCGTGCCGCCGAGGAGCGTCGCGAGGTCGCCGAACCCGCTGATGTCCGGCAGCGCCAGCCCGCCGCGGCTCTCACCGTCGGCGCGGTAGGCGACCCCCGCCGACGCGAGGGCCCGGGCCACGATGCGGTCGGGGGAAGCGGTGGTCCGTCCGACGGCGACCGTGGAGCGCAGCACCGGGACCAGCCCGAGCAGCGTGACGAGCACCGCCGTGCCCGCGACGACGACGAGCCACCGCCGGCGCGTGTCGGAGCTGACGACGGTGCCCATACCGCAGTCTCACCCGGGGACGCCCGCGGGACAACGTGTCCGATCGTCCGTCCACCGGTGCCGTACACCCCGCGGTGCAGGGCGGCCTACTCCCCGTGGCGGATGCCGGGCCGCCCGCCGCGCGGCTACCGTCGGGGGATGGACGGGCCGCCGCGCGCGAGGCGCCACGGACCGCCGACCTGGGTGCCGGCGGTGCCGCTGGCCCTCGTCGCCCTCGCCGTCCAGCTGGGCGGCTCGTGGGGGCGGGCGCACTCCGAGGGCCGCACGCTCGGGTCCGGCTCGGTGGCCCTGCTCGTCGTGGGTCCGCTCGCCGTCGCCGCGCTCTCGCGCTGGCCGCTCGTGCCGCTCGCCGTCTCCATCGTCGCCGCGCTGGCGTACGTCGCCACCGGTGCCCCCGTGGGTCCGGTGTTCGCGGCCCCCGTCGCGGCCCTCCTCGTCGAGGGGTTCCGGCGGCGCAGCGAGCGGTTCGCGGCAGTCCGCGAGGAGCGGGCCCGGCGCAGCGAACGCGCCCGCACCGACGAGCGCATGGCGATGGCCCGCGACCTCCACGACGCGCTGGGGCACAGCCTCACCCTCATCAACGTCCAGGCCGGGGCCGCCCTGCACACCTTCGACCGCGACCCCGAGAACGCCCGGCAGGCCCTGACCACCGTCAAGGCCGAGTCGCACCGCGCGCTCGAGGAGGTGCGGCGGGTCCTCGACGCCGTCCGGGACCCCGCGGTGGCCGCGGCGGTGCGCCCAGGGCCGGGGCTCGCCGACGTGCCCGGCCTCGTGGCGGCGGACCCGTCGTTCGCCTGGGAGCTCGCCGTCGCGAACGGCTCGGCCGACGGCCTGCCGGTCGCCGTCGACGCCGCGGCCTACCGGGTGGTCCAGGAGGCGATGACCAACGTGCGTCGGCACAGTGGCGCCCGTCACGCGCGGATCGAGGTGTCGCGCACGGAGTCCCGCCTGTCCGTCCGGGTGACCGACCCGGGCGCGGAGGGGGCGGCGATCGACACCGCGGAGACCTCGGGTACCGGCCTCGTCGGGATGCGCGAGCGCGTCGAGCGGCTCGGGGGCACGCTCGAGGTGGGTCCGCGCCCCGGCGGCGGGTACCGCGTCTCGGCCACGTTCCCGCTCGGAGAGGAGCACCGATGACGACCATCGTCCTCGTCGACGACCAACCGCTGCTGCGGGCCGGCTTCCGGATGATCCTCGACGGCGAGCCCGACCTCGAGGTCGTCGGCGAGGCGGGCAACGGCGCAGCCGCGGTGCGGGTGGTCCGCGAGACGCATCCCGACGTCGTGCTCATGGACATCCGGATGCCCGAGCGCGACGGCCTCTCGGCGACGGAGGAGATCTGTGCCGACCCCGCGCTGGCCGGGACGCGCGTCCTCGTCCTCACGACCTTCGAGCTCGACGAGTACGTCTTCGAGGCGCTGCGGGTGGGAGCGAGCGGCTTCGTCCTCAAGGACCTCGAGCCGGCCGACCTGCTGACCGCGGTCCGCCAGGTCGCGGCCGGCGACGCCGCGCTGTCGCCGAGCGTGACGCGGCGGCTCGTCGAGCACGTCTCCGCGGGGGACGCCCGCCGCCCTCCGGTCGAGCAGGTGCGGGCCCTCGAGGCCTTGACCGAGCGGGAGCGCGAGGTCGTCGCGCTCGTCGGGGAGGGCCTGACGAACGACGAGATCGCCGCGCGGCTCTTCCTCTCGCCCGCGACGGCGAAGACGCACGTCAGCCGGGCGATGACCAAGGCCGGGGCGCGCGACCGCGCCCAGCTCGTCGTCCTCGCCTACGAGAGCGGCCTCGTCCGGCCCGGCTGGATGGCCTGAGGCGGGGCGCCGGCCCGCGGCCTACTCCCGCGGGCGCAGCCGAGGAGCCATCCCCGGGCCGACGCGCGAGCAGACCCCCGCGGCCGACCGTGGTGGTGTGGCCGAGAGCCGGTCACGTCACGCATCGGAAGGACGCGACATGACCGCGCTGACGACGATCGCCACCCACTACGGTCCCTACGCCGGGGGTGGCTTCCACTGGTGGTTCCTCTTCTTCCCGTTCGGGTTCGTCCTCTTCTGGGTCCTCTTCTTCATGGCCCTGCGGCTGCTCGTGTTCCGCCGCTGGGGCGGTCCCTGGGGCGGCCGGCCGGGCGGTCCGGGGATGCACCGCGGGCCGAGCGCCGAGCAGACCCTCGCCGCCCGGTTCGCCGCGGGCGACATCGAGGAGCAGGAGTACCGGGCCCGGCTCGAGGTGCTGCGGGCCACGCCCCCGACCGGCGGCTGAGCCGGACCCGCGGCTTTCCCCCCGGTGCCGGAAACCCCGGGGTCGCACCGGAACCGTTCCCGTGCGACCTCGGGGTTCCCGGTGCCGTGGTCCGGCCGGCGCCCCTCAGGTGCGCTGCTGCACCTGCACCGGGTGGTCCGGATGGCGGCGCAGCCACTCCGCGGCGAACGGGCAGTCGGGACGGACCGTCCGTCCCTGGGCGGCGATGTCGTCGACGGCGGCCCGCACGAGGGCGCCCCCGACACCGCGACCCTCGAACTCCTCGCCGACCTCGGTGTGCACGAGCACCACCGCCGAGCCGTCCAGGCTGTCCCGGTAGGCCAGCTGGCCCGCGGCGTGCCCGTCGACCCGGGCCATCCACGCCTTCTCGTCCTTGATCACCTCGACGTCGGCCACGTCGCACCACCTCCGCGGCCCATGCTGGCACGGGAGGCCGCCCGCCCCGGGTCGTCCGTCCGCGTCGTGTGCCCAAACGGTCGCCCCGGCGACCACCTCCGCGCACGAGGCGCGGGCGGCGGCCCGGCCCCCATCCGGATAGGTCGTTGCCGCGCCGCCGGGCGCGGTGTGTACTTCAGGCGTGCCGAAGGACACCACCCGCCGAGGGTCGGACGACGACCGCGCCGGCGTGCGCTCGGTCGTCGCCGAGTCCTGGCTGCGCTCATCGGCCGCCGGGGTCGACCCGGACGCGCACCTCGCCCCGGTCGTCCTCGACGGCCCGGACCTCGCCGACTACCGGTCCGCGCACGTCCTCTCGCACGTCTTCCCGCTGCTCTACGACGTCCTCGGCCGGGCCGCCGTCGACTGTGACGCGCTGATGGCGGTCGGCGACGCCACCGGTCACCTGCTCTGGGTCGCCGGCGCCCCGGGGGTGCTGCGCCGGGCCGAGGCCATCAACTTCGTCGAGGGCTCCGCGTGGAACGAGCACTCCGCCGGGACCAACGCGCCCGGCATGGCCCTGCACCTGGACGGCCCGGCCGTCGTGCGCGCCGGCGAGCACTTCAACCGGCTCGTCCACCCGTGGTCCTGCGCGGCCGCGCCCATCCACGACCCGGTGACGAGCGCGGTCCTCGGCGTCGTCGACATCACCGGCGGCCCCGACGTCGCCACGCCGCAGAGCCTCGCGATGATCCGCGCGGCGGCCCGGATGGCCGAGTCCGAGCTCGGCCGGCTCGCCCTCACCGGGATGCTCGTCGCGCCGGACGCCGGGGACGGCTCGGGTGTCGGCGGACTGGCGCCGGCGGTCGTGCGGGTCCGTGCGCTCGGACTGCCCGAGGCCGTCGTCGAGGTCGGTGGCCGGACGCACCGGCTGAGCCGCCGGCACAGCGAGATCGTCGCGGCCATCGCCGAGAACCCACGCGGGCTCACCGCCGAGGAGCTCGAGGTCGAGGTGTACCCGGGGCGGGTCACGTCCTCGACGCTGCGGGCCGAGATGACCCGGCTGCGCACGCTCCTCGGGCCCGAGGTGCTGCGCTCGCGGCCGTACCGCTTCGGTGCTGAGACGGAGACCGACTGGTCAGGCGTCCTCGCGCACCTGGCGGCCGGCCGGGTGCGCGACGCCCAGCGTGCCTACAAGGGCCCGTTGCTGCCCGGGTCCGAGGCGCCCGCGGTCGTCGAGCTGCGCGAGGTGCTCGAGGCTCGGCTGCGCGCGGCCGTGCTCGGATCCGGCGAGGCCGACCTCATGGTCGGCTGGACCCGGTCGCGCTGGGGCGCCGGGGACCTGCAGATGTGGGAGCGCCAGCTCGAGACGCTGCCCCCCACCTCACCGTTGCGGCCGCTGGCCGAGTCCGAGGTCGCCCGGCTGCTCGCCGAGGACGCCTGACCCCCACCGCGCCCCTCCCTCCACGAACGTGTGTGAAGAACCTCGGCATGCCGACGTTCTTCACACACGTTCGGGGAACGAGGAGGAGGCGGGGAAGGAGGGGTACGGCCGGGGCGGTGCAGCGTGGTTGCAACGTCGCGCCGCCTACGGTCGCCGGCAACCCGCTGACGGGTCCCGACGATCGAAGGAGATCGAGTCAATGACGACCTACACCCCGCCCGGCCGCGAAGGCAGCGGCATCGAGGTCAAGAGCCGCTACGAGAACTACATCGGCGGACAGTGGGTCCCGCCGGTCAAGGGCGCCTACTTCGAGAACATCACGCCGGTCACCGGCCAGGCGTTCACCGAGATCGCCCGCGGCACCGCCGAGGACGTCGAGCTCGCCCTCGACGCCGCGCACGGCGCCGCCGAGGCCTGGGGCCGCACCAGCGCCACCGAGCGCTCCAACATCCTGCTGAAGATCGCCGACCGGATGGAGGCCCACCTCGAGGACCTCGCCGTCATCGAGACGTGGGACAACGGCAAGCCGGTGCGCGAGACCCTCGCCGCCGATCTTCCGCTCGCCATCGACCACTTCCGCTACTTCGCGGGTGCCGTTCGGGCACAGGAAGGTTCGATCGGCGAGATCGACGAGTACACCGTGGCGTACCACATCCACGAGCCGCTGGGCGTCGTCGCGCAGATCATCCCGTGGAACTTCCCGATCCTCATGGCGGTCTGGAAGCTGGCCCCCGCCCTCGCCGCCGGCAACTGCGTCGTCCTCAAGCCGGCCGAGCAGACCCCGTGGTCCATCCTCAAGCTGATGGAGCTCGTCGGCGACCTGCTGCCGGACGGCGTGCTCAACGTCGTCAACGGCTTCGGCGTCGAGGCCGGGAAGCCGCTCGCGAGCAGCCCCCGCATCGCCAAGGTCGCCTTCACCGGCGAGACGACGACCGGCCGGCTGATCATGCAGTACGCCAGCCAGAACCTCATCCCGGTGACCCTCGAGCTCGGCGGCAAGAGCCCGAACATCTTCTTCGAGGACGTCGCTCGGGCGCGGGACTCGTTCTACGACAAGGCACTCGAGGGCTTCGCGCTCTTCGCGCTCAACCAGGGCGAGGTCTGCACCTGCCCGAGCCGGGCGCTCATCCAGTCCTCGATCTACGACGAGTTCCTCCAGGACGCCGTCGACCGCGTCGCGAAGATCGTCCAGGGCAACCCGCTCGACACCGAGACGATGATCGGCGCGCAGGCCAGCAACGACCAGCTCGAGAAGATCCTCTCCTACATCGACATCGGCAAGCAGGAGGGCGCGAAGGTCCTCATCGGCGGCGCCCGGGCCGACCTCGGCGGCGAGTTCTCCGGTGGCTACTACGTGCAGCCGACGGTCTTCGAGGGCGAGAACTCGATGCGGGTCTTCCAGGAGGAGATCTTCGGACCGGTCGTGTCGGTCACCCGCTTCGACGACGAGGCCGACGCGCTGAAGATCGCCAACGACACCCTCTACGGCCTCGGCGCCGGGGTGTGGAGCCGCGACGGCTCGCAGGCCTACCGTGCCGGCCGTGAGATCAAGGCCGGCCGGGTCTGGACGAACAACTACCACGCGTACCCGGCGCACGCCGCGTTCGGCGGGTACAAGCAGTCCGGCATCGGCCGCGAGACCCACAAGATGATGCTCGAGCACTACCAGCAGACGAAGAACCTCCTCGTCAGCTACAGCCCCGACGCCCTCGGGTTCTTCTGAGCCGATGGGGATCCCGGCCACCGTGAGCCGGGTCGCGGTCACCGGTGGGGCGGCGCAGCTGCTGCGTCGCCTCACCGGCACCCACGGCCCGCTGATGTTCCACCAGTCCGGCGGGTGCTGCGACGGGTCCGCGCCGATGTGCTACCCGGACGGCGAGTTCCTCGTCGGGGACCAGGACGTGTTCCTCGGTGCGCTCGACGTCGACCTCGAGCGCCCCGTCCCCGTCTGGATCTCGCGCCCCCAGTTCGAGTACTGGCGCTACACGCACCTGACCATCGACGTCGTGCCGGGGCGCGGCGCGGGCTTCTCGCTCGAGGCGCCGGAGGGCGTCCGGTTCGTCATCCGTTCCCGGATGCTCACCGAGGACGAGCTGACGGTCCTGGACGGCTGAACCGCTGCTGCGGCCCTGCATCGCTGTTCGCGACGCGAGTTCGACGCAAGATGGACGACGCAGGCGCAGATGCGGGTTAGGCTGTGCTCGTGCACCTCTTCCGGATCCGCGAGGCTGCGGACCTGCTCGGCACCAGCGACGACACCGTGCGCCGCTGGGCGGACGCCGGGCGCATCGAGACGACGACCGACGACGCCGGCCGGCGGGCCGTGCGGGGCGACGTGCTGGCCCGGTTCGCCGAGGAGCTGGCCCGCGAGGCAGCCCACCTCGAGACCGGCGACGTCGCCGCCGCCTCGCTGCGCAACCGCTTCCCGGGCCTCGTCACCCGCGTCGTCAAGGACGGCGTCATGGCCCAGGTCGACATCCAGGCCGGACCGCACCGCTTCGTGTCGCTCATGACCCGGGAGGCCGCCGACGAGCTCGGTCTCGAGCCGGGCGTGCTCGCCGTGGCCGCCGTCAAGGCCACCAACGTCTCCGTCGAGATCCCCCGGACCCGCTGACCGCGACCGGCCCACCACCACCCGACCGCCCAGGAGCCGCCGTGCGTCGCGTCGTCACCTCCCTGCTCGTTGCCGTGGCCGGGGTCGGCCTCGCCGGCTGCGGCTCGGACGACCGCGGCGCGGGCACCAGCCCGAGCGCCGGCGCGACCGCGAGCTCGTCCCTCACCGGTGACATCACCGTCCTCGCCGCGGCCTCGCTCACCGAGTCGTTCACGACCCTCGCGCAGCAGTTCGAGGCCGCGCACCCCGGGGTCCGGGTGACCCTGAGCTTCGGCGGGAGCTCCGCCCTGGCCACCCAGATCACCTCCGGCGCACCGGCCGACGTCTTCGCCTCGGCGAGCGTGAAGAACATGGACACCGTCGTCGCGGCCGGGGACGCGAAGGACCCGAAGACCTTCGCCGAGAACGTCATGGAGATCGCCGTGCCACCGTCGAACCCCGGCGGGGTCACCGGCCTCGACTCGTTGGCGAGCGCCGGCGTCAAGACCGCCCTCTGCCAGCCGCAGGTGCCGTGCGGGTCGACCGCCGCGAAGGTGTTCACGAACGCCGGCCTCACCATCACGCCGGTCACCCTGGAGCCGGACGTCCGGTCGGTGCTCGGCAAGGTGACGCTCGGCGAGGTGGATGCCGGGGTCGTCTACGTCACCGACGTCCGCGCGGCCGGCGGCAAGGTCACGGGCATCGAGATCCCCACGGACGTCAACGCCTCGACGAGCTACCCGATCGCCGCGCTGAGCAAGAGCGCCAACGCCCCGCTGGCCGCCGCCTTCGTCGACCACGTCCTGTCCGCGGACGGCGCGAAGGTCCTCACGGCGGCCGGGTTCCGGCAGCCGTGACGGCACCGGCACCCGGTCGTGAGGACCGACCCGAGGCCCGGCGAGACCGGGGCCGGGGGTCGGCCACGACCCTCACCGCACGGGACCGGGCGCGGCGCGCCGCCGGCGGGGACACCACCCGTTCGGCACCGGCGCCGCTGCTCGTCCCGGCCCTGCTGGCCGTCGCGTTCCTCCTCGTCCCGCTCCTCGGCCTGCTCCTGCGCGCCCCGTGGAGCGACGCGTGGCCGATCCTGCACGGCTCGCGGGCCGGCGAGGCGCTGCGCCTCTCGTTGTGGACCTCGACCCTCGCCACGGCCATCGCGCTCGTCGTCGGCGTGCCCCTCGCGTGGGTCCTGGCCCGCAGCAGCGTCCCCGGCCTGCGGCTGCTCCGGGCGCTGGTCACCCTGCCGCTCGTCCTGCCGCCGGTCGTCGGCGGCGTCGCGCTGCTCATGGCCTTCGGGCGCACCGGCATCCTCGGCCGGTACCTCGACGCCTGGTTCGGCATCACCCTCCCGTTCACCTCGGCCGCGGTGGTGATGGCCGAGACGTTCGTCGCGATGCCCTTCCTCGTCGTCACCGTCGAGGGGGCCCTGCGCGCGGCCGACCGGGGTTACGAGGACGCCGCCGCCACGCTGGGCGCCCGCCGGATGACCGTCTTCCGCCGGGTCACCCTGCCGATGGTCGCGCCGTCGCTCGCCGCCGGGGCGGTCCTCTGCTGGGCCCGGGCGCTCGGGGAGTTCGGGGCGACGATCACCTTCGCCGGCAGCTTCCCCGGGCGCACCCAGACGATGCCCATCGCCGTCTATTACGCGCTCGAGACCGACCCCGATGCCGCGATCCTCCTCGGCCTGGTCCTCCTCCTCGTCTCGGTCGCCGTGCTCGTCACGCTGCGCGAGCGCTGGGTCCGCGGCGGGGTGACCTCGTGACACCGGCCACCGGCACGGGCGGGCTGGCGGTCGAGGTCACCGTGCACCGGGGCACCTTCACCCTCGAGGCGTCCGTCACCGCCGCACCCGGCGAGGTGGTCGCGGTGCTCGGGCCCAACGGTGCGGGCAAGTCGACCCTGCTCGGTGCCGTGGCGGGCCTGGTCCCGGTCTCGGGTGGCCGGATCTCACTGGGGGAGAACGTCCTCGACGATGCCGCGAGCGGCCGCTTCGTCGAGGCGGCCGAGCGGCGGGTCGGTGTCGTCTTCCAGGACTACCGCCTCTTCCCGCACCTCGGCGTCCTCGACAACGTCGCCTTCGGGCCGCGGGTCCGCGGGAGGGGCCGGGCGGCGGCGCGCGAGGCGGCCCGGGCCTGGCTGGACCGGCTGGGGCTCACCGAGCTGGCCGGCCGGCGCCCCGACCGGCTGTCCGGCGGACAGGCCCAGCGGGTCGCCCTGGCCCGGGCGCTCGCCGGCGATCCGGACGTCCTGCTCCTCGACGAGCCGCTCTCGGCACTCGACGCCCGTACCCGCCTCGACGTGCAGAGCGAGCTCAAGGACCACCTCGACGACTTCCCCGGCCCCTGCCTCGTCGTCACCCACGACCCCCTCGAGGCTCTCGTCCTCGCGGACCGGCTCGTCGTCCTCGAGCACGGCCGCGTCGTCCAGGAGGGGCCGCCGGCCGAGGTCGCCCGGCGGCCGGCCACCGAGTACGTCGCCCGGCTCGTCGGGCTCAACCTCTACGCCGGGCGGGTCGACGGCGGCACGGTGGCGCTCGCCGACGGCGGGTCGTTCGTCGTCCCCGACCACGACGAGCGGGGCGAGGTGCTCGTCGCCCTCCGGCCCTCGGCGGTGACCGTGAGCACCCGGCCGCCGCAGGCCTCGAGCGCGCGAAACACCTGGCCGGCCACGGTCGCCGGGCTGACGCTGCTCACCGACCGGGTCCGGCTCGACCTCGAGGGCGCGCCGTCGGTCCTCGTCGACGTGACCCCCGCGGCGGTCGCCGAGCTCGACCTGGGCCCCGGCCGGCGGGTCTGGCTGTCCGCCAAGGCGGTCGACCTCGAGGTGTACGCGCGGGAGCATCCGGAGCCGGGCGGCGCCGACCGGCAGTGACCGGCCGTCCTCGCCGGGACCTGCGGGCAGGGGGGTGCCACGACCGGCCCCGGGGTGCTTGGCTGGGGGGATGAACCGTGCCGAGCTCCGCCAGCTCCAGGCCCCGCTGCGCGAGCGCTACACCGCCGACCCGACCACGGCCGTCTTCCCGCTGCGCGCGAGCGCGGACTTCCGCGACGACGGCATCACGTGCACCGTCGACGGCTTCGCCGGACCGGTGCGAGCCGGACTGCACCCGGCGACCGGTGGCGACGGCTCCGACGCGTGCAGCGGCGACATGCTGCTCGAGGCGCTGCTGGCCTGTGCCGGGGTCACCCTGCGCAGCGTCGCGACCGCGATGGACCTCCGGCTCGGTGAGGTCCACGCGGTCGCCGAGAGCACCGTCGACGCCCGGGGCACCCTCGGGGTGGACCGCGAGGCGCCGGTGGGCATCGGCCCCACGACCGTGACCTTCACGGTCGCCACCGACGCCGACGACGAGCGGCTCGCGCGCCTCGCCTCCTCGACCGAGCGCTACTGCGTCGTCGGCGCGAGCCTCCGGGAGCCACCCCGGGTCGTGGTCCGCCGGGCATAGCCTGTCCCCAGCACGGCGACCCACGCCGGGGCGAGGAGGAGACGGCGATGAGCGCACCCCCCGGGTGGCACCCGCAGCCCGACGGCCGCGAGCGGTGGTGGGACGGCCAGCAGTGGACCGACCACTTCCGCGACCCGGTGGCGCAGGCGCCGACCGCCCCGATGCCGGCGACGCCGGAGGCCGGGGCGCCGCCCTACGGCGGCACCGCGTACGGCAGCACCGCGTACGGGGAGCCGGGCGCCGGCGTCCCCGCATCCGGCTACGGCGCACCCGGTGCTCCGGCGGGCGGCCCGTGGCCGCCGCCGAAGCAGGGGATGAGCAGCACGGCCAAGGGCTGCCTCGTCGCGGCCGTGGTCGTCGTCGTCCTCGCGATCGTCGCGGTCGTCGTCGGCGGCATCTTCTTCGCGCGCACCGTGACCAGGACCGTCGACGAGGTCCGCAGCGCGCTGCCCACCTCGAGCGCCTTCCCCTCCGGCCTGCCCACCGGCGGGACCCCGGTGACCATCATCAGCCTCGGGGACGGCTTCGAGCTGCCGAACGCGCGGGTCGACGGCGGCTGGACCCTCGAGGACAACGGTGGCATCGGCCGCACGGTGTCCGGGATGACCGCCACCTTCACCGGCGCCACCGACGTCCCGACCGTCTTCACCATGGAGTTCGAGGGCGGCGCGCAGACGGTGTGCACCGCGACCCCGTCGGACGGCGCGGGCACCGTGGAGGTCACGTGCATCCCGGTGTTCGACGACGTCGCCGACGGCGCCCGGGTGACGGTCACCCCGACCTTCTGAGCGCCGCGGGACGGACGCCGGGTCAGGAGCTCCCGGCGGCCACGAGGTCGTGCACGAGCTGGTCCGAGCGCAGCGCCGGGCCGTCGACCTCGGGCGAGAACCCCATCCGGACGACGACGAGCTTCGCCGACGGCACGACGTAGACGCGCTGCCCGTCGTGGCCGCTCATCCAGTACGCGTCGGCGGGCAGCGACGGGTCGACGAGGGACCCGTCGGCCTGGGTGTTGACCCACCAGCCGGCGGCATAGCCCTTCTCCTCGCTGCGGTCGACCGGCGTCGCGGTCGTCGACTGCGTGATCCAGCCCTCGGGGAGCAGGCGCGTGCCGTTCCACACGCCGTCCTGGAGCGCGAGCTCGCCGAGGACGGCCCAGTCGCGCGGGGTCGCCCAGAGGTAGGAGCTGCACACCGGCGTGCCGGAGGCGTCGGTCTCCCACACCGCCGAGGAGAGCCCGAGCGGGGCGAACAGCTCGGTGCGGGGGAAGTCGCGCTCGGTCGTGTCGGCGAGCGAGTCGAGCCAGGCGCAGACGATGTTGGTCGACCCGCTCGAGTACTGCTGGTAGGTGCCCGGTTGGTGGGCCAGCGGCTGGCTGGCCGCGTACCGCGCCATGTCCGGCTCGTCGTAGAGCATCCGCGTGATCGGGGTGCCGAGGTCGTAGGTCTCGTCCCAGCGCAGGCCGCTCGTCATCCGCATCAGCTGGTCGAGCGTGATGCTCCCCCGCTCGTCGGTCCACTCCGGGCGCAGGTGGTCCTCCTGGACGTCGAGGCCGCGCTGGAGGACGTAGCGGCCGACGAGGAGGTTGGTCGCGCTCTTGGCCATCGACCAGCCGAGCTGCGGGGTGTCGGCGTCGAAGCCGGAGGCGTACCGCTCGGCGACGAGCCTGCCTCCGCGCAGGACGACGACCGCCCGGGTGCCGAGGCGCTGCTTCGCGCTGGGCGGGAGGTCGTCCCCGAAGGCCTTCGCGAGGGCCGCGGTGAGCGTGGGGTCGGGGTCGGGAGCCTCGGCCCCGGTGAACGGGTTGCCCTCGGCCTCCACCTTGGTGGCGCGCCGCTGGTCGGCCGGCCGTTCCGGCGCCACCGTGCACCCGTATCCCGGTGTGTACCAAGCCTTCTGCTTGGCGAGCAGCCAGGCGACGGCTGAGGTGGACGAGCCGCCGGCCTGGTTGACGTACCCGGTGAGGTAGGGGACGAGCGGGTTGGGCGGGATGTCGGCGTCCGGGTCGTCGCGGCCGGCCACGAGGGTGACCGCGCACGCGTTGTGGGCCGCGTACCCGGTGCCGGTGCGCAGCAGCGGCTCGTAGCGCCGGTAGCCGAGGACGGCACCGACGACGACGAGCACGAGCAGGACGGCGAGGACCCGGCGCAGCACACGCATGGCGGCGACGCTACCGTCCGCCGCGGTCGCGACGCAGGAGCCCGGGCCCGGCACCCGGTGCGGGCGGCCGGGCCCGGGCTCCGGTGCTCAGGCGGCGGCGGTCGGCTCGAGGCGCTCGCGGAGCCGGTCGAGGACCTGCCCGAGCAGGCGCGAGACCTGCATCTGGCTCACCCCGATGTGCTCGCCGATCTCTCGCTGGGTGCGCTCCTCGACGAAGCGCAGACGGAGGATGACCTGGTCGCGGGCGCTCAGGTGACGCACCTCGTCGTGGAGGGTCGAGCGCAGGAGCAGCTCTTCGGCCCAGTCCTCCGCGCCCCCGGGCAGCAGGTCGCCCGTGCTGCCCCCTCCCGGGAGCGGTGCGTCGAGGGAGTCCGGGGTGAAGGCCGAGCCGGTGGCCCGCGCGGCGGCGACCTCGGCGGGCGAGCGGCCGAGGGCGGCGGCGACCTCGGCCAGCGTCGACTCGCGGCCCCGCCGGTGGCGCAGCTCCTCCTCGGTCGCCACGAGGTCGGCGCGCAGCTCCTGGAGGGCCCGCGGCGGCCGGACGGCCCATCCGGCGTCACGGAAGTGGCGCTTCAGCTCACCACGCACCGAGGGCACGGCGTAGGCGACGAAGCCCCGGCCGGCGCCCGGTCGATAGCGGTGGACGGCCGCGACGAGCGCGGTACGGGCGACCTGCAGGAGGTCGTCGGTCTCGATGCCGCGCCCGGCGTAGCGCAGCGCGAGCGAGTCGGCGAGGCCGAGGGTCTGCTCGACGACCCGGGCGACCAGGTCGTCGCGTTCGGCCGGTGCGCTGGTGCGGGCGAGCGCCGCGAGCAGCCCCTCGAGGCGCTCGTCGGCGTCCGTCGTGGTCGAGGCGGGGACCGCGTCGGCGGTCTCGGGGACGGCGCGCGCTGCGCGGCGCGTGTGGGGGGTGGAGCTGGGGCGCGGGGTCATACGGCTACCTCCGGTCCGGACGAGGACCGGTGGCGCGCTGCTCGACCACCGAGGGCCCCGGACGGGGCCACGTCGTCCGACCGTACCCCGCGAGTCCGACACCGTGGCCCGCAGCGACGCACGGGTTTCGGGTCCGGTGCCCGCGGGTACCGGTTCGCGGCGTCGTGGCTCAGTCGTCCGAGACGTGGATGACGAGCTTGCCGCGCACGTGGCCCTCACGGGAGCGGGCGAACGCCTCGCCCACCTCCTCGAGGCCGTAACGGCCGGCCACCTCGACGGTCAGGCCGCCGCGTGCGGCGAGGTCGGCGAGCCACTGCAGCTCCTCGCCGTCCGGGCGGACCCACACCCACGAGCCACCGTGCTCGGCGACCGACGGGTCGGCGATCGACGCGTGCCGCCCACCCTCGCGCAGCACCCCGAGCGTGGCGTCGAGGACGCCCCCGACGAAGTCGGCGACGGCGTCGACGCCGTCCGGGGCCAGGGCGCGCACCCGCTCGACCAGCCCGTCGCCGTACGCCACGGGCTCCACCCCGAGCGACCGCAGGTGCTCGTGGTTGGGCTCCGAGGCGGTGCCGATGACCCGGGCGCCGAGCTCGCGGGCGACCTGCACCCCGAGCAGCCCGACCCCACCGGCGGCGGCGTGGACGAGGACGGTGTCGCCGGGACCGACCTCGAGGCGCTTGAGCACGCGGTACGCGGTCTGCCCGGCCAGCGGCAGCGCGCCGGCCGAGTCCCAGTCGAGGGCGGCCGGCTTGTGGGCCAGGGCGCGCACCGGGACGGTGACGAGCTCCGCGTAGGTGCCTCCGTGCACCCAGTCCTTGCGGGCGTAGGCGAGCACCTCGTCGCCGGGCGCGAACTCCGGGGTGTCCGGCCCGACGGCCCGCACGACGCCGGCGACGTCCCAGCCCGGGACGACGGGGAAGGCGGCCTCCATCATCCCGTCGAGGCCACCGCCGACGATCTTCCAGTCCACGGGGTTGACCGAGGCACGGCGCACCTCGACGAGGGCCTCGCCGGGGCCGACCTTGGGGTCGGGGTGGTCCTCGCGCACCCGCAGCACGTCGTCGAGGTCTCCGTAGTGGTCATAGGTCACAGCACGCATGCCCGGTGCAGCGCACCCACCCGGGCCGGGCATTCCCCACGCACCCTGACCTGCACGATCGCGGGTTCGGGGTTTGTCGGCGCGCCACAGCGGGTAACGTCCGGGGCGCCCCGCGCAGAGGTGGGGCGCGCCGACGGACGAGGAGGTCCGGGGGATGACGACGGTGCACGCCTCCGAGGCGGTCGGGCCGGGGTCGGAGGACGACCCGACCCTCGCCGCCGACCTCGCCGAGCTGCGTCTCGCGCTCGTCGCGCACCCCTTCCCGACCCGCCAGGACGACCTCATCGCGGCCTGCCTCGTCCTCGGCGTCCCGGCGCGGGTGTGCTGCCGGCTCTCGCGGCTCGAGCGCACCCAGGAGCTCGCGTCGCTCGACGAGGTCTGCGCGGCCGTCGCTGCCGCCGGTCCCCCGCGCACCCGCTGAGCCCGAGCGCGACGGAGGTCCACCCCGGACCCAGTAGCGTTGTCCTCGACGGGACCCCGGGGGCGCCGGGGCCACGACGGAGAGGACCTCACCGATGGCCGGTGGGCTGGTGGCCCTGCTCGACGACATCGCCGCGATCGCCAAGCTCGCGGCCGCCTCCGTCGACGACGTGGGCGCCGCCGCGGGGCGGGCCAGCGCCAAGGCCGCCGGGGTGGTCGTCGACGACACCGCGGTGACCCCGCGCTACGTCACGGGCGTCACCCCCGAGCGCGAGCTGCCGATCATCCGGAAGATCGCGATCGGCTCGATCCGCAACAAGCTGCTCGTCATCCTGCCGGTCGCCCTGCTGCTCAGCCAGTTCCTGCCGTGGCTGCTCACCCCCATCCTCATGGTCGGCGGCACCTACCTCGCGTACGAGGGGGCGGAGAAGATCTGGGAGAAGCTGGCCCACCACGAGGCGCACGACGAGCCGGTCGCCGAGCTCGGTCCCGAGCAGGAGCAGCAGATGGTCTCGGGGGCCATCCGCACCGACCTCATCCTCTCCGCCGAGATCATGGTCATCGCGCTCGACGACGTGGCCTCCGAGCCGTTCTGGACCCGGGCGATCGTCCTCGTCGTCGTCGCCGTGCTCATCACCGTGCTCGTGTACGGCGTCGTCGGCCTCATCGTCAAGATGGACGACATCGGTCTGCACCTCGCCGAGCGGGAGTCGGCCGGGGCGCGGCGGGTCGGCGAGGGCCTCGTGCGCGCGATGCCGAAGGTGCTGTCCTTCCTCTCCACGCTCGGCATCGTCGCGATGCTCTGGGTCGGCGGCCACATCCTCCTCGTCGGCACCGACGAGCTCGGCTGGCACGGGCCGTACTCGCTCGTGCACCACGCCGAGGTGGCGGTCCACGACGCGACCGGGGTGCTCGGCGGGGTGCTGGGGTGGCTGACCAACACGCTCGGGTCGGCCGTCGCCGGCGCGCTCGTCGGCGCCGTCGTCGTCGCCGTCGTCCTCCTCGTCCAGCGGGCTCGTGGTGGCGCCGGGGACGCGGAGCCTGCGCCGCACGCCTGACCACCGCCGCCGGTCGCGGGTCAGGTGCGGGTCGCCGTGAGCAGCAGGTACTCCCAGCGCATCACGCCGTGCGCGTCCGCCGCCTCCGCCGCCACCGCGCCGATGGCCGCCTCGACCGCCGCGCGCTGCTCCGGGTCGTCCGCGACCGAGCGGTGCACGGCGACGGTGGGTCCGTAGCGCTCGACGAAGAAGCGCCGGAACTCCTCGGGCGTGGCGAAGGCGTCCACGACGAGGTCGTGCCGCTCGGCCCGGACGTCGGTCACGCCTTCGCCCAGCAGGTCGAGCACGTGCTCCTCCCGTCCCCAGAGCGGCGGCGGCTGGGCACCGGGCGGGGGCGGCGGGGCCCAGGGTCGGATGGCGGCGAGCAGCCGGCCGACGAACCCCTCCGGCGTCCACGCGAGCAGGCCGAGGCGCCCACCCGGCCGGCAGACGCGCACCAGCTC
Source organism: Phycicoccus sp. (assembly GCF_035325325.1). Lineage (NCBI taxonomy): Bacteria > Bacillati > Actinomycetota > Actinomycetes > Micrococcales > Intrasporangiaceae > Phycicoccus > Phycicoccus sp. The sequence goes on along the minus strand of NZ_DAOLAC010000004.1, from coordinate 79,970 downwards.
CGCGGCCGCCGCCTCGTGGACCGGCGCGAACATCACGCCGACGCAGGACAGGACGACGTCGAAGGTCGCGGACGGGTAGGGCAGGTCCTCGGCGTCGGCGACGTCCCACAGCAGCGGGAGCCCCTCGGCCTCTGCCCGGGCGCGGCCGACGGCGAGCAGCTCGGGCGTGAGGTCGGAGGCGGTGACGTCCCCGCCGGCCCGGGCGGCCGGGAGCGAGGCGTTGCCGCAGCCGGCGGCGACGTCGAGGACGCGCTCGCCGGGGGCGATCCGGACGGCGTCGACCAGGGTCTCCCCGAGGTGCGGGATGACGGTGTCGGCGACGCTCGGGTAGTCGCCGAGGGCCCAGAGGGCGCGGTGGCGGGCCTTGACCTCCGGGGGTGCCGGGGTCGGGTGGTGGACGGTCATCGTGGTCTCCTTCGGTGGTCCGACGTGGTGTCGCACCAGCGTCCGGGTCCACGAGGGCCGCCCTCCAGTGCGCGATGTGGAGCGCCGCGGGTCCACGATCTGTACTGGTGCCCCGGTCCGCGCGGCGGTTCACTGGAACCGGTTGGGTTCGCGGCCACCACCGGCCGCCTCCACGCCACGGGAGGGGCGCGATGGCGTCGACGTACGGCCAGTTCTGCCCGGTCGCCAAGGCGATGGAGGTGCTCGACGAGCGCTGGACGCTGCTCATCGTCCGCGAGCTGCTTTGCGGCAGTGCGCACTTCAACGACCTGCGCCGTGGGGTCCCCAGGATGTCGCCGACCCTGCTTTCGAAGCGCCTGCGGCGCCTCGAGCGGGCCGGGGTGCTCGAGCGCCGGACCGAGGGCGGCCGCACCTCCTACCACCTGACCCGCAGCGGCGAGGAGCTGCGGCCGGTCGTCGAGGCCCTGGGGGCGTGGGGCGTCCGGTGGGTCGGCGACCTCGGGGAGGAGGACCTCGACCCGCACCTGCTCATGTGGGACCTCAAGCGCACGCTGCCGCTGGAGCGCTGGCCTCGTGAACGAACCGTCCTCGCCTTCACCTACACCGACGTCGAGCCCCGGGCCCGACGCTGGTGGGTCGTCGTCGACGGCGCGAGCGTCGACGTGTGCGACGCCGACCCCGGCTACGCGGTCGATGCCACCCTGACGACGACGCTGCGCACGATGACCGAGATCTGGCGCGGCGACCGGCCCTGGGAGACGGCGCTGCGGGCGCGGCTCGTCGCCATCGAGGCGCCGCGCGACGTGGCCCGCGCGGTGCCGGACTGGGTCGGCATCTCGACCCTCGGCCGGGTCGCCCGACCCGCCTGAGCGCGACGGGCCGGGAGGTCAGGAGGAGGGGGCCGCGGCGCGCAGCCGCTCGAGGAGCTCGGGCGCGACCTCCTCGAGGAACGGCACCTGGTGCTCGCCGCCGATCTGGACGAGGGCGATGTCGGTGAAGCCCGCCTCCCAGAACGGCGCGACCGACTCGACGATGTGGTCGAGGTCCGGACCGCAGGGGATCGACTCCGCGACGTCCTCCTCGCGGACGAACTGGGTCGCACCGCTGAAGCCCATCGGCGTCGGCAGGTCGGCGTTGACCTTCCAGCCCCCGGCGAACCAGCGGAACTGCTCGTGCGCACGGGTCACGGCGGCCGACTCGGAGGGGTCCCAGCAGATCGGGATCTGCCCGATGGCCCGGGCGCCCGAGCCGATGGTCGACCCGGCGAGCTCGTTCCACTGCTCGACGAGCTCGGCCTCCGGCTGCACCGCGATGAGGTGGTCGGCGAGCGGGCCGAACTGCTCGATGCCCGCGCGCCCACTGACCGCGACCCCGATCGGCACCCCTTGCTCGGGCAGGTCCCAGAGGCGGGCGGAGTCGACGTCGAAGTGCTCACCCCGGTAGGTGGTCAGCTCGCCGGTCAGCAGCTCGCGGATGATCTCCATCGCCTCGGCGAGCATGTCCTGGCGCTGGGCGACCGGGGGCCAGCCCTGCCCGATGACGTGCTCGTTGAGGTTCTCGCCCGCGCCGAGTCCGAGGGTGAACCGGCCGTCGGCGAGGATCTGCAGCGTCGCCGCCTTCTGCGCCACGACGGCCGGGTGGTAGCGCATCGTCGGGCAGGTGATGTACGTCGCGAGCTCGACGCGCTCGGTCGCGTGGGCCACGGCCCCGAGGACGGTCCAGGCGTACGGGGCGTGGCCCTGCTCGGTGAGCCACGGCGAGTAGTGGTCGCTCGAGACGAGGAGGTCGAAGCCGGCGGCCTCGGCGCGCACGGCGGCGTCGACGAGCTCCTTGGGGCCGCTCTGCTCGGTCATCAGGGTGAAGCCGAAACGGGTCACGGTGGATGCGCTCCTTCGGGGCGAGGTGGGGCGGTCCCCTCCCTCCTACCCCGACGGACCTCGCGGGGCACCTCCGCGGACCGATCGCCTCCCCGGGCGTCGAAGCCTCAGCGCGCGTCGTAGGCGGCGCGGGCCTGCTCGACCTCGTCGATGTGCGACCGGGCCCAGACGTCGAGCGCGGCAACGGCGGACACGAGCGTGCGCCCGAGCGCCGTCAGCGAGTACTCGACCCGGGGCGGCACCTCGGGATGGACGACGCGCGTCACGAGGCCGTCGCGCTCGAGCGCCCGGAGGGTCTGGGTCAGCACCTTGGGGCTGATGCCCTCGATGCTGCGCTGGAGCTCGGTGAAGCGGTGGGTCCGGCGCTCGAGCAGGAGGAGGACGAGGACGGTCCACCGGTCACCGACCCGGTCGAGGACGGTGCGGGTCGGGCAGTCGGCGGCGTACGGGGACGGTGCGCGCACCGGGGTCGACTGGCTCACCTGCACAGTATCCACCGGGTAACCACAGCACTTCAAGGTCACCACTTTCCACTGGGAAGTGTCCGCCGACCTGCCTCGTTGGGGCGGGAGAGACCGACCGGTCCGTCACACCACCACCTCCTCGGGAGCAGCCATGACCACCACCTCGTCCCCGTCCGTCGTCGTCCTCGGAGCCACCGGCCACCTCGGCCGGCTCGTCGTCGAGCAGCTGCTGGAGCGCGGCGTCGCGCCGGAGGCCGTCACGGCGACCGGGCGCGCCGTCGAGCGGCTCGACGACCTCGCGGCGCGTGGGGTCCGGGTCGTCGCCGTCGACCGGGGGGACGCCGACGCGGTGCGCGCGGTCCTCGAGGGCGCCGCCCGGGTGCTACTCGTCTCCGGCACCGAGCCCGACCGGGTTGCCCAGCACCGTACGGTCATCGACGCCGCCGCGGCGGCCGGGGTCGGCCTCCTCGTCTACACCTCGGGGCCGCGGGCCGACACCTCCTCGATGCTCCTCATGGCCGACCACCGCGCGACCGAGGAGCTCCTCGACGCGTCACCGGTCCCCTCGACGGTCCTGCGCAACGCCTGGTACGTCGAGAACTACACGGCCCAGGCCGAGACCTACCGGGCGCACGGGATGGTCGGTGCCGCCGGCGACGGCCGGGTCTCGGTCGCCCTACGTCGTGAGTACGCCGAGGCCGCGGCCGTCGTGCTGACCACCGACGGCCACGCCGGCCACGTCTACGAGCTGGGGGGCGAGGCCGTGACCCTGCCGGAGATCGCCGACGCGGTGTCCGCGGCCACCGGGGACCCGGTGACCTACAGCGACGTCCCCGTGGAGCAGCTGCGCGAGATCCTCTCGGGCGCAGGCGTCCCCGCCCCGATGGACGAGGTCTTCGCCGACGTGGACCGCGGCATCCGGGCGGGTGAGCTGCGGGTGCCGACGACCGACCTCGAGTCGCTCCTCGGGCGTCCGGCCACGGCGCTGCGGCCGGCCGTCGCGGAGGCGCTCGCCGCCTGAGGGGCCTACGGTCGGGGGGTGAGCTACCCCCCGACCCTCTACACCGGAGAGCACGGCGAGGTCTCGGCGTGGATGACGCCGGGCGACCGCGAGCCGGACCTCGTCTACCCGAACGGCAACCGCGTCCACCACCTCGCGCGCGGGGAGGCGACCGGCGGCTTGTTCGGCCTCTACCGGTGGTCCTTCGCGGGCCCGCCGAGCGGACCCGGCCCGCACTTCCACCGGACGATCAGCGAGTCGTTCTACGTCCTGTCCGGCGTCGTGCGCATCTTCGACGGCCGCGAGTGGGTGCGGGCCGCGTCCGGCGACTTCGTCCACGTGCCGCCGGGTGGGCTGCACGGCTTCCGGAACGAGGACGGCGCGGCCGAGATGCTCCTGCACTTCGCGCCGGGCGCCCCGCGCGAGCCCTACTTCGAGGGGCTCGCGGCGGGGACCGACGGCTGGAGCCGCGAGCGGTACGAGGCCTTCATGGCCGAGCACGACAACCACTGGGACGACGACTGACTCAGCGCCGACGCAGCCTCCGGGCGACGAGGACGGTCGCGAGGAGGAGGAGGGCACCGGCGCCGCCGGCGAGGAGGATGGTGCTCGCGTCCCGGCCCGCGGAGGCGCCGACCGCGACGTAGGCCACGGTCCCGGGCAGGACGCCGACCGCCGTCCCGGCGAGGTACTCGCGCCGCCCGACCGGGCTGACCCCGGCGCCGTAGTTGACCAGCGTGAAGGGCACGAACGGCGTGAGCCGGGCGATGACGACCGCGATCAGCCCCTGGTCGTGGAGGACCCTCCGCACCCGGTCGACCCGCGGGCCGGTGATGCCCTCGACGGCCTCCGCGCCGAGCCGCCGCGCGACGAGGAAGGTCACCCAGGCGCTGAGCACCGACGCGGCCCACGAGAGGGCGACGCCCGCGCCCAGCCCGAAGAGGGCGCCCGCGATGCCGGCGAGAAGGTTCTTCGGCACGGGCACGAGGGTGAGCACGACGTGCAGCACGACGTAGACGAGCGGCCCCCACGGGCCACTGGCGGCGACCGCCGACCGGACCGCGTCGAGGTCCCCGCCGAGGACGAGCACCGCGAGGCCGGCGCCGAGGAGCACCGCGACTCCGAGGCCGAGCAGGCGCAGCCGGGCCGCGGTCGGGGAGGACACCCGGACACCCTAGGTCCGAGGGGAGCCGGGGCCCGAGGCGGTGTCGCGGCCGGGGGGCGGGGCGCTGGTCGAGGATCGCGTCAGGCGCGCGGAGCGCAGGCGGAGGCCGACATCACCCGCTGGGCGAGGGCGCCGAGCCCGATGACCGCACCGGGGACCAGCGCCGCCGTCGAGAGCGCGAGGCCGGCCATCAGCCAGGCCAGGACGAGGAGGACGAGCGGCCCGGCCGCGCACGGCGCCGAGGGGCGCAGGGTCGCGGGGGGCCACCGGCGGGGGAGGTAGGTGGCGAGCGTCGCCGAGGCGCCGCCCGCGGCCACCGCGAGCAGCGCCCACCCGGTCACCGAGGGGGCGTGGCCGGTCGGCAGCGCGTCGAGCAGGGTGAGGAGCACCGGCCCGACGAGCAGGATGGCGACGGCCCGGCGGCCGCGGGTCCACGCCGGGAGCCGCTCGGGCGGACGCAGCGCGGCGAGCGCCTCGACCTCCGGAGGGTGCCGGAGCTCGAGGCGCACGCGCGGACCGGCGTCGGTCACCGGCCGAAGGCGTGACCGGGCGCGGGCTCGGCGGGCTCGTCGGCGCAGGTGCAGCGGGCGGGCGCCGGGACGGACGCCATGACCATGTCGGCATGCATGCCGCAGCCGGCCCAGGTCGTCTTGCCGCAGACGTGGCAGGTGGCGGGGGAGCACATGGGGGACCTCCGAGGGGTTGGGGGAGTCGGGTCGTCGCCGATCGTAGCTTGATACCCCCAGGGGTATCAAGTCGAGGGATGGCCGACCGCCGGGTCCCCCGGCGAGGTCGTCGGTGAGCCGCCCGGTGGGCCGCCCGGTGAGGTGGTCGGGGTGGGCGGGGTGCGGCCGGTCGAGCGCGACCGCAGCGCGACCGCACCCGCGGCGAGGACGACGACGAAGATCACCGAGAAGCCCAGCCGCGGTTCGAGCGGCACGAGGATGCCGATCGTGCCGCCGAGCACCCAGAAGGCCTGGAGGATGGTCTCGGACCAGGAGAAGACCCGGGCCCGCACCATCTCGGCGACGTCGCGCTGGATCAGCGCGTCGAGGCAGAGCTTGGCCAGCTGCCCGAAGACGCCACCCGCGAGGCCCACGAGGGCGAGCGCCCACACCGAGTAGAAGAGCGCCGTCACGAGCGCCGCGACCAGCGCGACGAGCGCGATGACGGAGGCCATCGCCTCGGGGGCGGGGGTCTCCTTGCGGTTGCCGATGAGCGAGCCGAGCGCGTTGCCGAGCCCGGCGGCGCCGGCGACGAGCGCGAGGACGACCGGCCCCTTCCATCCGGGCAGCGGGTGCTCGCGCATGAGGAAGGTGAGGAAGAGGGTGAGGAAGCCGGTGAGCATCCGCGCCCCGGTGGTCAGCCAGAGGACGTAGCGGACCCCGACCGGCAGCGCGCGCAGCCGTCGGGCGCCGCGTTCCGGGCTGCCGATGGGCTCGCGGGCCACCGGGGTGCCGTCGACGTCGAGCTCGCCGACCGTGCTGTCGACCCGCGCGGGGAGGCGGATGGCCATGACGGTGGCCGCGACGAAGATGACGAAGGCGACCCGCAGCGACCAGTCGGGGCCGATCCGTGACGCCGCGCCGGCGAGCCCGCCGCCGAGGAGCATCCCCACGATGCCGGCGATGTTGAGCCGCGAGTTCGCGCTCACGAGGCCGATGCCCGCCGGCAGCAGGCGCGGGACCGCCGCGGCCCGGGCCACGGCGTAGGAGCGCGACGCGACGAGGCAGCCGAGGGCCGCCGGGAAGAGCCACGGGCTGTCCTCGACGACCGCCGAGGCGAGGACCCAGGCGAGGAAGCCGCGGGTGGCCAGCGTCGTGCCGAGGGCCCAGCGGCGGCCGTGGCGGAAGCGGTCGAGGAGCGGGCCGATGAGCGGCGCGAGGAGGAGGAACGGGGCCATCGTCAGCAGGAGGAAGAGGGCGACCCGGCCGCGGGCCTCGTCGGTCGGCATCGCGAACACCGTGCCGGCGAGGGAGACCGTCACCGCGGCGTCCCCGGCGACCTGGACGGCGTGCAGCTCGGTGAGCCGGGCGAGGCCGGTGTCCGCGGCGCCGTCCGCGCCGGCGAACCGGCGGAAGCGGCGCCCCGCCGCCCGCCCGCCGCGCCCGACCGCGCGGGCCGAGGCCGCGCCCCCCTTCCCGACGGCCCGCAGCCCGGCGTTGCCGCCCCGGCCGACGGCCCGCGCGCCGTCGGAGAGGCGCCGCGTCCGCGGGGGGCGCGGCTGCTGCTCCGGAGGCGTCGAGGGCGGGACGGTCACGCTCCGATCCTGCCTCGTGCGGGCGTGCACGTGGGGGACGGGGGCCGACCCGGTCTCCCGCGTCGCGGACCGGAACAAGGGTGGCGTGACGCGGCGTTGTGCGTCCCATGACCACCCCCGACACCGGCATGGCCGACCGCTACCAGCGCGCCCGCGGCCTCTTCGAGCACGGGGAGTACCGGGCGGCGGCGACCGAGCTCTCGGCCCTCGTCGACGCCAGCGCCCTCGAGCCGCCGCTGCACGGCACGACCGAGCTGCGGCTGCTGCTCGCCCGCTCGTACTACCACTCCGCCCAGCTCGGACGCGCCGAGCGGGTGACCCGCGCCATCCTCGTCGACGACCCCGACGAGGCGTACGCCAACCTCCTCCTCGGCCGCACGCTCGAACGCCAGGGGCGGCCCGCGGAGGCCCGACCACACCTCGCGATGGCCGAGCTGCTCGGCGGGTACGGCGACGAGGGCCGGCTGCCCCCGAGCGTCGTCGACGAGGGGGTCGGCGGTGTCGTCCCGGTCGAGGACGAGCGTGCCGAGGGCGGTGCCTCCGCGGGCCCGGCCGCACCGTGACCGACTACGGGCACGACCTCGAGTTCGGGATCTTCCCGACCCCCGACGCCGCGTCCGCGGAGCGGGTCCTCGAGCTCGCCCAGCTGGCCGACGTCCTCGGGCTCGACCTCGTGACCGTCCAGGACCACCCCTACCAGGCCCGTCACCTCGACGCCTGGACGCTGCTGTCGGTCATCGGCGCCCGCACCACCGCCGTGCGCGTCGCCCCGAACGTCGCGAACCTCCCGCTGCGACCGCCGGCCGTGCTCGCGCAGGCCGTCGCGTCCCTCGACCTGCTGACCGGCGGCCGCGTCGAGCTCGGCCTCGGGACCGGCGCCTTCTGGGACGCCGTCGAGGCGGCGGGTGGCGTGCGGCTCGCTCCCGGCCAGGCGGTCGACGCGCTCGTCGAGGCCGTCGCCGTGCTGCGGGCGATGTGGGCCGGCGAGGGGTCGGTGCGGGTCGAGGGCCGGCACCACCGCGTCGTCGGGCTGCACGCCGGCCCGCGTCCCGCGCACCCCGTCGGCATCTGGCTCGGTGCCTACAAGCCGCGGATGCTGCGGGTCACCGGACGGCTCGCCGACGGCTGGCTGCCGAGCATGGGCTACGCCGACCCGGAGGCGCTCGGCGGGATGAACGCCGTCATCGACGAGGCCGCGGTGGCGGCCGGCCGGGCGCCGGAGGAGGTCCGCCGGCTCTACAACGTCTTCCCCGGCGGTCGGTCCGGGAGCGGGCTGCGCGGCACCCCGTCCGACTGGCCCGAGCAGCTCGCCGAGCTCACCCTCGAGCACGGGATGGCGACCTTCGTCCTCGGCGCCGACGACCCGGGGCTCGTCCAGGCCTGGGCCCGCGAGGTGGCGCCGGCGACGCGCGAGCTCGTCGAGGCCGGGCGGGCGCACACGGCCTCCGCTGCGCCGGACGGGCCGGCCACGACGGGGCCGGCGCCCGAGCCTCGGCCCGGCATCGAATCCGCTTCCGCCTCAGCCACGTTCGTGCCGACGCCGGATGACGGAACCCGGCTCACCGGCGAGCTGGGGTGGGACGAGGCGTCACGCCCGACCTACCCGGTGTCCGCGGACGCCGCGGCCTACTCGGACGCCCAGCTCGCCGCGCCCCGCCACCTCGTCGAGGTCCACGACCACCTCCGGGCCGAGCTGGCCCAGGTGCGCGACGTCGTCGACCAGGTCGCGCGGGGCCGGATGACCGTCGGCACCGCGCGCTCCGCCGTCAACGCGATGACGATGCGCCAGAACCAGTGGACCCTCGGTGCCTACTGCGAGTCCTACTGCCGGGTCGTCACCGGGCACCACACCCTCGAGGACCAGGCGGTCTTCCCGCACCTGCGCTGGAGCGACCCGGACGCGGCCCCGGTCATCGCCCGGCTCGAGGAGGAGCACGAGGTCATCCACGACGTCCTCGACGACGTCGACCGGGCCCTCGTGGCGCTCGTCGCCGAGGAGGACGGGGCGATGGAGCGGCTGCGGCACGTCGTCGACCTGCTGACCGACACGCTGCTCTCGCACCTGGCCTACGAGGAACGCGAGCTGATGCACCCCCTCGCCCGCCACGGCTTCCACTGACCCCGCCGCCGCCCTCCCCCCGGCTTCCCGACTTATTGCACATTTCCCACCTCAGGCGACCCGAAACCGGCCCCTCGAGGTGGGAAATGCGCAATGAGTCGGGTGCTACGGGGAGGGGGACTCGAGGGCGAGGAGACGCTCCTTGGCCGCGGAACCGCCCGCGTAGCCACCGACCCCACCGGAGGCCGGGAGCACCCGGTGGCACGGCAGCGTGATGCACAGCGGGTTGCCGCCGAGCGCCGTGCCGACCGCCCGTGCGGCCCCCGGATGCCCCACGCGGGCCGCGAGCGCCGCGTAGGTCGTCCGCTGGCCGTACCCGACCGTCTCGGCGAGGCCGGTCAGCACCTCGCGCTGGAAGGCCGACGCGAGGGCGAGGTCGGGCTCGACCTGCACCCGCCGTGTCCGGCCGGCGAGGAACTCCTCGAGCGCCCGGCGGACGGCGTCGGTCGGCGCGGGATGGCGCAGGACGCGGGGGCTGACCGTCGCCGCGAGGCGCCGGAGCCAGCGCTCCTCGGCGGCGTCGTCGGGCGCGTAGGCGGTCGCCAGCACCCGCCCGTCGTCGCGCACGGCGAGGAGCATCCGGCCGACGGCGGTGTCGTCGACGACGTACGAGACGTCGGTCGGCGCGAGCCGCGGCGGACCGGCGAGGGTGGGGGCGAAGGAGCTGAACGGGTCGGTCATCGTGGGTCCTCGGGGTCGATGAGGTCGAGGCGCAGGCTGGCCAGCGCGTCGCTCACGAGACGCCGGCTCATCCCGGGGGACGTGCCGAGCGCCGCGGCGACGGCACGGTGGTCGAGGTCGCCGACGAAGCGGAGCACGACGGCGTCGCGCTGCCGCTCGGGCAGGGCGGCGACGCGACCCCACAGCTCGTCGTCCCGCGCCTCGGGAGGGTTGACCGCGGGCGCCGCCGAGAGGTCGGCCGGGTCCTCGTGCGGAGTGGTCCGCCGGGCGGCGCGGTGGTGGTCCATCGCGCAGCGGTGGGTGATGGTCAGGAGCCACGAGCGCAGGTTGCGCGCATGGGTGAGCCGCGGGTAGGCCGCGAGCGCCTGGGTCCACGCCTGCTGGGCCACGTCGTCGGCGTGCACCGGGCCGACGAGGCCGTGCGCGAGCCGGGCGACGTCGCGCCAGTGCTCGTCGACGAGGTGCTGGAAGGGAGGAAGGCTCACGATGGTCCAACGGTAGGGCGGCCGGATGCGTGAGTCGCGCCGCCCGCGGGGGCGACGACGTCGGCGGCGACGGCCGCGTCGGGGGCGACGCCGGCCGGCCGTGGGCCGGGTCCCGCCGGGAGACCTCCCGCGTGTCGGCGCCCCGCACACCGCGCGCACAGCCGGACCCGTCATCATGGTGAACCGTGACCGTCGAGCAGCAGACGACCACCCGGCCCCTCGTCGTGGCCCACCGTGGTGCCAGTGCCGAGGAGGCCGAGCACACGCTCCGGGCCTACCGCCGCGCGTACGAGCACGGCGCCGACGGCGTCGAGTGCGACGTGCGGCTCACCGCGGACCACCACCTCGTGTGCGTCCACGACCGCCGGGTCGAGCGCACCTCCAACGGCGCCGGTGTCGTCTCGACCCTCGAGCTGGCCCGGCTCGAGCAGCTGGACTGGGCCTCGTGGAAGAACGGTCCCGGCGACGCCGAGGGACCGGACGCCGACCCCGAGCGGGGGCACCTGCTCACCCTGCGGCGGCTGCTCGACTCGCTCGTCGAGCAGGGCGGCGAGCCGCTGACCCTCATCGAGACCAAGCACCCGACCCGGCACGGCGACGACGTCGAGAAGACCCTCGTCCAGGTGCTGCGGGCCTTCGACCTCGACCGCGGCGACCAGCCCGGCCGTCCGCACGTGCGCGTCATGTCGTTCTCCGGCCGCGCCCTCCAGCGGGTCCACAAGCTCTCGCCCAAGGTGCCCCTGGTGCACCTCGTCTCGGCCAAGGGCCGCTCGCTGCCGCTCGACGGCACGCTGCCCCCGGGCGTCCGCACGGTCGGCCTCGACATCGCGTTCCTGCGGAAGAAGGCGTCGGTCGTCCAGAAGTACCGGCGGCACGGGCACGGCGTGTTCGTGTGGACGGTCGACCGCGAGGAGGACATGGACCTCTGCCGCGAGCTCGGGGTCGACGTCGTCATCACCAACCGTCCCCGGGTGGCCATCGACCGGATCCGGGGCACGGAGTAGGTTTGACGCCGTGACCTCGGACGACGCCCCTGCCACCACCACCCCCGAGGAGCTCGAGCTCGACGTCGCGGAGTCCTCCGGGCCGGGGGTCGACAGCATCATCTGCACCGTGCGCGTCCCGGCGGACCCCTCGTCGGTCGGCCGCGTGCGGCACTCGCTCGTCACCGACCTGTCGGCCCGCGACCTGCCGGAGGACCTCGTCGGCGAGGCCGAGATCGTCGCCTCCGAGCTGCTGACCAACGCGGTGCGGCACGCCCGCCCGCTGTCCGACGGCACGATCCGGGTGCGCTGGAAGATCCGCGGCGACGTCGTCGAGGTCGAGGTCACCGACGGCGGCGGCGCCACGGTCCCCAAGCCGGCGCCGCGCACCGTCTGGCTCTCCAGCGGCCGCGGCCTGCGCATCGTCCGGTCGATGGCCCACGAGTGGGGCGTCACCGAGGACCGCACGGGCAACGTCGTGTGGGCCACGCTCGGCGGCCCGAGCCGGCGCCGCGCGACCTGACGTCCGACGCTCCGCCACCTGACGCCCGACGCTCCGCCACCTGACGGCCCGCGCCCCGACGTCCTCTAGGGTGACGCGCATGGGCAAGGCATCGCGACGACACCGCGGCACCGACCGCACCCCGAGGGCCGCACGGCCCCAGCCGGCGCCGTTCGAGGCCCGTCCGTTCGCCGGGCTGCCGCACGAGACCGACTGGGTCGCGATGCGCGAGATCCTGCCGGCCGCGACCGCGGTCGTCACGGTGCGTCCCGAGCACGTCCCCGACGGCGCGCCCTCGGAGGTCACCGTGGCCACCGTCCTCCCGCTCGCCTGGCCGGCGCTGCACCGCACCGACGGGACCGTCCTCATCGGGACGCAGTCCGGCAACTCCAGCGGTGACGCGTCGCGTGACCTCGCGGCCCAGCTGCTCGCCGGGCTCGCCGCCGAGCAGGGGCACCCGGTGACGACCACCCCGCAGGTCACCGCCGACAGCCCCCGCCTCCAGGACGTCCTCGCCGCCGACTCCGGCTTCGACGTCGTCGTGCACGAGGGCTTCGACTTCTGGGTCGAGGACCAGGAGCTCGAGGGCGAGGCCAGGGAGTCGCTCGAGCGGGCGAACGAGTCGATCGTCCCGACCGTCCCGATGGCAGCGCTGCCGTCCGCGTACTGGGTGCGCATCGGCGACCGCGCCCACGTCCGGCTCGTCCTGCCCGACGACGAGGACGTCGCGACCGACGCGCTCGCCCGGCTGCACGCCGCCGGCGAGGACGGCCTCGGCGACGGCACCCGTCTGCTCGGCGCGTTCCGCGCCGGCGGCCTCCTCGTCCCGGTCTGGGACCTCGACCCCGAGCTCGGCGCGGCGGACCACGAGGACGCGCTCGCGGCGTTCGGCGAGCGCTACCGCGCGGCCCTCGGTGCCGACGCCCCGCTCACGGCCGAGGAGCGGCGCGCCCGCTCCGGTCTGCTCAGCCGCCAGGTGACCCTCCGCTGATGGTGCGTCCCGCCCGCACCGAGTGGGGAAACGGCTGCTCCGACAACCGTTCCCGGACCCGGGGTGGGTTGGGGTGCCCGGCGTGAGCGCGATGGCGAGCCGGGTCGCCGCCGTCGTCCCGTGCAAGGACGAGGCCGACCGCATCGGCGCCACGGTCGCGGCCGTCCTCGCCCTGCCGCAGGTCCGCCGGGTCGTCGTCGTCGACGACGGCAGCACCGACGCCACCGCGCACGTCGCGCGCGAGGCCGGCGCCGCGGTCGTCATCCACGCCCGCAACCGGGGCAAGGCGGCGGCGCTCGAGACCGGGGTGCGGCACGTCCGCGAGCTGGAGGCGGTGTCCGCCGCCACCGACCCGGACGACGCCTGGCCGGCCGCGCTGCTCTTCGTCGACGGCGACCTCGAGGAGACGGCGGCGGCCCTCGGCGTGCTCACCGACGCGGTCCTCGAGGGCCGGGCGGACATGACGATCGCGACCCTGCCCGCGCAGATCACCGCCGGCGGCGGCCGCGGTCTCGTCGTCCGGCTGGCGCGGCGGGGCATCGAGCGGCTCACCGGTTTCCGTGCGGTGCAACCCCTCTCCGGGATGCGTTGCCTGTCACCGGCCGCCTACGACGCCGCGAGCCCGCTGGCCCGCGGGTGGGGGGTCGAGACCGCGCTGACCGTCGACGTGCTCCGGGCCGGGCTGCGGGTCCTCGAGGTGCCGTGCGAGCTCCAGCACCGGGTCAGCGGCAGCGACTGGAGGGGGCAGCTGCACCGCGCCGCCCAGTACCGCGACGTGTGGCTCGCCCTCGTCCGGCGCGGGTGGCGTCCGTGGCACCGGGGCTGACGCCGGTCACCCGCGAGGGGCCGGCGGCCTCCGCCCCGCCGGTGGCGTCGGCGCACGCCGAGACCGTCCGGCGCCTCGTGCTCGGCGCGTCCGTCGCGCTGCTCCTCGTCGTCGGGCTCGCCCGGCCGAACGCCGCCCAGCCCGACCTCGACCCCCGGGGATGGGCCCCGGGGACCCTCCTCCCGCTGACCCTCTCCCCGACCGTCGTGACGGGCCTGCTGTGGATGGCGTACCTCCTCGGCGCCGTGGCGGTGGCGATCGGGATGCGACGCCAGGTCCCTCCGCTGCGCCGGTGGTGGGTGCCCGGCGGGCTCGGCGTGGCCGCGCTGCTCGTCGCGCCGTTCGGGTCGGCCGACCACATCAGCTACGTCGCCTACGGGCGCATCCTCGTCTCCGGCGGCAACCCGTGGGTGGAGTCGCCGGCGGCCTGGCACGGCGGCGCCGATCCGGTGACGAGCCGGGTCGAGGCCCCGTGGACCGAGGAGCCGAGCGTCTACGGCCCGTTCGCCACGCTGCTGCACGGCCTCTCCGCCTGGCTCGGCGGCCCGCAGCTGCGCCAGGAGGTGTGGGTCTGGCAGGCCGTCGTCGTCCTCGCCTGGCTGGCCACCCGCTGGGCACTGCGCACGGCGCTGCCCCGGCGGCTGCACGGCCGGGTCGACGTGGTGTGGACGCTCAACCCCCTCGTGCTCGGCGCCGGCGTCCTCGGCGCGCACGTCGACGTCGTCGCCACCGCCCTCGTCGCGGTCGCGGTGGCGGCGACGGCGCGCCTCGCCGGTCCGCGCGGTGCGGCCGTGGCGGGTGCGGCCGTGGCGCTCGCGGCCTCGACGAAGATCACCTACGGGGTGGGACTCGTGGCCCTCGCGGTCGCCTACTGGCTCAACCGGTCCCGCGGCGAGGACGGTCGGCCGGCCCGGGTCGCGGCACACCTCGGCGCACGCCTCGGGGCGCTCCTCGCCGGGTTCCTCGTCGTCGCGGGCGGCCTCCAGGCGTGGGGCGGCGGGCACGTGTACGACCAGCTCGCACGTTCCCGGCAGGCGGTGTCCCTCGCGACGCCGTGGCGCCCGCTCCTCGAGGCGCTGCGACCCGTCATCGGCAACCCCGAGGCGCGCACGGTCGTCTCGGCCGGCGCGGCCCTGCTCGCCGTCGTCCTCGCCGTCGCCCTCGTCCGGATGACCCGGCGCGACGCCGCCCCCGACGACGACCCCCGCCTCGACGTCGCCGCCTCGGCCCTGCGGGTCACCGCCGTCCTCGCGCTGGCGTACTCGCTCGCCGCGCCCTACTCGCTGCCGTGGTACGACGTGCTCGTCTGGGCGGCCCTGCCCGCCCTCGTCGCCGGCCCGGTCGACCTGCTGGCCCTGGCCCGTCTCACCCTGATGTGCCTGGCCTACGTGCCCGGTCGGGTCCTCGGCATGACGCCCGGCGTCGAGTCGCTCACCCTCGGTCTGCGCCGGGAGGTCGCGCCGTGGCTGGCCCTCGCCCTGTGGGTCGTGGCGCTCGCGGTCAGCGTCGTCGCCGGCCGCGGCGGGTCGGGGCGGTGGTCCGCGCCTCCTCGAGCAGGTAGCCGACCGACGCCGACACGATGAGCGGGATGGCGAGGGTGGCCCCGACCGCCGGGATGGCCACGCCGGAGTCGTTGACCGCGAACCCGATCGCCAGCATGAGGAAGAGTGCGACGAGCCCGGGGCGCAGGGTCGGCGCGTTGTCGTAGGAACGCTGCAGCGCGCGCGAGCCCCACGACGTCGGGCGCGCCAGGACGTACGCGACGAAGAGCAGCGCGGCCGGGACGAGGAGGGTCAGCGGGGCGTTGCTCCGGAGGATCTCGAGGTTCTGCTCCGCCTTGCGCGTCACGATGTCGCCCGCGGTGCCGTCGATGATCGCCTGGATGAACCGCCCGAGGTGTGTCCGGTCGGCCGGTGCCCGGAGCCAGTCCGCGCCGGCCACGGCGAAGAACACGACGACGACGGCGCCGGCGACGAGCAGCCAGCGGCGCCACGTCATCCGGACCCCGAGGATGGCGAGGACGAGGTAGACGACCGCCGGGAGCAGGGCCGGCGGTCCCCCGAGGTCGGCGCCCCAGAAGGGCGCGGCGTCGACGACGAGCGCGGCGAACCCGATGACCCCCACGGCGATCGCCGCCGCGAGGTTCGCCCGGCGCAGGACGAGCGCCGAGGAGACCGCGACGGCGAGCAGGAGGGTCGCCGTGCCGAAGAGCGCGAACGTCGGGTTGCCCATCCCGTAGAACCGGCCGGCGACGACCGGTTGCAGGCCCATGAGCGAGGACAGCTGGAGCCGCGAACCGGTGATGACGTCGACGGCGAGGACGGCGGCGGTCACCCCGGAGACGAAGGCCATCGGGCCGAGCGGCCAGCGTGCCCAGGGTCCGCGGAGGGCGGCGCCGGCGATGACGGCCACGAAGGCCAGGACGGTCGCGACGACGGCGAGCATCTCGATCGGGAAGCGCCACCAGGGCACGAGGTTGGCGAGGAAGGTGGAGACCGGCACGGCGGCGGCCGCCACCGCGAGGACCCGCACCCGGGTGAGCACCGTGGCCCGGGTGGCCTCGGAACCGATGCGGCCCTTCCAGACGAGGAGCACGAGGAGGTAGACGACGAGCTGGCCGTAGGCGAACACCTGGAAGAACGGCTCGACGAGGCCGTGCACGTCGTGGCTGGCCTCGTCGAGGTCGCGCAGCGACGTGAGCCGGTCGCGGGCGCGGCGCTCGGAGTTGTCGGGCGCGGGGTCGTCGGTGAGCGGTGCGCCCGCGACGGCGTCGGGGACCGGCACCCCGACGCTGGCGAGGACGGTCGCGGTGAGGTCGGGGGACTGTGCCAGCCCGACCTGCCGCGTCGAGCCGGAGACGAGGGTGCCGGGACCGAAGTGCGGCCCGCGCGCCAGGACGAGCCGCAGCCGCTCGGAGCGGCCGGCGTCGGCGAGGCTGGCGACGACGAAGTCGGCGCCGTTCGGTCCGGCCGCGACGACCTCGCCGATCCGCGCGTCGATGGCGCGGACCTGCTCGGCGCGGGACCCGCCGGCGCTCTCGCCGGGGACGACGTCGGCGGGGTCGCGCACGACCCCCACGTCGACGAGCGTCACCGGGCAGGTGTTGAGGTCGACGAGCATCTCGTCCGGGGTCAGCTCGCTGTGGTGCTCGACGGTGCCGTCCGGGAGGGCCGCCCCGGCGACGGCGTAGGGGCCGACCGCCGCGACGCACATCCCGGCGTGGTCGACCTCCTGCGCGAGCAGCCCCAGGTGGGTGTCGAACTTCTGCGCCGCGGCGGCGTCGAGGTAGTCCTGCCACTGGGTCACCCGGTCGCCGGTGAGCGTCGGCGCACCGGGGCAGGGCCGGTCGGCCGGGTTGGCGGCGGGGCCCTCCCGCCGGACGGCGGCGCGCGACCCGGCGGAGAGCCCCAGCCAGCCGTCGCCGGGGCAGGTGTTGGAGGACACCGAGCGCACCGAGAGCGCGGCCGAGGCGCCGTCGCGCAGCATGAGCCACAGGTTCGGGGTGTTCTTCTCGTCGACGTCCGACCAGCTGATGCCACCGGTGCCGATGAGGACGACCGCGCCGGTCTGCTCGCGGGCGGGTGCCGCCCCCGAGCTCGGGACCGCGAGGAGGAGCCCGCCGACGGTGGCGACGATGGCCAGCGCGACGGCGAGGGCTCTGCGGGTCACGCCGGACAGGGTACGCACCCGTGGTGAGAATGGTGTCGTGACCACCCCGAGGGCCTCGCGCCCGCCAGCGCCCCGTCGCCGGTGGGTGTCGTGGACCCTCGCGGCCCTCGTCATCGCCCTCGCCGCGAGCCCGGTCGCCCTGCGCTACCTCGTCTTCTGGCCGCTCGACCAGTGGCAGGTCGACGTCGACGTCTACCGCGACGCAGGCGTCTCGATCCTCACCGGGCGCCCGATCTACTCGGCGATGACCGAGGCCCCGCAGCTGCTGCCGTTCACCTACCCGCCCTTCGCGGCGTTCCTCGCGCTGCCGCTGGCCTTCATCCCGTTCGGGGTCGTCGGCTGGCTGTGGACGGCGCTGCAGGTCGTCGCGACGACGGCCATCGTCTGGTACGCCGGCCGGCGCGTCCTCGTGACCGCCGGGGACCGCCTGCCGCTGGCTCTCGCGCTGCTCACCGCGCCGATGCTGTGGCTGCACCCGGTCGACGACGGCATCCGCTTCGGCCAGGTCAACGCGTTCCTCGTGCTGGCCTGCGTCATGGACCTCGTCGAGCCCCGGCCACGGCTGGCCCGCTGGCTGCCGCGCGGTGCGCTCATCGGGCTGGCGATGGCGGTCAAGCTGACGCCCGGGGTGTTCGTCGTGCACTTCCTCGTCACGCGGCGCTGGCCCGAAGCGGCGACGACCGTGGCGTCAGCGGCCGTCGCGACGCTGCTCGCCGCCGTCATCCTCCCCGGGACGTCCTGGGAGTTCTGGACCTCCGCGCTGCGCGACCCCACCCGCCTCGGCCCGAACGCGGGCACGGCCAACCAGTCGATCCGCGGGTTCCTCCTGCGGCTCGGGCCGGAGGGGCTGCCCGGCACGGTGCTCTGGCTCGTCGTCGTCGCGGTCGTCGCCTGGTTCGGCTTCCGGTTGGCCGCCCGGATGTACCGCGCCGGCGACCCGGTGGCCGAGCTCGCCGTCGTCGGCATCGTCGCCTGCCTCGTCTCCCCGGTGTCGTGGGTGCACCACTACCACTGGGTCGTCGTCGTCGTCCTCGCGCTGCTCGGGGCCCGCCCGTGGCAGGAACGGCACCGGCTGTGGGCGGCGCTCGCGGTCACGGTGTTCTTCACCCTCCGACTGCCGTGGTGGGGCATCGACTGGCTCGCGCACCGCGACTGGCCGGAGTGGCCCGGGCGCGTCCTCCAGAACGCCGACGTCGCCGGCGGGGTGCTGTGCCTCGTGCTCCTCTGGTGGGTGGCGCGGGAGCGGCCCGGGAGCCGGGCGGACGAGGCCGGCGTCGGTACCCCGGCCGAGGAGGCCACGGCAGGTGCGTGACGAGGTCCTGCCCCCGGCGACACCGCCCGGCACGTCGATCACCGTGTTCTCGCGGACCGGGATGGTGCTCGAGGTCGTCGGCGAGAAGGTCGGCATCCCCCTCGCGCGTCCACCCGTCCTCGTGCCGTTCGCGGCGGGTGCCGGCGTCGTCGTCCTCGTCGTGTGGCTGGGGCGCGGGTGGTTCGGTGCCGGGGACGGCGGCTTCTGGCAGGACGGACTGCGCTTCTGGCTCACGTGGGCGGTCTACTTCGCCGCCTACTACCCGACCCGGAGGGTCCTCACCGTCCTCGTGCGCGAGCACTCCACCCGGTGGCGGGTCGGTGTCGTCCTGCCCGACCCCAGGAACGGTCGCGGGCGGTGGGTCCTACGCTCCGAGACGCTGCCGCGCGGGGTCGACCCACGCTCCCGGATGGAGCAGCTGCTCGCGGACGTGCGGACCGGGCGGATGGACGCGCGCCGGACGCGCTTCGGCGTCCGGGCCGTGTGCGACGACGACCCGGCCCTCGGGACGACCCGCCCCGGCTGACGTCGAGCGCCTAGCCTTGGGCGCGTGCTCGGACTGGATGCGCGGGAGGCGGTGCTCCTCGGGGTGCCGGCGGTGCTGGGGCTCCTCGCGCTCGTCGGCCTCGTCGTGCTGCTCGCCCGGACCGCGGCGTTGCGCCGACGGGTCGCGGCGCTCGAGGGCCACCGCCCGGCGGGGGACTCCGACGTCGCGGCCCTGCGCGCCGAGGTCGCCCAGGCGCTGCGGCACGTGGCGGTCGTCCGGTACGACGCGTTCGGCGACATGGGCGGCCGGCTGAGCTTCAGCGCGGCCGTCGTCGACGACCGCGGCGACGGGCTCGTCATCAGCTCGATCCACGCGCGCGGGGAGTCGCGCACCTACGCCAAGGGCGTCGTCGGCGGCACCTCCGACGCCACCCTCTCGCCCGAGGAGCAGCAGGCCCTCGCGGCGGCCCGGACCGGCAAGGAGCAGCCATGACGACCCGCCTCGGCTACCTCGGACCGGAGGGGACCTTCACCTCGATGGCGCTCGACGCCTGGCCGGCGGCCGACGGCGCGGAGCGGGTGGCCTTCGGGTCGGTCGACGCGGCCCTCGCGGCGTTGCGGGCCGGCGACGTCGACGGTGCGATGGTCCCGATCGAGAACTCGGTCGAGGGCGGGGTGTCGGCGACGCTCGACGCCCTGGCCAGCGGCGACCCGCTGCTCGTCACCGGTGAGGTGATGGTGCCGGTCACCTTCGTCCTCGCGGCCCGGGGTGGGGTGGCGCTGGCCGACGTGCGTGCGGTCGGGACGCACTCGCACGCGTGGGCGCAGGTCCGCGGGTGGATGGGGGAGCACCTGCCACGGGCCGTGTACGTGCCGACGCTGTCGACGGCGGCGGCGGCCGAGACGCTGGGGGCGCTGCACGAGGGGCGGGCCGCGGCCGCGGGGTCGGCGGGGTCGGCCGGGTCGCCGGCGTTCGACGCGGCGGTGTGCGCCCCGGCGGCGGCCACGCTGCACGGGCTGTCGGTGCTCGCGGAGGGCATCGGCGACATGCAGGCGGCGGTGACGCGCTTCGTGCTCGTCGCGCGGCCGGGCGACCTGCCCGCGCCGACCGGCGCCGACAAGACGACGGTCGTGCTCTTCCAGCGCGACGACCACGCAGGCGGGCTGCTCGAGCTGCTCGAGCAGTTCGCGGCCCGGGGCATCAACATGACACGGCTGGAGTCGCGCCCGACCAAGGCGTCGATGGGGTCGTACTGCTTCTCGATCGACGTCGAGGGCCACGTGCACGACGAGCGGCTCGGCGAGGCGCTCATGGGGCTGAAGCGGATCTGCGCCGAGGTGCGCTTCCTCGGGTCCTACCCGCGAGCGGACCGGCGGCCGGCGACGGTCGGGCCACGGGCGAGTGACGCCGACTTCGCGGCCGCGCGATCGTGGTTGCACGGCATCCGGGACGCCGGGGTCTGAGCAAGCGAGTCCCGGCCGCCAGGGGTTTGAGCAAGCGGGTCCCGGCCGCCGGGGTCCGAGCGAGTGGCTCCCGGCTGCCAGGGGTTTGTGCAAGCGGGTCCCGGCCGCCGGGGTCCGAGCGAGCGGTTCCCGGCCGCCAGGGGTTTGTGCAAGCGGGTCCCGGCCGCCGGGGTCCGAGCGAGCGGTTCTCGGCCCCCGGGAGAGAAGGGGTGTTGCCCCGAACTCCTTGCCCCACGTGAGGTATCCCTTGCCCGACGCAAACGATCCCTTGCCCGGCGCAAGGTATCCCTTGCCACCCGCAAGGGATCGTTTGCGGGAGGCAAGGAGTTGGGGAGACGACACAACCGGGAGCCGCTCTCAGCACGCACCGGCGGCGAGCCGCCCGACCGCGTGCCCTGCGGCTCACCCGTGCGCCGCGCCGCGCGTCCATCGGCGCGCTCCCGGGGCTCACCCGTGCGCCGCGCCGCGCGTCCACCGGCGCGCTCCCCGGGCTCACCCCTGCGCCGCGCCGTCCGACCGCTCGAGCCCCAGCCAGTACCGCTCACCCTCGCCCCAGTGGAGGTAGAGGTACGGCCCGGACCGCTCCAGCCGCGGGCGCGCGTCGAGCATCGAGACGACCCACGCCTCCTGACCGGCCCGCCCCTCCTCGAGGCATGCCATCTCGGTGAGCGCCAGGCCCCGCCCACCGAGCACGAGTCGCGAGTCCTCCACCGACACCGTGCCCCCGCCGGTGTTGCACCCGGTCTGGACCGAGACGCGCTCGCCGTCGAAGGTCAGGACGACCGGCGCCGCGAGCGCCGCCGGGGCCCGGGTCGCGTTGACCGCGGCCCACCGCCCGGCGAGCTCGTCCACCGACGTCACCGGCGCCGACCCGTTCGCCGAGTCCGCGCCACCGCCCCACAGCCGGAGCGCCGCCGCCCCCGCGACGACGAGCACGACGACGAACAGCACGGCGAGCACCCGGCCGGAGAGGCGTCCCATGCCGCTCGGACGCCCGCTACCCGACGAGGGTTCCGGACCCTCCGGTGCCCGCCGCGCCCGACCGCTCGGGGATCCCGCCCTCGTCGGTGTGCGCGGTGACCCACGCGTCGACCTCACCCCAGCGGGCGTCCAGCCACGTCGCGAACGCCACCGGGTCGTCGGGCACGTCGGCCGACCGGTAGGTCCAGGTCCGCACGAGGAAGGGCCGGTCGCGGAACGGCATCGCCTCCCAGATCAGCCGAGCGTCGGAGAGCTGTCCGTAGCCGGCGTGCGCCACCACCATGACGTCGGCGTCCGGGCGCGCCGAGCGAGCCGCCCACGCCCCCCGCGTCTTCGGCGGCAGCACGTTGACCAGCTCCTCGGCCCGGGCCGCCCGTCGGTGCTCGCCCGTCCGGCGCAGCCGCTCGATGAGCCGCGCCCGCCGCGTCGGGGTCCAGTTCTGGCCCTCGGGGAAGAGGAGGAGCACGTCCCCGCTGCCCAGGCTGGACGCCATCCCGCGCACCCCGGCCAGCCGGTCCTCGCCGGCCGACGGGACGAAGAACGAGTCGAGCCGGGTGAGGATGGTGTCGATCCCCGGGTCCCAGCGCAGCGCCTCGGCGAGGACGATGCGCGGCAGCCGGCCGGCCGTGCGGGCCAGCAGCCACGCGACGGCCAGCGAGTCGAACGGGCCGGCGTGCCGGGCGAAGGCGATGAGCGGCCGGCCCTCGGTGCCGAAGTGCATCCGGTCGGTGAGCCGCACCTCGAGCCCGAACCAGCGGCGCGTGTAGAACATCAGCGAGTCGAGCGCGTCGGCGAGCAGCCCCTCGTGGTCCTCGCGCCACGCCGGGGCGTGCTGGTCGCGCGGCTCGGCACCGAGCACCCAGCACCGGACGAGCATCCGGATGTCGACCCACATGAGCAGCACGGCGAGGCAGACCGAGCGGAAGAGCCGGGCCCGCCGGTCGACCAACGCGGCGAACGCCCCCAGCACGACGACCGGGACCATGAGCCCGGTGACGACCACGCCGACGAGCGGCCACAGCGGAGCGAGGACACGACGCACCGCCGGGGGAGGCGGGGGGATGCCACGTGCGCCCATGCCGGTGAGCCTAGAGCCCGGCGAGGTACTGGGCCGAGGCCTCGTAGGCCTGGTCCTCCCGCTCGCGCATCCGGGACGCCCGCGCGGCGCGGATGGGGACGTTCGGCGTCGTCGAAGCGCCGCTCGGCAGCACGTGCGTCTCGACCCCGCCGGGCACCGACGCCATCTCGTGGACGAAGCGGTGCCGGCGGGCGATCTCGAACGCGACCATCCCCACCTCCCAGGGCAACCGCGGTGGGGCGAGGGGCTGTTCGACCCGGCCGACCTGGAGGACGAACACCCGGGTCGCCCCGAGCTCGAGCGCCCGGCCGACCGGGATGGAGTGGACGAGCCCCCCGTCGAAGTGCCAGTGCCCACCGATCTCGACCGGCGGGAAGAGCCCCGGCACCGAGCACGACGCGATGACCGGCGCGGCGAGCTCGCCCGAGGAGAACCACGCCGACGACGCGTCGTCGATCCGCGCCGCGACGCACTGGAACGGCACGACCAGCTCCTCGAACGTCGTCACCGGCAGGTAGGTGTCGAGGACGTGCCGGAGCGGCGCGTTCGAGAGCAGGTGCGTCCGCGAACGGGCGACGCGGGCCGCCTGGCGGACGGGGCTCTCGGTGAACACGCCGTCGCGGACCACCGCCTCCCACACCTCGGCGAGCCGGGCGGCGCCGACGGGGGAGGGGTCCGCGGCGACGAACGCCCCGTTGAGCGCACCGATGCTCGTGCCGACGACGACGTCCGGGACGATGCCGGCCTCGGCGAGCGCCCGGACCATCCCGACCTGCGTCGCGCCGAGGACACCGCCGCCCCCGAGGACGAACGCGGTCTGCTCCTCGCGACGCGGCATGAGCCCATGATGCAGCCCGGTAGCCTGCGAGCATGAGCGGCGCGGCGATCTTCGACCTCGACCGCACCCTCCTCCAGGGCGGCACGGGTCCGCTCCTGTCCCGCGCGATGTACGACCTCGGGGTCGTCAGCCGGCGGCTGCCCGGCGAGGGACTGCTCTACAAGGCGTTCGACCTCATCGGGGAAACCCTGCCGAGCATCGCCCTCGCCCGCCAGGCCACCCTCGTCGCCCGCGGCCGGACCGGCGACGCGTTCGACGCCGCCGCCGCCGCGGCCGCCGACACCATCGCCGCGGTGATCCACCCGTTCGCGCTCGCCCTCATCGAGCAGCACCGGGCCGCCGGCCGGCCCGTCGTCCTCGCGACGACGACCCCCGAGCACCTCGTCCGCCCGCTCGCCGAGCGGCTCGGGGTCGACCACGTCGTCGCCACCCGCTACGCGCTGACCGACGACGGCCGGTTCAGCGGCGACCTCGACGGCCCGTTCGTCTGGTCCCGCGGCAAGCTGGCCGCGGTCCGGTCCTGGGCCGAGCGCGAGGGCGTCGACCTCGCGGAGTCCTTCGCCTACTCCGACTCCATCTACGACCTGCCGCTGCTCTCGGCGGTCGGCAGCCCCGCCGCGGTCAACCCGGACCCGCGGCTCACGCTCTACGCGCTCGCCCGGGGGTGGCCCATCGTGCACTTCGACGTCTCGCCAGGCGTGGTGAAGATCCCGGTCCTCGGGGTCGAGCTCCAGCGCCTGCTCTTCCTCGCCAGCCCACCGGCCCTCACCCCCTACGCACGTTTCGACGTCGCCGGGACGGAGAACATCCCGCGCACCGGCCCGGCCATCCTCGTCGGCAACCACCGCAGCTACTTCGACATCCCGGCGATGATCCAGATGATGCGCCGCACCGGCCGCACCGGCCGCATCCTCGCGAAGAAGGAGCTCTTCGACGTGCCGGTCGTCGGGGCGCTGGCCAGCGCCCTCGGCGGCATCCCGGTCGACCGCGCCGGCGGTGGCCAGGAGTCCTTCGAGACCGCCGCGGTGGCTCTCGAGGCCGGCGAGCTGGTCTGCCTCCTCCCGCAGGGCACGATCCCGCGGGGGGCGCGGTTCTACGACCCGGTCCTCAAGGGGCGTACCGGCGCCGCCCGGCTCGCCGCGGCGACCGGGGCCCCGGTCATCCCGTTCGGGGTGTGGGGCAGCGAGAAGGTGTGGCCGCGCAGCTCGGCCCTGCCGCGGATGCTCTCGCTCACCGACCCGCCGACCGTCCGCGTGCGGGTCGGGCCGCCGGTGGAGGTCCTCGGCCGCTCGGCCGCGGCGGACACGCGACGGATCATGGAGGCCATCGTCGACTGCCTGCCGCCCGAGGCCCGCGAGGAGCGGACCCCCACGGCCGAGGAGGTCGCGCTCGCGACGCCTCGCGGTCGCTCCCGCGGGTGACGCCGTCCCCCGCGTCCCGGGTGTGCGTGCGCCGGTGTTCCGCAGGGCGGATCGGGATTTGACGTCCGGGCACCATTAGGGTTACCTAACTCAGGTAAGCCTCACCTGTGCCTGGATGGAGTTCGGATGTTCGTCAGCAACGCCCTCATCGGGCTGCGTGAGGGGCTCGAAGCCGCCCTCGTCGTCGTCATCCTCCTCGCCTTCCTCGTGAAGACGCAGCGTACCTGGGGCATCCGCTGGGTCTGGGCCGGGGTCGCGACCGCCGTCGCCCTTTCCGTCGGGCTCGGCGCCCTGCTGACCTTCGGCACCCGCCAGCTCTCGTTCGAGGCCCAGGAGGCGGTGGGTGGCACGGCGAGCATCGTCGCGGTCGGTTTCGTCACCGTGATGGTCTTCTGGATGAAGTCGGCCGCGCGGAGCATCTCCGGCGAGCTCAAGGGACGGCTCGACCGCGCCCTCGACCTCGGCCCGCTGGCCGTGGCCCTCGTCGGCTTCCTCGGGGTCGGTCGTGAGGGCCTCGAGACCGCGATCTTCTTCTACGCGACCGCGCAGGCCGCCGGCTCCGGCAACAACGTTCCGCTCCTCGGCTGGGCCGTGGGCCTCGCCGGCGCCGTCGTCCTCGGCTGGCTGATGTACAAGGGCGCCCTGAAGATCAACCTCTCGAAGTTCTTCCGCTACACCGGGATCGCGCTCGTCGTCGTCGCCGGAGGCATCCTCGCCTACGGCATCCACGACCTCCAGGAGGCGGCGATCCTGCCCGGGCTCAACACCCTCGCCTTCGACCTCTCCGGCAGCATCGACTCCAACACCTGGTACGCCGCGCTGCTCAAGGGCATCTTCAACTTCACGCCGCAGACCACCGTGCTCCAGGCCGTCGCGTGGGTGCTCTACGTCGGCACCGTCATGTACTTCTTCCTCCGGCCCACCCGCGGCACGACCGCGGCCGCCCCGGAGCGCCCCGACCCCGCACGCGAGACCGCGGCGGCCTGACCCGCTGCCCGAGCCCGTCCCGCGAGCGCCCACCCCATCCCGGAAGGACCTCCCCGATGTCGACCTCGCGCGCCCGCGCGGCGTTCCTCGCCCTGCCCGTCACCCTCGTGCTCGCCGCCTGCGCCGGCGGGGGCGACGGCGCCGACAAGGGCTCCGGTGACGGTCCGATCACGGTGACCGCCACCGACACCGCGTGCGAGCTCTCCCGCACCGAGGCCCCGGCCGGCACCGTCGAGTTCGCGGTGACCAACAAGGGCAGCAAGATCAACGAGTTCTACGTCTACGCCGAGGGCGACCGGATCATGGGCGAGGTCGAGAACATCGGCCCCGGCCTCTCGCGCACCTTCCACGTCGAGCTGAGCGAGCCGGGCACCTACCAGACGGCCTGCAAGCCGGGGATGGTCGGCGACGGCATCCGGGCCGACTTCACGGTCACCGGCTCCGCGGGCGCGGCGAAGAGCGACGACGAGAACCTCGCCGCCGCGACGGCGACCTACCAGCAGTACGTCGCCGAGGAGGCCGACGAGTTCCTCGCGCGGACGACCGAGTTCGTCGCCCTCGTCAAGGCCGGCAAGGTGGCGGCGGCCAAGGCCCTCTACCCGACGGCCCGCTCCTCCTGGGAGCGCATCGAGCCGGTCGCGGAGTCCTTCGGCGACCTCGACCCGCGGATCGACGGGCGCGAGGACGTCGTCGAGGAGGGGATGGAGTTCACCGGCTACCACCGCCTCGAGAAGGACCTGTGGCGGACCGCGCTGCAGAAGGACTCCGGCGAGATCGCCGACCGCCTGCTCGCCGACGTCACCGAGCTCGTGGCGAAGGCGAAGACGGTGCAGCTCAACCCGCTCCAGCTGGCCAACGGCTCGAAGGCGCTGCTGGACGAGATCGCCACCGGCAAGATCACCGGCGAGGAAGAGCGCTACAGCCACACCGACCTCTGGGACTTCGACGCGAACTTCGAGGGGTCGAAGGCGGCGCTGCAGGCGCTGCGCCCGTTCCTGCTGGCCAAGGACCCCGAGCTCGTCGAGACCATCGACGCGCGTGGCACGGCGCTCGAGCAGCTGCTCGACTCGCACCACTCCGGTGAGGGCTTCGTCCTCTACACCTCGCTCGGCGACGCCGACGTCAAGAAGCTGACCGAGGCCCTCGACGCGTTCGCCGAGCCGGTCGCGACCGTCGCGGGTGTCGTGGCGAAGGGATGACCCCTCCGGTGGACGGCTCGACGCGGCGCGCGGTCCTCGCCGCCGGTGCAGGCACCGCGGTGGCCGGTGCCGCCGCCGGGGTCGCGTGGGCCTCGCGCCCGGCGGCCGCTGCCCCGGGTGCGGCGAGCGGCGGCGCCCTGTCGGCGACCGACGGCGTGGTCCCGTTCCGGGGGCCGCACCAGGCCGGCATCACGACCCCGGCCCAGGACCGGCTGCACTTCGTCGCGCTCGACGTCGTCACCGACGACCCCGCCGCCCTGCGCGACCTGCTCACCGCCTGGACCCGGGCCGCGGAACGGATGACCCTCGGCGCCGAGGCGGCGCCGGGTGGCACCGTCGGCGGCGGCCCCTACGGCGTGCCCCAGGACACCGGCGAGGCCCTCGACCTCCCGGCCGCCAACCTCACCGTGACCATCGGCTACGGCCCCTCGCTCTTCGACGGGCGCTTCGGGCTCGCCGGCCGCCGCCCGGAGGCGCTGCGCGACCTGCCGGCCTTCGCGGGCGACGACCTCGACCCCGCGCGCTCCGGCGGCGACCTGTGCATCCAGGCCTGCGCCGACGACCCCCAGGTCGCGGTGCACGCGGTGCGCAACCTCGTCCGGATGGGCTTCGGTGTCGTCGCCGTGCGCTGGAGCCAGCTCGGCTTCGGGCGCACGTCCTCGACCTCCACCTCGCAGGCGACCCCGCGCAACCTCTTCGGGTTCAAGGACGGCACGGCGAACCTCAAGGCCGAGGAGGCCGCCGCCCTCGACGAGCACGTGTGGGTCGCGTCGGACGACGTGGCCGGTGGGGCCGGCGGGGCCGGGTGGCTGGCCGGTGGCTCCTACCTCGTCGCGCGGCGCATCCGGATGCACATCGAGGTCTGGGACCGCAGCACGCTGCAGGACCAGGAGGACACGATCGGGCGGGACAAGAAGGACGGTGCACCGCTCGGGCAGCACGGGGAGTTCACCGAGCCGGACTTCCACGCTCGGGCCGCCGGCGGCGACCCCCGGATCCCGGTCGACTCGCACGTCGCGCTGGCCCATCCCGATCACCTCGGCGGCATCCGCATCCTGCGTCGGGGCTACAACTTCACCGACGGCACGGACGGTCAGGGGCACCTCGACGCCGGGCTCTTCTTCGTCGCGTTCGTCCGGGACGCCCACCGCCAGTTCGTCCCGATGCAGCGGGCGCTGGCCCGCGCCGACCGGATGAACGAGTACGTCGAGCACACCGGCTCGGCGCTGTTCGCCTGCCCGCCGGGGTTGCCCGACGGTGGGGACTGGGGGACCCAGCTCTTCGGCTGAGGCGCCCGGCGCGCGGGCTGCCGCGGGGGACCGCAGGGACGGGGCCACGCGAGCCCCTGCGCCGGCGCGGTCCCGTCCCCGGGTGGATGTTACCGGCTGGTAGAACCGGTTCCTCGGGGGAGAACTCCCCGTTCGACGAAATATATTCCCCCGACTGGTGAGTGCCGGGGCGGCGGTGTCCGAGGGTCGGACGGCGACCGGGGGTGGCGCCGGGCCCCGGTGCGCGACAGGGTGGACCCATGACCGCGCCCACCACCGTCGTCCTCTTCGGGGCCACCGGCGACCTCGCCCAGCGCAAGCTCATCCCGGGCCTGCTCCACCTGTTCCAGTCGCGCCTGCTCGACGACCTGCGCGTCGTCGGCACCTCGCTCGACGACAAGAGCGTCGAGGAGTTCCGGGACTTCGTGCACACCGCCGTGCGCGAGCACAGCACACGGGACATCGACGAGGCCGACTGGCGCGAGTTCGTCCAGCGCGTCGACTACGTGCCGCTGTCGTCCGGTCCGGAGGCGCTGGCCCGCGCGGTCGCGGCGGCCGAGGAGCAGCTGCCCGGTGACGTCGCGCTGCGGCTGCACTACCTGGCGGTGCCGCCGAAGGCTGCCCTCGCCGCGGTGCAGACGATCGCCGACGCGAAGCTCGTCGAACGCAGCCGGGTGGTCATGGAGAAGCCGTTCGGGCACGACCACGCCTCGGCCGTCGCGCTCAACGCCGAGCTGCACCAGGTCTTCGACGAGGAGCAGATCTTCCGCATCGACCACTTCCTCGGCAAGGAGCCGGCCCAGAACATCCTCGCGTTCCGGTTCGCCAACGGCCTCTTCGAGCCGATCTGGCACCGCAACAACATCTCGCACGTCCAGATCGACGTGCCGGAGACCCTCGGGCTCAGCCAGCGGGCCGACTTCTACGAAGCGACCGGCGCCTACCGCGACATGGTCGTCACGCACCTGTTCCAGATCCTCGCGTTCACCGCGATGGAGCCGCCGACCGCGCTCGAGCCGGCGGCCATCAGCCGGGAGAAGAACAAGGTCTTCCGCTCGATGCAGCCGATCATGCCGACCGACGTCGTGCGCGGGCAGTACACGGGCTACCACGACGAGCCCGGGGTCGCGCCCGACTCCGACACCGAGACCTTCGTCGCGCTCAAGTGCTTCGTCGACAACTGGCGTTGGGCCGGGGTGCCGTTCTACCTGCGCACCGGCAAGCGGATGGCCGAGGGGGCGCGGATCATCTCGATCGCGTTCAAGGAGCCGCCGCAGTCGATGTTCCCCAAGGGGTCGGGGGTCGGCGACCAGGGGCCGGACCACCTGACCTTCGACCTCGCCGACAAGTCGCGGATGTCGCTGTCGTTCTACGGGAAGCGACCGGGGCCGGGCTTCCGGCTCGACAAGCTGTCGATGCAGTTCGCGATGCAGGAGACCGACTGGGCGGGCGCGGTGCTCGAGGCGTACGAGCGGCTCATCTACGACGCCGCGCGCGGCGACCGGACCCTCTTCACGTCGGCGACCGGCATCGAACGGCTGTGGGAGATCAGCCAGCCGATCCTCGACAACCCGCCGCCCGTGCACCCCTACGCACAGGGCACCTACGGCCCGAACCAGATCCACCAGCTCATCGCGCCGTTCACCTGGCGGCTGCCCTTCGAGCGGAAGTGGCGCGAGAAGAAGGTCTGAGCCGGGGCCGGGGCCTGGGCCGGGGCCGGGGCCTGGGCCGGGGCCTGGGCCGGCGGCCCGGGCTGGGCGGCCGGGTGGTCGGGAGTCAGGAGCCCTGGAGTCGGGTGCGGCGGCGGGGACGGCGGACCAGCCGCCCGAGCGCTGGTGTCGTGCCCGGACCTCCTTGCCCCGCGCAATCGATCCCTTGCGTCCGGCAAGGGATCGATTGCGTCGGGCAAGGAATCCCGTGCGTCGGGCAAGGAATCCCGTGCGTCGGGCAAGGGATCCGTTGCGTCGAGCAAGGAGCTGGGGAGAACACCCCTTGTCCGGGACGAGGCGGGGACGGCCCCCCGCGCGCCTCAGGCGTCGCGGGGCGGCCACCCGCTCGCCACAGGCGTCGCGGGGTGGCCACCCGCCCGCCTGAGGTGTCTCGGGGCGGCCACCCGCCCGCCTGGGCCGGGCCACCCGGCCCGCCTCAGACCGCGGTCCGCCGGCTCTCGGTGCGGACGACCAGAACCCGCTCCTGCACCTCGACGGCCACCCGGCTCGCCTCACCGATGATGTCGCCGTCCACCTGCACCCGCTGCGGCTCGTCGACCTCCACCGTCGCCGTCTGGCACCGGTAGCGGGACAGCGTCGCACTCGTCCGGTCGCTGCGGGTGATGACCCTGGCGGCCACCGACGCCCACGCGGCGACCCCGCGCGGTGCCAGGACGATGACGTCGAGGGTGCCGTCGTCCGGCTCGGCGTCCGGGAGCAGGTCGATGCCGCCGGTGATCTTGCCGCAGTTGCCGATGACGACCATCCGGGCCCGCTGGGACTCGGGCGGCCCGCCGTCGGTAGTCAGCGTGACCTTGAACCGCTCCGTGAGCATGTGGCGCAGCCCGGCCGGCACGTACGCCCCCCACCCGATGCGCGACTTCAGCTGCTCGGAGGTCGAGTCCATGATCGCCGCGTCCAGGCCGAGGCCGGCCATGACGAAGAACGCGTGCCGCCGCTCCCCGGCGGACGAGCCCTCGCCGGCGCCCTCCTCGAGCTCCAGGTGCTCGGGGTCGAGGGTGAGCCACGCCGCGTCGACGTGCCGGTTGCGTCCGGTGAGGGCGACCGTCATGGCCCGCTCGAGGTCGTCGACCGGCATCTCGAGGTTGCGGGCGAGGAGGTTGCCCGTCCCGCCCGGCAGCAGGCCGAGCGGCACCCCCGAGCCGACCATCTCCTGCGCCACGGCGCGGACGGTGCCGTCACCCCCGAGCGCGCACACGAGGTCGACGCCGTCCGCGAGCGCCGCCCGCGTCTGGCCGAAGCCGACGTCGTGCGGGGTCGTCTCGTGCACCTCCGGTTCGGCCCAGTCGTTCGCCGCGCACACCTTCGCCAGGGTGGCCTTGACCCCGTCGAGGTCGTCGAACTTCGTGGGGTTGACGACGACGGCGACGCGCTTGCGGGGCGGCGGCTCGTCGTCGGGCCGGCGGAACGTGTCACGTGAAGGGCGGGACGTCGCGGCGTGCCGGCCCGGCTCGCGCGCGGAGAGCACGAGGAACGCCCCGACGAGGGCGAACAGCACGGCGACACCGATGCCCACCCACGTCCACTGCTCGCCCGACACACACGGGAAGGTACATGAGCGTCGGGCCCCCGGTGTGACCGCCGTAGTCTGCAGACATGAGTGAGCGCCCGGACGCGGCCGTCGAGTCCGACACCAGGGACTGGACGTGGGTCCTCGAGCGCCCCTGCCCCGACTGCGGCTTCGAGGCCGCCGCCGTCCCCGCGGACGACGTCGCGCGGCTCGTCCTCGCCGCCACCGACCCGTGGCCGCAGGTCCTCGCGTCCCCGGACGCCACCCGCCGGCCGGACCCGGCGACGTGGTCACCGCTCGAGTACGCCTGCCACGTCCGCGACGTCTGCCGGCTCTTCGACGAGCGCCTGGCGCTGCTCCTCACCGAGGACGACCCGACCTTCGCCAACTGGGACCAGGACGAGACGGCGGTCGCCGACCGCTACGGCGAGCAGGACCCCGCCACCGTCGCCGGTGAGGTCGCGACCGCGGCCGCCGCGCTGGCCACCCGGTTCGCCGGCGTCGAGGACGTCGCGTGGTCCCGCACCGCCACCCGCTCCGACGGCTCGCGGTTCACGACCCTGACCCTCGGGCGCTACGGCCTGCACGACCTCGTGCACCACCTCCACGACGTCGGCGCCGCCACCCCGTGAGACCCGAGCTCGTCTACGTCCTGCTCGGTGGGGCGCTGCTCCTCGCCGCGGTCCTCCCGCAGGTGCTCCACCGGTGGGCCCTGTCCGCCCCCATCGTCCTCGTCGCGGTCGGCCTCCTGCTCGGCACCGGACCGATGTCCGGCTCCCTGCGCCTCGACCCGGTCGCCGCCCGGCCGTGGATCGAGCACCTCACCGAGGTCACCGTCCTCGTCGCCCTCATGGGCGTCGGGCTGGCCCTCGACCGTCCGCTGCGTCCCGGCCTGCGGGCCTCGTGGGCGACCTGGTCGCCGACCTGGCGGCTGCTCGGCATCGCGATGCCGCTGAGCATCGGAGCGGTCGCGCTGCTGGCGTGGGGCCCGCTCGGGGTCGCGCCGCCCGCCGCACTCCTCCTGGGCGCCGTCCTCGCCCCGACCGACCCGGTCCTCGCCTCGGACGTCCAGGTCGAGGGACCGACGCTCGAGGGCGAGGAGGACGAGCTCGACGAGGACGACGAGGTGCGCTTCGCCCTGACCAGCGAGGCCGGCCTCAACGACGGCCTCGCCTTCCCGTTCGTGTGGGCTGCCGTCTTCCTCGCCGCCGGGGCGCCGGCGGGCGGACTGTGGCGCTGGATCGGGTGGGAGCTCGTCGGGAAGGTCGTCGTCGGCGTCCTCGTCGGGGTGGTCCTCGGCTGGGCCCTCGCCCGGCTCGCCTTCCGCGCCCCCAGCCCGTCGCTCCGTCTCGCCGAGGTGGGCCAGCCGCTGCTCGCGCTGTCCGCGCTCCTGCTCGCCTACGGCGCCGCCGAGGTCGTGCACGGGTATGGCTTCCTCGCCGTCTTCGCCTGCGCGGTGACCATCCGGTCGGTCGAGCGGCGTTCGGAGTACCACCTCCACATGCACGACGTCGTCGAGCGGCTCGAGACCCTCCTCACCCTCGTCCTCCTCCTCGGTCTCGGGTTCGCCGTGACGACCGGCCTGCTGGCCAACCTCGACTGGCGCGGGGTGGTCGTCGGCGTGACGCTCGTGCTCGTGGTGCGGCCGGTCGCGGGATGGCTGGCCTTCGTCGGCTCCCGGGGCAACGGCGGCACCGCCGGTCTCACGCGCGGCGAGCGGCTCGTCGTCGCGTTCTTCGGGGTCCGCGGGGTCGGCTCGCTGTACTACCTTGCGTTCGCCGCCGGGACCGCGTCCTTCACCGAGGAACGCTGGCTGTGGTCGACCGTCGGGTTCACCGTCGCCCTCTCGGTGCTGGTCCACGGCGTGCTCGCGACCCCGGCGATGCGCTGGCTCGAGCGGCGCCGCGAGGCCGGCCCGGCCGAGGAGGTGGCCGGTGCCGCGGCCTGACCCGACCGCACCGGTCGTCCTCGCGGTGCGCAACGACCCGGACAGCGGCCCGGCCCGCTTCGCCGGCTGGTTCGAGGAGGCGGGCGTCCGGCTCGAGGTCGTCGACGGCCCCGACGTCCCCGACGCCCCGACCGGGTACGACGGCATCCTCCTCCTGGGGGGCGGCGTCATGCCGGATGCCGACGAGCGGGCGCCGTGGCTGCCGACCGAGCGCCGGCTGGCCGGGGCCGCGGTGGCCGACGGCGTCCCGCTGCTCGGCGTCTGCCTCGGTGCCCAGCTCCTCGCGCACGTCGCGGGCGGCACGGTCGTCGCCGACTCGGGGCGACCGGAGCACGGTTCGGTACGCATCCGGCGGCTGCCCGCGGCCGAGGACGACCCGCTGCTCGGGCGGCTGCCGGCGGTCTTCCCGGCCGTCGAGCACCATCGCGACGAGGTCGTCGCGCTGCCGCCGGACGCCGTGCACCTGGCCGAGTCCGACACCTGCCCGCACCAGGCCTTCCGGGTCGGCGAGCGCGCGTGGGGCGTCCAGTTCCACCCCGAGGCCGGCGCCGAACGGCTGGCCCGCTGGGACCCCGCGCGGCTCGCCGCCGAGGGCTTCGACCTCCCGGTGCTGCGGGAGGCGGCGGACCTGGCCGAGCCGGCCTCCGAGGCCGCCGCGCGCGCCCTCCTCGACGGGTTCGTCGCCGTCGTCCGCGAACGGACGGGCTGACCGCCCGGGGACCGCTCACCCCCAGAGCGCGGCGAGGTCGTTCGCGGCGGAGAGGCCTTGGGCGTGGCCGGCGCGGGCGGCCGGCACGCGGGTCGCCGGGTCCATCAGGTCGTCGCCGAACGCGGCGAGCGACGCCGCGTCCGGCAGCACCGTCCCGACCCGGCTGCCGCCCGCCTCGAGGTCCTCGACCTGGGCGGCCAGCTGCATCCGCCACTCCAGCGGATGGCGGGTGCGCCCGCCGAGCGGGGAGAGGACGACGACCCGCTCGGAGCCGGCGGCCAGGTCGGCGTTCTCGTTGCGGCGGTAGCCACCGTCGAGGTAGCGCCGCTCGCCCACCGGGTACGGGTGGGCGCTCGAGCAGCTCGCGGCGACCGCGTCGACGAGGTCGACCCCGCTGTCCCGGTCGAGGACCACCGGCGCGCCGGTCCGGGCGTCGACGGCCGTGACGAGCAGGTCGTGGGCGGGCCAGTCCGCGGTGCCGAGGCGGGTCGCCACGACCTGCCGCCACCGCGCACCGTGCTGCGGGTCGACCTCGAGGCCGAGCGCGGAGGAGCCCATCCGGCGCCGCATGTCGTCGGCGTCCGAGGCCTCGGCGATGACGCGGGTGGTCCGCGCGAAGTGGTCGACCGCCGGCCGGGTGGGTCGGCCGCCCGGGCCGCCGCTGGGTCGGGAGCCCCCCGGCACGCCGGTGCGCCCGGATCCCCCCGGTGCGGCGAGGACCTCGGTGAGCAGCTCGGCCGGTGTCCGGGCCGTCAGCTGGGCGGCGGTCGTCGCGCCGGCCGAGGTCCCGACGACGAGGTCGGCGTCGGTGAGGTCGACCCCGCCCTCGGCGAGGCCGGCGAGCACCCCGATCAGCCAGGCGTTGCCCGCCGAGCCACCGCCCCCGATGACGAGGGCGCGCCGGCGCGCGAAACCCGACTCGGTGCCGGGTCGGTCGCTGCCGGGGGAGGTGTCGCTCATCGGGGCCGGACGCTAGCAGCGGGGCGGCGACGGGGCACCCGGGTTTCCCCGGGCCGCGCGGGCCCGTTCAGCCGTGGGCCAGCGACCGCCCGGGGATGGCCGCGAGCAGCCGCTGCGTGTACTCCTCCCGGGGGTCGGCGAACAGCGCCTCGGGAGAACCGTGCTCGACGATGCGGCCGTCCTTCATCACGTGCACCTCGTGCGCGACGAGCCGGACCACCGCGAGGTCGTGGGTGATGAACAGGTAGGAGAGGCCGAGCTCCTCCTGGAGCCGGACCATGAGGTCGAGCACCTGCTCCTGGACGAGGACGTCGAGGGCGCTGACGGCCTCGTCGAGGACGACGAGGCGCGGCTCCAGCGCGAGGGCCCGGGCGATCGCCACCCGCTGCCGTTGGCCGCCGGACAGCTCGTGCGGGCGACGGGCGGCGAGGGAGGACGGCAGCGCCACGCGGTCGAGCAGGTCGCGGACCGCCGTCCGCCGGGCCGTGGCGTCACCGACCCCGTGGACGACGAGCGGCTCCGCGACGGCCTGCTCGACCGTGTACCGCGGGTCGAGCGATGCGTAGGGGTTCTGGAAGACCGGCTGCACCGAGCGTCGGAAGGCGCGCAACCGGCGGCCGTGCAGGTGGGTGACGTCCTCGCCGTCGAAGCGGACCGATCCGGCATCCGGGTCCTCGAGCCGCAGGGCGAGCCGGGCGGTCGTCGACTTGCCCGATCCGGACTCCCCGACGACGGCCACCGTCCGCCCGCGCGGCACGGAGAGGTCGACGTCGTCGACGGCGACGAGGGGATCGCTCCGGCCGCGCAGCCGGTAGTGCTTCACCGCGCCGCTGAGCACCAGCAGGGGCTCCTCGCCCTCGCCGGCGGGCGGCGCGTCCGTCGGGCCGGCGGGGCGCTCGACCACCTTCCGCTCGGCGATGCCGGGGGCGGCGGCCAGCAGGCGCCGGGTGTACTCGTGCCGAGGACGCTCGACCACCTCGGCTGCGGGACCGCTCTCCACCACCTCACCGCGGTACATCACGACCACCCGGTCGGCCCGCTCGGCGGCGAGCGCGAGGTCGTGGGTGATGAGGACGACGGCGGCGCCGAGGTCGCGGGCCAGCTCGGCCATCTGGTCGAGGACGAGCCGTTGCACGGTGACGTCGAGTGCCGAGGTCGGCTCGTCGGCGACGAGCACCTCGGGCCGGCAGGCGAGGGCCATCGCGATGAGGACGCGCTGGCGCATCCCGCCGGAGAACTCGTGCGGGTACTGGTCGACCCGGGCCGCCGCGTCCGCGATCCCCGCGCGGTCGAGGAGGGCGACGGCCTCGGCCCGGGCCTCGGCACCACGGGCTCGTCCGTGCACCTCGAGGGCCTCGGCCACCTGGGCGCCGACCGTCATCACCGGGTTGAGGCCGGTCATCGGGTCCTGGGGCACCATGCCGATCCGTCGGCCGCGCACCTCGCGCAGCGTCCGCTCGTCCGCGGCCGTCACGTCGAGGTCGCCGAGGTGGACCGTGCCGGCGGTGATCCGCCCGTTGTCGGCGAGCAGC
Organism: Phycicoccus sp.; assembly: GCF_035325325.1. Taxonomy (NCBI): domain Bacteria; kingdom Bacillati; phylum Actinomycetota; class Actinomycetes; order Micrococcales; family Intrasporangiaceae; genus Phycicoccus; species Phycicoccus sp. The sequence goes on along the minus strand of NZ_DAOLAC010000004.1, from coordinate 43,120 downwards.
CGGTTGACGCTCGCGGCGAGGGTCGACTTGCCGGAGCCGGACTCGCCGACGACGGCCACCGTCTCGCCGGCGTGCACCTCGAGGTCGACGCCGCGCACCGCCTCGACGTCGCCCCGTGAGGTGGTGAAGGCGACGGCGAGGCCACGGACGGCGAGCACGGGCTGCGCCGCCCCGGTCGCGTCGGTCCGGTTCATCGGACGACCTCCTCGAGGACGGCGGTCGAGACGGCGTCGAGGGCGACTGCGGCGACCTGGTCGCCGGACGCCACCCCGGCCAGGGGGTCGGGGGCGCCCGACACCGGCCACCAGCGGGGCAGCGGACCGGTCGTGCCGTGCAGCCGGGTCGCGCCGCCGGCCACGACGGTGCCGGACTCGGGGTCGAGGGCCCAGACCGTCCCCGTGAAGCCGCCGTGCCAGAGCCACGTGACGGGGTTGCCGCCGGCATCGGCGCGCAGCACCCGGCGGAAGCCGAGGCCCTGGGTGTCGTCGACCGCGGACGGGCTCGCGAAGCGCGCGAGGACGGACGCCCCAACGAGCCCGTCGTCGAGGAGGGCGGCGCCGAGGGTCAGCAGGTCGCGGACCGGCCCGAGCAGCCCCGCGTGCCCCGAGACCCCGCCGAGCGCGTGCGCCGCGTTGCCGTCGTTGACCCCCCCGCGCACCGGCTCCTGCCGCCATCCGTCGAAGCAGCCCCGCTCGACCTCGACGGGGTACGGCCGGCCGGTCGCCACCATCGTCAGCTCGACGACGTCGGAGTCGGCGCTGGCGGCGGCCCAGTCCGGGGGCACCGGGCCGAAGCGCGTCGACAGCCCGAGCGGCGCCGCGACGAGGTCGTCGAAGGCGGCGTCGAGCCGCTGTCCGGTGACCTCCTCGACGACGCGGCCCGCCACGACGAACCCGAGGTCGGAGTACCGGCGCTCGGTGCGGGGAGCGAGGGCGAGCGGCGTCCGCAGCACCGCCTCGAGAGCGGCGTCGCGGTCGGCCGCGGTGCAGTAGAGCGGGACCCACGGAGGCAACCCGGCCGAGTGCGAGAGCAGGTCGGCCACCCGGATGTCGTCCCGCCCGTCCTCGTCCCCGGCCGCAAGGAAGGACGGCAGGTGGTCGGCGACGGGGGCGTCGACGTCGAGCAGGCCGCGGTCCTGGAGGACCATGCAGAGCGTCGTCGTGGCTGCCACCTTGGTCACCGAGGCCCAGTCGAGCCAGGTGTCGGGCGTCATCCGCACCCCCGGCGACCGCTCGGACGGGAGCAGCGCCCACCCGCCCGCCTCGATGGAGCGCCCGGCCCGCGTACGCAGCCCGAGGACGGCGCCGGCCGGGTGCCGCCGGTCGGCGCCGAGGGCGAGCAGCCGCCCGACGTGCGGTGCGAGTGGCCTCACGGGGACTCCTCCACGATCTCGAGCGTCTCGGGCCAGCGGGTCATCGGTGCCGGTGGCCGCCACGGGCCGGACGGCGGCGGCGTGACGCTGCCGAGCACCCGCGGCCCGCTCGCGCCGGTGCAGCTTGGGACGTTGCCGGGCAGACCGTGCGCCGTCGCCCAGCCGAGGACGGCGAAGGCGACCGCCTCCTTCTCCCCGGAGGGCACGCCGAGCGCGTCCGTCGTCGTCACCTCGACCGGGGCCACGAGCTCGCGGATCCGCCGCAGGAGCACCGGGTTGCGCACCCCACCCCCGGACGCGACGAGCACCTCCAGCCGGGAGCCGCGGACCGCGTCGGCCACCGTCCGGGCACTCAGCTCGGTGAGGGTGGCGACGAGGTCGGCGAGGTCGGGACGGACCCCGGCCCGGGCGAGCACACCGTCGAGGTAGGCGGCGTGGAAGTGCTCCTTGCCGGTGCTCTTCGGGGCCGGCAGCGCGTAGTAGGGGTCGGCCAGCAGGGCGGCCAGCAGGGTCTCGTCGACCGTCCCGGAGGCGGCGAGCCGGCCTTCCGCGTCGTAGGCCTGCGCGCCGTCCGTGGAGCGGGCGACGACCGCGTCGACGAGCGCGTTGGCCGGGCCGGTGTCCCAGGCGACGGGGTCGGCCTCGGGCGCGCACACGGTGACGTTGGCGATGCCGCCGAGGTTGAGGGCGCCGGCGCGTCGGCCGTGCGCGACGAGATCGCCCAGCAGCAGCCGGTCGAGGACCGGCACGAGCGGCGCCCCGTGGCCGCCCGCGGCGACATCGGCCGCCCGCAGGTCCGCGACGACGGGCAGCCCGGTGGCCGCGGCGACCCACGCCGGCTGCCCGAGCTGGAGCGTGCCGAGCGCGTGCCCACCCTCGACCCAGTGGAAGACGGTCTGGCCGTGCGAGCACACGAGGTCGACCGGACCCGCGGCGGCCTCCACCGCCGTCCGGGCCACCGCGCCGAAGGCCCGGCCGATGCGGGTGTCGAGCTCGCACGCGACGTCGAACCCGACCGGCGCGGGCGGCAGCGCCTCGACCAGCCGGCGCCGGAGCTCGGGCTCGTACGGCACGGAGGCGGTGTGCTCCAAGCGCATCCGCAACACGTCACCGTCGGCCAGGAGGTCGACGACGGCGACGTCGATGCCGTCGTGCGAGGTGCCCGAGATCATCCCGACGACGCGCATCAGCGGCCACCACCCCGGGGGTCCAGCGCCGAGCGCAACGCGTCGCCGAGCAGGTTGAGCCCGACGACCGCGACGACGAGGGCGGCACCGGGCAGGACGAGGAGCCACGGCGCGACGACGGCCAGGGTCTGCGCGTCGTAGACCATCCCGCCGAGCGAGGCCGCGGGCGGCGGGGTGCCGAAGCCGAGGAAGCTGAGCGAGGCCTCGGTGAGGATCGCCCAGGACAGCGAGAGGGTGGTCTGGACGACGAGGATGCCGGCGAGGTTGGGGACGACGTGCTCGACGAGCGTCGAGAGCCGGGAACGGCCCACGGCTCGCGACGCGACGACGTACTCGGCCGTCCGCAGGCTGAGGACCGGTCCGCGGGCGACGCGGGCGAAGATCGGGACGTAGACGACCGCGATGGCGATGCTCACCGTGACCCAGCTGCGCTCGAGCGTCGCCGCGAGGGCCAGCGCGAGGAGGAGGGAGGGAAAGGCGAAGAGGACGTTGGTGAGCATGCCGACGAGCCGGTCGGCCACGCCACCGAAGAAGCCGGCGACGACGCCGAGGGTGATGCCGACGGCGCCGGAGGCCGCCACCGACACGACCGCCACCCGCAGCGAGTTGGCCAGCCCGGAGGCGACCCGCGAGAAGACGTCCCGCCCGAACTGGTCGGTGCCGAACCACGCCTGCGCGCTCGGCCCGAGGAGCGAGCGGCCGACGTCCTGGGCCGCCGGCGGGCGCGGAGTGAGCCCGAGCACGGCCAGCGCCGCGAGGAGCAGCACGACGCCCATGAGGACGAGGCCGGCGACCCCCGACGGCGTCAGGAAGGCGCGGCGCCAGGCGTGCCCGCGGCCGGGGGAGGCCGCCGCCGCGGGTCCGGCCTCGAGGCCGGTCTCGGTGGCGCTCACCGGACCCGGACCCGCGGGTCGACGAGCCGGTAGACGAGGTCGGTGAGCAGGTTGACGAGGACGAACATCACCGCGATGACGAGGACCGTGCTCTGCACGACGGCGTACTCCTTCTGCTGCAGGCCGAGCAGCGCCTGCCGGCCGATGCCCGGGATGGCGAAGATCTGCTCCGCGACGAGGGCGCCGGAGAGGAGGAACCCGAACTGCAGGCCGGTCATCGTGACGACGGGGATGAGCGCGTTGCGCAGGACGTGCCGCACCTGCAGCCGCCGCGGGGGCACGCCCTTGGCCCGAGCCGTGCGGACGAAGTCCTCCGAGCGCACGCCGAGGATCGCGGTGCGGGTCGTCTGGAGCACCGGCGAGGCGATGCTGATGCCGAGCACGAGCGCGGGCAGCGCCATCTGCTGGAGGTTGAGCCACGGGTTCGCGACGAGGGTCGCGTAGCCCTCGCCGTTCGGGTACCAGCCGAGGACGTTCGCGAGGAGCGTCGCGACGGCCGTCGCGAGGAGGAAGGACGGCACCGAGAGGGAGAGCAGGCTGGCCAGCTGGGTCACGCCGTCGCGGGTCCGGCCGGGCCGGCTCGCGGCGAGCATCCCGCCGGGTACCCCGAGGGCCAGGCCGACGACGATGGCGAGGACGGCGAGCTCGACGGTGTTCGGGAGCGCCTGCGCGGTGAGCGCGGCCACGCTCGTGCCCGAGCTCGTCGAGAGGCCGAGGTTGCCGGTCAGTACCCCGCCCAGCCAGCCGAGGTACTGGACCGGCCACGGCTGGTCGATGCCGTAGTAGGCCTCGAGGGAGCGGATCTGCTCGGGGCTCAGCTCACCGGCGGCGATGCCGTACGACGCGGTGATCTGGTCGCCGGGGACCACCCGGAGCACGACGAAGGTCAGCAGCGACACCCCGAGCAGGGTGACGACGGCCTCGCCGAGCCGCCGGACGAGAGGACGGCGCAGGAGGGCTCGGGCTCGGGTCATGTCAGCCGAGCGATGCCTTCCACAGGTCGCTCAGGCTGGCGTCGGTGCGGGCCTCGACGTCCTTCATCGAGGACGCGTGGACAAGGAAGAGCTTGGGGGTGAACAGCCAGACCCAGGCGGCCTGGTCGACCAGCTCCTTCGAGACGTCGGCGTAGACGGCCTTGCGCTGGGTCACGTCGGTCGTCGCGACCCCCTTCGCGAAGAGGTCGTCGAGGGTCGGCGAGGAGTAGCCGGCGACCTTCTGGAAGCTGCCCTTGCTCGTGAAGTAGCGGGCGTACATGGTGTTCGGGTCCGCGCTGCCGCCGTTGAGGGCGATGGCGGCGTCGAAGTCGCCGGCCAGCCAGCGGTCCAAGTAGTCGCCGGAGTCGAGGCTCTCGAGCTGCACCGTGATGCCGACCTTGGCCAGCTGGGCCTGGATGGCCTGCGCTTCGTCGACGGCCGTCGAGTAGAGGCCCTGGGAGGTCATCAGCTTGAGCGAGAAGCCGTTCGGTGTGCCGGCCGCCGCGAGGTACTGCTTGGCCCTCGCGAGGTCCTGCTCGGGGCAGGGCTGGGCGGCCGGGTCGGAGCGGTACTGCGGCGAGGTGATCGGTCCGGTCGGCTCGCCGGCGCCGAGGGCGGCCGAGTCGATGACGTCCTGGCGCGAGACGGCGCACTGGACGGCGAGGCGGCGGTTGACGTCCGTGAGGGCCGGCGAGGCCGCCCGCAGCTGGAGGACGTGGTAGCTCAGCGAGTCGACCGCGGTGCTGGTCACCTTGCCCGTGCCCGCCGTCTTCGCCGTCACCGGGTTGTCGAAGATCGTGAGGTCGACCGAGCCGGTGCGCAGAGCGGACACCATCGCCTGCTCGTCGGGGATGACCCGGAACTCGAGGTTCGCGGCGCCCGGCTTGCCCTTGAAGTAGGAGTCGTTGCGCCGCAACGTGATCGACTGGTTCGGGGTCCGCTTGTGCCACGCGTACGGACCGGAGCCGAGCGGCGTCTTCTCGAGGGTCGCGGGGTCGGCGTCCGACGGGACGATGCCGGTGTTCACCCCGGTCAGGCCACTGGGGAACGAGGCGTCCGGCGTGCTCAGCGTGACCACGACGGTCTGCGGGTCGGGCGCCGCGACCGACGCGACGTGCGCGAAGTACGACGCGGACGTCGCCTTGGACGCGGGGTCCATGATCGTCTCGAAGGTCTTCTTCACGTCGGCCGAGTCGAGGGCGGAGCCGTCGGAGAACGTCACGCCCTTCTTCAGGGTGAAGGTGTAGGTCTTCCCGTCGTCCGAGACCGTCGGCAGCTCGGCGAGCCCGGCGACCGGCTCGGAGTCCTTCCCGGTGTCGAGGAGGGTGCTGTAGACCTGCGAGAGCACCTGGATGGCCTGCTTGGACGTGACCGTCCACGGGAGGGTCTGGGTGGGGTCGGCGCTGATCCCGACGACGATCGTGCCGCCGCCCGGCGGGGTCGCCGCCTCGTCGGCCCCGCCGCACGCCGTGAGCGCGAGCGAGGTGGTCACGGCCAGCGCGAGCGCGGCCCGGCGAACGGGACGGTGGTGGCGGGAGGTCATCGGGCACGGGCTCCTCGGGTCGGCGGCGGCAGCACCGGGACGCCCCGTGCGGCGGGGGTCCCGGCTCGGTCCCAGAGCGACGATGCTAGGTCAACCAGTTCCCGTCGTGGTGCACGCAACGTAACTTTTTCACAACGCGGACGAGCCGAGGCGCGGAACACGGGTGCGCGCCGACCCGTCGCGGTCGCACACTGGCCCCGTGCCGTCCCTCGCCACCGTGTTCGCGTTCGCGCTCGCCTCGGCCGTCATCATCGCGATCCCGGGCCCCAGCATCCTCTTCACGATCGGTCGCGCGCTCTCGGCCGGGCGCCGGGAGGCCCTGCTCACCGTCGCCGGCAATGCCCTCGGGGTGCAGACCCAGATCATCGGCCTGGCCGTCGGGCTCGGGCCGGTCATCGCGGCGAGCGCGACGGCCTACACGGTCCTCAAGATCCTCGGCGCGGGCTACCTCCTCTACCTCGGGGTGCAGGCCATCCGGCACCGCCGGGCCACCGCGCAGGCACTCGTCGGCGGTCTCGCCACCTCCAGCCCGACCGTGCACGCCCTGCGCAACGGCTTCGTCGTCGGCGTGACCAACCCCAAGTCGCTCGTCCTGCTCGCCGCGGTGCTGCCCCAGTTCGTCGACCCCGGGGGCCGGGTCGGGCTGCAGCTGCTCGTCCTCGGCCCGGTCTTCGCCGTCATCGCGCTCGCCGGCGACGGCACCGTGGCCCTGCTCGCCTCCCGGTTCCGCGACTGGTTCGCCTCCTCGCCGCGCCGGATGGAACGGGTCGGCGGGGTCGGCGGGCTGATGATGGTCGGCCTCGGTGCCGGCCTGCTCGTCACCGGCCGACCGGACTGACCCGGACCACCCGGCGGCGCCCCGGTCCCTCGACGGGAGGCAACACGCAGGCCGTGGTGCCCGATCCCGTGCGTGTCACCTCCTCTCGACGGCCGGGAACGCGGAGGAAGGGCCCGGGGAGTCGTCGATAGACTCCGCGGGTGATCGACATCAGGTTGCTCCGGGAGGACCCCGACACGGTGCGCGCCAGCCAGCGCGCCCGCGGCGAGGACGACGGCGTCGTCGACGCCGTGCTCGCCGCCGACGAGCGCCGCCGCTCCTCCCTCACCGCGTTCGAACGGCTGCGGGCCGAGCAGAAGTCGATGGGCAAGGACGTCGCGAAGGCGCAGGGCGACGAGAAGCAGGCCCTGCTCGCGCGGACCAAGGAGCTTGCCGCAGAGGTCAAGTCGCTCTCGGCCGCCGCCGACGAGGCGCAGGCCGAGCTCGACGCGCTGATGCGGACCATCGGCAACGTCGTCGAGCCCGAGGTCCCCGCCGGCGGTGAGGACGACTACGTCGTGCTCGAGGAGGTCGGCACGCCGCGCGACTTCGCGGCCGAGGGCTTCGAGCCGCAGGACCACCTCACCCTGATGGAGGGTCTGGACGCCGTCGACATGGAGCGGGGCGCGAAGGTCTCGGGCGCCCGCTTCTACTTCCTCAAGGGCGTCGGCGCGCGCCTCGAAATGGGCCTGCTGCGGATGGGGATGGACCGGGCGCTCGAGAACGGCCTGGTCCCGATGGTCACCCCCACCCTCGTCAAGCCGAACGTCATGGCGGGCGCGGGCTTCATCGACCACCACGCCGACGAGGTCTACCGGCTCGAGGCCGACGACCTCTACCTCATCGGCACCTCCGAGGTCGCGCTCGCCGGCTACCACGCCGACGAGGTGCTCGACCTCGCGTCGGGTCCGCTCCGGTACGCCGGCCAGTCGACGTGCTACCGGCGCGAGGCCGGGTCCTACGGCAAGGACACCCGCGGCATCATCCGGGTCCACCAGTTCAACAAGATCGAGATGTTCGTCTACTGCCGCCCCGAGGAGGCGCAGGCCGAGCACGAGCGGCTGCTCGGCATGGAGAAGGACATCCTCGCCTCGCTCGGGCTGCCCTTCCGGGTCATCGACACCGCCGCCGGCGACCTCGGCGACCCGGCCGCCCGCAAGTACGACTGCGAGGCGTGGGTGCCCAGCCAGGGACGCCACCGCGAGCTCAGCTCGACGTCCAACTGCACGACCTTCCAGGCCCGCCGGCTGAACACCCGCTACCGGGGCGAGTCCGGCAACGAGGTCGCGGCCACCCTCAACGGCACGCTCGCCACGACGCGCTGGCTCGTCGCCATCCTCGAGAACCACCAGCAGGCCGACGGCTCCGTCGTGCTGCCCGAGGCACTGCGGCCCTACGTGGGGCTCGAGGTCCTCACGCCCGTCCGCTGACGCCGGACTCCGGTGGGCGCACCTCGCCGAGGGCGGAACCGGCCACCGGAGCAGCCGTTTCCGCCCTCGAGTGAGCGACGAGGCCGGTCAGAAGACGCGGCGGATCTCGTGCGGCCAGCCGCAGGCCTCGGCGATCCGCGCACCCCACTCCTTCGCGGCCGCGTCGTCGGCCACGTCGACGACCGCGAACCCGCCGAGCACCTCGCGGGTCTCGACGAACGGGCCGTCGGTGACGAGGACGTCGTCGCGCGTGGGGTCGACGCTGTACACCGGACCGTCCTCCTCGAGGCCGCCGGCGAAGACGTAGACGCCCGCCTCCTTCATCTCCTCGACGGCGGCGCGGGCGAGCGGCGCACGGGAGCGGAACCACTCCTGCGAGTGCTCGCCGACCCACTCCTGGTTGAAGTAGAGGATGTACTGGGCCACGAGGGGCTCCTTCCGTCCGGCAAGCCCCCGTGGCCCGCCCTCACCCACCCGACGAACGGGACGCTGCGAATTCGACAGGCTAGCGGCGGGGCTCCCTCCGACGCCGGTGTCCGGGCACTGCCCCGGCCGGTTCAGCCGACCGGCAGCCCCGCCGCCGCGAAGGCCCGGGCGTGGATCTCGCGGATGACGTCCTGCTTGCGCGCGTTGTACTGCATCGCGTGCTCGCCGGCCCCGACCGCCGCGGCCGAGGCCTCGCGCTTCGTCGCGGCGTACCGGTCCCGGTCGGCGGTGTCGCTGCGCAGCCAGTCGCGGAAGACCCGGTCGCGCCACGGGCCGCTGCTGTCCGGACCGAAGACGTGGAGGTTGCACGCGGGGTCCGGGTGCCGGAGCAGCCGATGGCCCTCCCACCAGGGCTCACGGACCCAGAGCACGAAGCCGACCGCCTCGAGGGCCGGGACGTAGCCGTCCTCGTCGTCCGGGTCGGCGACGACGAGGTCGATGTCGACGACGGGCTTGGCGGCCAGCCCGGGCACCGACGTCGAGCCGATGTGGTCGAGCCCGAGCACCCGCAGGCCCAGCGCGCCGCGGACGGTGGCCTCGAGCCGCGCGAACCACGACGCCCAGGCGGGGTCGGCGTCGACGACGGCGACCATCGGGGACGGTCCGCCCGCGACCCACGGGGACGCGCCGGGCGGCGGGGTGTCGTCGGGGAAGGTGGCGATCTGCTCGGCGGTGGGCACCCGCCCACGCTAGCCCCGGCGGTGGAGACCGCCTCCGCCCCACGGGGGAGGGCCGCCGGTCGTCACGGCTCCTAGGCTGGTGGCATGTCCGACGCCGGCCCCTCGCGGGCGACCCGCCTGCTCTCGTGGTTCGGGGTGGGTGACCCCTGGGAGCGTCCGCGCCCGCGGGTCGGTCGGGCCGACGTCGTGTGGGCCCTGGTCATCGGCATCTTCGGGCTCGTCTCCCTCGAGCTGGTCCGCAGCGTCGGGGTGCTCAAGGACCTCGACTCCCCGTGGTGGCTGGAGTGGCTCGCGGTGCTCACCGGGGCGGCGCTGCTCGTCGGGCGCCGGCGCTGGCCGGTCACCGTGGCCGCCCTCGGCGCTGCCCACATGGTCCTCGTCGGGGTGACGATGCCCGTCGTCATGGGCCAGTTCACCCTCCAGGTCGTCTACTTCGTCGCCCTGATGTCCGGCGTCGCCTGGGCCCGCGACCGGCGGTGGATGCTCGTCGTCGTCGCGCTCATCGTCGTCGTCATGTTCACCTGGATCGCCCTCCAGTTCGCCGTCGGCAACGCCGCCCAGAGCTTCCTCGACGGCGTGCGCGGCGAGGAGCGGTACGGCCTGCTGGCACCGATCCCCGGAGCGGTCCTGCTCACGCTCGTCATCAACGCGGTGTACTTCGGGGGCGCGGTCGTCATCGGCCAGATGCAGTGGCGATCGGCCCGCGACCGCGCTCTGCTCGCCGGGCAGGCCGAGACCATCAGCGCCCAGACCGAGGAGCTGCGCACCCGCGCGGTCACCGAGGAGCGCCTGCGCATCGCCCGCGAGCTGCACGACGTCGTCGCGCACCACGTGTCGGTCATCGGCATCCAGGCGGCGGCGGCCCGGCGGGTCATGGCACGCGACCCCGAGGCCACCCGGTCGGCGCTCGAGGGCATCGAGGGGTCCTCGCGGGAGGCGGTTTCCTCGATGCGCGACCTGCTCGGCACGTTGCGTGACGTCGAGCGGCCCGGTGGCTCGGCCGAGCGTTCCGGACGGTCCCCGAACCCGGGCCTCGCCGAGCTCCCCGACCTCGTGGCCGCCCACTCGACGCCCGGGCGGCGGGTGTCCTACGACCTCGTCGAGGTCCGGCCCGGGGCGGGCGCGCGGCTCGGGCTGCCGCTCGCGCACTCGGTGCACCGCACCGTCCAGGAGGCCCTGACCAACGTCGAGAAGCACTCGACGGCCACCCGCGTCTCGGTCGTCCTGCGGCTCGACGAGGAGGCCGGGTTCGCCGAGGTCGAGGTCGTCGACGACGGCAGGCCGCGGTCGGGCACCTCGGGCAGCGGGCTCGGCCAGCTCGGCATCCGCGAGCGGGCGGCGTCGCACCGGGGGACGGTCGAGATCGGCCCGCGCCCCACCGGCGGGTACCGGGTGCGGGTCCGCTACCCGTGGGGGTCGCACTCCTCGTCCGCCGCGACGCCCACGCCGCCGCCCGCGGCGTCGGCCGACGTGACCCCGGCGCCCGAGCCGTCCCCCCGGCCGGTGGAGGCGGGTCGGTGAGCGCCCCGCTGCGCGTCCTGCTCGTCGACGACCACGCGATGGTCCGCTCCGGCTTCGCGATGATGCTCTCCGTCGAGGACGACCTCGAGGTCGTCGGCGAGGCGGCCAACGGTGCCGAGGCGGTCGTCGTCGCCCGCGAGGCCCAGCCGGACGTCGTCCTCATGGACGTCCAGATGCCCGTGCTCGACGGCATCGAGGCCACCCGGCGGCTCGTCGCCGAGGACCTCGGCCGCGTCGTCATCCTCACGACGTTCGACCGCGACGACTACCTCTTCGACGCCCTCGCCGCCGGCGCGAGCGGCTTCCTCCTGAAGAACGCCGAGCCCGAGCAGCTCGTCGACGCCGTGCGCGTCGTCGGCTCCGGCTCGGGCATCCTCGCGCCGGAGGTGACCCGGCGGGTCATCGAGCGGATGACGACCGAGCGGCCGGCACCCCGCCGTCCGGCGCCGCCCGGGCTCGAGCGGCTCACCGACCGCGAGCGCGAGGTGCTCGTCCTCGTCGGGCGCGGGCTGTCGAACGGCGAGATCGCCCGCGCGCTCTTCCTCGGCGAGGCGACGGTCAAGACGCACGTGTCGAACTGCCTCGCCAAGCTGCAGGTCCGCGACCGGGTGCAGGCCGTCGTCCTCGCCCACGAGGCGGGTCTCATCACCGCGACGGAGGGCTGAACCCGCCGCCGGGGGGATCCGCCCGGCACCCGGCGGCGCCTAGCGTCGGAGCCATGTTGGAGATCACAGGCCTCACCCGGCGGTTCGGCGACGTCACCGCCGTCGACGACGTCTCGTTCGACGTCCGCGACGGCATCATGACCGGCTTCGTCGGCGGCAACGGTGCGGGCAAGACGACGACGATGCGGATGGTCATGGGCGTGCTCGGCATCGACGCCGGCGAGGTCCGCTGGCGCGGCCGGCCGGTGACCGCCGCCGACCAGCGCCGGTTCGGCTACATGCCGGAGGAGCGCGGGCTCTACCCGAAGCAGCGGATCCTCGACCAGCTCGTCTACCTCGGCCAGCTCAAGGGGATGGAGGCCGCCGTCGCCCGACGAGCCGCCGAGGAGCACCTCGAGCGGTTCGGTCTCGCCGAGCGCTCCGGCGACCGGCTCCAGGAGCTGAGCCTCGGCAACCAGCAGCGGGTCCAGGTCGTCGCCGCCCTCCTCCACCGGCCGACCGCCCTCGTCCTCGACGAGCCGTTCTCCGGCCTCGACCCCATGGCCGTGGACTCAATGGCCGACCTACTCCGCGAGCACGCGAGCACCGGTGTGCCCGTGCTGTTCTCGAGCCACCAGCTGGACCTCGTCGAGAAGCTGTGCGACCGGCTCGTCATCCTGTCCCGCGGTCGGGTGGTCGCGGCCGGGGACGCCGAGGAGCTGCGCTCCCGTGGGCCGCTGCGCTACCGGCTGACCCTCGACCGCGACGCCGGCTGGGTCCGCGAGGTCCGCGGCATCCACGTCGTCGACGTCGACGGCCGCACCGCCCTCGTCGAGGTCGTCGACGAGGGCGCCGAGCAGGTCGTCCTCCGCGAGGCCACCGCACGGGGTGGCGTGCGCGAGTTCGCCCCCGTCCGACCCGCCCTGGCCGACATCTACCGAGAGGTGGCCGCCCGATGACCACGACCCTGACCCCGACGCAGCCCGCCGCCGCCGACGAGCCCCGGGCCGGCCGCTCGGCCTGGAGCCTCGTCGCGCGCCGCGAGATCGTCGTCAAGCTGACCGACCGGGCGTTCGTCATCGGCACGCTCGTGACGCTGCTCATCATCGCCGGCGTCATGGGCTGGCAGGCGTGGTCGGCCCAGCGCACGACGACGTACACCGTCGCCGCGACCGCGACCGACCGGGCGATGGCCGACCGGCTGGCGTCCGACGCGCACGGCATCGACGAGGGGCTCGAGGTGAGGGTCGACAGAGCGGCCGACGCCGGCGCCGCGCGTGCCCTCGTGACCTCCGGCGACGCCGACGCGTGGTTGCACCGCAGCGGCGACGGGTGGGTCCTCACGACCGACAGCGAGGAGAAGGACGCCCTGACCCGGGTGACCCAGCAGGTGGTCCGCCAGGCGACGCTCGCCCAGCAGGCCGACGCCCTCGGGACGTCGGTGGCGCAGCTCGAGGCCGGGTCCACGGTGACCCCGCAGCTGCTCTCCGGGGACGCCGAGAAGGCCGGGCTGGCCCAAGGTGTGGCGTTCGCCTTCGCGTTCCTCTTCTACATCGCGACGCTGACCTTCGGCATCACGCTGGCCAACAGCGTCGTCGAGGAGAAGCAGTCACGCATCGTCGAGATCATCGCGACCTCGATCCCGGTGCGTCAGCTGCTCGTCGGGAAGATCGTCGGCAACTCCGTGCTCGCCATCGCGCAGATGCTGCTCTACGCCGGCGCCGGGTTGGTCGGGTTGTCCCTGACGCCGTACGCGTCGCTCGTCCCGTCGGTCAGCGGGCCGGTCGTGTGGTTCCTCGTGTTCTTCGTCGCAGGGTTCGCGGCGCTCGCGGCCCTCTGGGCGGTGGCCGGCGCCCTCGCCTCGCGGGTCGAGGAGGTGCAGAGCACGGCGACGCCGCTGACGATGCTCGTCCTCGGGGTGTTCTTCGGCTCGCTGTTCCTCGACGGCACGGCGAAGGTCGTTGCCTCCTACGTGCCGCCGTTCTCGGCCGTGCTCATGCCGACGCGGGTGCTGGAGGGGACCGCGTCGTGGTGGGAGGCGGTCCTCGCCCTGGTCCTGCTGCTCGTGGCCGCGGCGTTCGTCATGCGGGTCGCCGAACGCCTGTACCGGCGGGCGCTGCTCCAGACGAGCGGCAAGCTCTCGATGAAGCAGGCCTGGCACGCCCCCGAGTGACCGGTTGGGACGGGTGCTTGACGAGCACACCGGGCGCACTTGTAAGGTGAGGCTCACCTAAGTAGGTGTTGCCTTACCCCGTGGAGACCCTCGTGCCATCGCGTCGCCGGCTGCTCGCCGCAGCCCCCCTCGCCGCCGCCCTCGTCCTCGCCGCCTGCTCGACCGGGCCCGCCGGCGGGGCCTCGTCCGCAGCCGTCGGCGCCACCGGGGACGCCGCAGCGTTCCCGGTGACCGTCGAGCACGCGTACGGCACGACGACGATCTCGTCGGCACCGGTCCGGGTCGCCACGGTCGGCTGGGCCGACGCCGACACCCTCGTCGCGCTGGGGGTCGTGCCGGTCGGGGCGCCGAGGATCACCTGGGGCGGCAACGAGGCCGGCTCGACCGACTGGTTCGACGCCGCGGTCGCGGACGAGGACCTCGACGTCTCCGGGATGACACGCTACGACGACTCGGCGGGCATCCCGTTCGACGACATCGCGGCGACCCGGCCCGACCTCGTCCTCGGGCTCAGCTCGGGGGTGACGAAGGAGGACTACGACAAGCTCTCGAAGATCGCTCCGACGGTGCCGTGGACCGAGAAGGCCTGGGGCACGTCGTGGCAGGAGCAGGTGCGGACCATCGGCGCGGCCATCGGCAAGGAGGCCGACGCCGAGCGCCTCGTCATCGCGACCGAGAAGACGATCACCGACGCCGTCGCGGCCCACCCGGAGGTCAGGGGCCGCAGCGCCGCCTGGGCGTGGTTCACCCCGACCGACCTGTCGACGATCGGCCTCTACACGACCTCCGACCTGCGGCCGCAGATGCTGCGCGCGTTCGGGTTCACCGACTCGCCGACCGTCGCGCAGCTCAGCGCGAAGGACCCGTCCGCCTTCACGGCCAACCTCTCGGCCGAGAAGGCCGCGACCCTCGACGCCGACGTCGTCGTGTTCTACGCCGAGGCGGGCGCAGGCGCCGAGGAGCTGCGCCGCAACGCCCTCATCGGGCAGATCCCCGCGCTGCGGGACGGGCACTACGTGGCGAGCGCGGACAACGAGGTCGCCCTCTCGATGTCGCTGCCCAGCCCGCTGTCGGTGACGACGGCCGTGCGCGACTTCCTCCCGAAGCTCGTCTCGGCGCTCCGGGGCGAGCCGGCGGCGTGACGACCCCCACCCTCGCGCCGCGGGTGCGGAGCCGGCCGCCCGCGCGACCGTCCCCGCGCTCGCGACCGGTCGGGGTCGTCGCGGCCGGGGTGGGCGTCGCGCTCGTCGTCGCCGTCGCCGCCTCGCTGCTCCTCGGCGTCCAGCCCCTGGCGCCCACGGCGGTGCTGCGCGCCCTCACCGGGGACGCGGCCGACCCGACGACCGCGGCGATCGTCGCAGCCCGCCTCGACCGCACCGTCATCGGGCTCGTCGTCGGGGCGGCCGTGGCCCTCTCCGGGGTCGTCCTCCAGGGGCTGAGCCGCAACCCGGTCGCCGAGCCGGGCATCCTCGGGCTCAACTCCGGCGCGGCCCTCGCGGTCGTCCTCGGCATCCGGTTCCTCGGGCTCGACGGCGTCGGTGGGTACGTCGTCGCTGCGATCGTCGGCACGCTGGCCGTCGCGGTCCTCGTCCAGGCGCTGACCGCGCTGGCTCCCCGCGCCAGCGCCCCGGTCTCGATGGCGCTGGCCGGCGCGGCTGTCATGGCGCTGGCGCAGAGCCTCATCGGCGCGGTCCTCGTCACCAACCGGGGCTCGCTCGACTCCTTCCGCTTCTGGCAGGTCGGCTCGGTCGCCGGCCGGGATGCCGGGCAGGTCCTCGACGTCCTGCCGTTCCTCGTCGTCGGCGCCCTGCTCGCGCTGACCTCCGGGCCGACCCTCGACGCGGTCGCGCTCGGCGACGACCTCGCGCGCGGCCTCGGCCAGCGGGTCGCGCTGCAGCGCGGCCTCGCCGCCGCCGGCGCGGTCCTCCTCGCCGCGACCGCCACCGCCCTCGCCGGGCCGATCGCCTTCGTCGGCCTCGTCGTGCCCCACCTCGTGCGCGTCCTCGTCGGGGTCGGGTACCGCCGCGTGCTGCTGTTCTCGACGCTCCTCGGGCCGGCCTTCGTCGTCCTCGCCGACATCGCCGGCCGACTCGTCGCACCGCCGTCGGAGGTGCGGGTCGGCATCGTCTGCGCGGTGCTCGGCGCCCCGGTGCTCGTCCTCGTCGTCCGCCGGGTCCGGGGGGTCTGATGTCCTCCGCCCCGCCCCTCGCCTCCACGCCGGCCACTCCGCCGACGGCGCCGTCGGGCACACCGTCGACGGCGGCGACGCTCGCCCGGGCCCGCCGCGGCCCGCGCCGCCGCCGCACCGCTGTCGTCGCAGCGCTGCTCGTCCTCCTCGTCAGCCTCGTCCTCGTCCGGGCGCTGCTCGGGGACTACCGCGTCTCGTTCGTCGACGCCGTCCGCATCCTCGGCGGCGAGCAGGTACCGGGCGCCTCGTTCGTCCTCCTGGAGTCGACGCTGCCGCGGGCGGTGATGGCCGTCCTCGCCGGGGCGGCGTTCGGCGCCGCGGGAGCCGCGTTCCAGGTGCTCCTGCGCAACCCGCTGGCGAGCCCGGACGTCCTCGGCATCACGCTCGGCGCCAGCGCCGGGGCGGTCCTCGCGGTCGTCGGCCTCGGGGTGCGCGGCACCCCGGTCACGCTCGCCGCGCTCGCCGGCTCGGCCCTCGCCGCGGTGGTCATCCTCAGCCAGGCTGGCGGTCGTGGAGGGGCGACCGGCCGGATGGTGCTCGTCGGGGTGGCCCTCGCGGCGGGACTGTCCGCGCTCGTGCACTGGATGTTCCTGCGGGCCAGCATCCACCAGGCCCAGGACGCCCTGGTCTGGCTGAGCGGCAGCCTCAACACGGTGACCTGGGCCGACATCGTGCGCCTCTTCGTCCTCGACGCCGTGCTCCTGCCGCTGCTCCTGCTCCTCGCCGGGCGCCTGCCGGTCCTCGGCCTCGGCGACGACCTGGCCGCCGCCCTCGGGGTGCGGGTCACCGGCCTGCGGGTCGGCGTGACCCTTGTCGTCGTCGCCCTCGTCGCATCCGCCACCGCCGTCGTCGGGCCCGTCGCGTTCGTCGGGTTCCTCAGCGGACCGATCGCGCGCCGGCTCGTGCCCGGCCGGCCGTCGGTCGGCATCGCGGCCCTGGTCGGGGCGGTCGTCGTCGTCGCCGCCGACCACGTGGCGGCCTACGCCGTCCCGGGCACCGCCCTGCCCGTCGGGCTCGTCACCGGCCTGCTCGGCGCCCCCGTCCTGCTCTGGATGCTCCGCTCCCGACCCGCGTCCCAGGAGGACCGATGACCGTGACCGAGACCCCCGCGCCGAGCGCACCGCCGAACCCGGCCGGCGCTCCGGACGGCTCGCGCCTCGCCGCCCACGACCTGCGCCTCGGCTACGACGGCCGGGTCGTCGTCGACGGCGTCACCCTCGAGCTGCCGACCGCCCGGACGACGGCGGTCGTCGGGCCCAACGGCTGCGGCAAGTCGACCCTGCTGCGCGGGCTCGGCCGGCTGCTGCGGCCCCGCGGCGGAACGGTGCTCCTCGACGGCGACGAGATCGGCTCGCTGCCGACGCGGGAGGTGGCGCGCCGGCTCGGGCTGCTGCCGCAGCAACCGGTCGTCCCCGACGGTGTCACCGTCCTCGAGCTCGTCGAGCGCGGCCGGCATCCGCACCACGGGCTGTTCCGGACGTGGACCCGAGACGACGAGGCGGCGGTCGCGGAGGCGCTCGAGCGCACCGACCTCGTCGAGCTCGCCGGCGTGGCGGTCGACAGCCTGTCCGGCGGTCAGCGGCAACGGGTCTGGCTCGCGATGGTCCTCGCGCAGCAGACCTCCGTGCTCCTCCTCGACGAGCCGACCTCGTTCCTCGACATCGCCCACCAGCTCGACGTCCTCGACCTCGTCCGGACCCTGCGTGACGACGGCACGACGGTCGTCATGGTGCTGCACGACCTCGGCATGGCCGCCCGGTACGCCGACCACCTCGTCGCCATGCGCGACGGCCGCGTCGTCGCCGAGGGGACGCCGCACGAGGTCGTCACCCCGGAGGTCGTCGAGGAGGTGTTCGGGGTGAGCGCGCTCGTCGTCGCCGACCCGGAGACCGGCACCCCGGTCGTCCTCCCGCGTCGGAGGGTGTGGTGAGCGCCGTGGCCTGCGCGCGCCGGACGGACGCGTCGACCGGCATCGTCCGCGAGACCTTCCCGCAGTTCGCCGCCACCGTCGCCGAGGTGCACGACCTCGGTGGCGGGATGCGCCGGTTCGTCTGCGAGGCACCGGAGCTGCGCGACTTCGTGCCGTGCGGACCGGACGAGTACGTCGGCCTGCTCATGCCGCCGGCCGGCGCCCCGCTCGTCCTCCCGGACCCCGAGCCGGTCAACGTCCGCGCCTCGGTCGCCGCTCTCCCGGACGCCACCCGGCCGGCCCTGCGCTGGTACACCATCCGCGAGCACGACCCCGTCCGCGGGCGGGTCGACATCGACGTCGTCACCCACGGCGACAGCGGTCCGGGCTCCGCCTGGGCGTGCCGCGCCCGTCCGGGCGACCCCGTCGGCCTGCGCGCGAGCGGGGCTCTCTACCGCGGCTTCGAGGTCGGCGGCCGGCAGGTGCTCGTCGCCGACGAGACCGCGGTGCCGTCCGTGGCGGCCGTCCTCGACGCCTGGGGCGGCGCCGACGACGCCCGTGACCACGGCGTCGAGGTGCACGTCGAGGTGGCCGACCCCGCCGTCCTCGACGCCTACCTCGACGGTTCGCTCGCTGGCGTAATGCCGCGCGCGCCCGGACCGCGCTGCCCGGGCGCCGCCGGGGTCGGCGACGACGAACACGCCCTCCTCGCGCTCCTCGAACGGCGGGCGGCGACG
>NZ_DAOLAC010000004.1:0-24556 GCF_035325325.1 Phycicoccus sp. | reverse complement strand
CCCCGCCGTCCTCGACGCCTACGACCTCGGCGACGCCCACGTCCACGTGCGCACCGGTGCCCCCGGCAGCGCCGTCGTCCCGGCGCTCGACCGCGAGCTGAGCCGGCGCCCCGGAGCGATCGCCTACGGATGGGCGTGCGGTGAGGCCTCGCTCGCGGCCGGTGCACGCCGGGTCCTCGTCCGGCACGGCGCGGCCCGGCGCAGCGTCTTCTTCTGCGCGTACTGGAAGCTCGGCCGGCCGCGCCCCTGACGGTTCACCGCCCGGTCACCTCGCATCGGTAGCGTGGTGGGTGATGAGAACTCCACACCTCGTGTGCCTCGACATCGACGGCACGACGGTCGACCACGACGGCCACCTCCACGACCCCGTCCGCGAGGCGGTGCGGGCGGTCGTCGCGGCCGGGCACCACGTCACCCTCGCGACCGGTCGCGGGGTGGTCGGCACCCTCCCCGTCCTCGAGGCCCTCGGCCTCGACCACGGCTACGCCGTGTGCGCCAACGGGGCGATCACCCTGCGCCTCGACCCGGCCCTCGACGCCGGGTACGAGGTGCTCGAGTCGGTGACCTTCGACCCGGCCCCCGCGCTCCGGGTGCTGCGCGAGGAGTTCCCGACCGCCCTCGTCGCCGTCGAGGAGGTCGGCGTCGGCTTCAAGGTCTCGGCACCCTTCCCGGACGGCGAGCTCGACGGCACCCCGCGGGTGGTCGCGTTCGAGGAGCTGATGGCCCACCCGGTCACCCGTCTCACCATCCGCGACCCCGACAGCTCGAGCGAGGACTTCCTCGCGCGCACCGAGCGGATCGGCCTGCACGGCGTCGAGTACGCCGTCGGGTGGAGCGCCTGGCTGGACATCACCCCCGAGGGCGTCTCCAAGGGCGCCGCGCTCGAGGGCGTCCGCCGCCGGCTCGGCGTCGAGCCGGCCGCGACCGTGGCCGTCGGCGACCAGCGGAACGACCTCGAGATGCTGCGCTGGGCCGCGCGCGGCGTGGCGATGGCCAACGCACCGGACGAGGTGAAGGCGGCCGCCGACGAGGTGACCGGCCACGTCGACGAGCACGGCCTCGTCGCGGTCCTCGACGCCCTCCGCTGACAAACCCCCGCCCGATCCCACCACGGCGTCCGCGCCGGTGGCAGGGTGTGCCTCCATGAGCACAGCGGACGTCAGCAGGGTCACCCGACGGGCCAACGAGAGCCCGGTCGTGGAGTGGGGTGCGCGGGTCGGCTTCGTCGTCCTCGGGGTCCTCCACCTCGTCATCGCGTGGATCGCCCTCAAGGTGGCGTGGAACATCGGCGGGGGCAGCAAGAGCGCCGACCAGTCCGGCGCCCTCACGACGATGGCGAGCTCGTCGACCGGCCCGCTGCTGCTGTGGGTCGCCGTCGTCGGCTTCGGCCTCCTCGCGGTCTGGAACGTCACCGAGGGCGTGCTGAGCCACGGCGAGACCGGCGACCGCGTCAAGCTCGTCGCCAAGGGGGTCATGTACGCGTTCTTCGCCTGGACCTCGTTCAAGGTCGTCGCCCTCGGGTCCGGCGGCTCCAGCGAGAAGCAGACCGAGGACGCCACGGCGACCCTGATGAGCAACCCCGCGGGCCAGGTCCTCGTCGGCGTCGTCGGGCTCGTCGTCCTCGGCATCGCGTGCTACCACGTCTACAAGGGCTGGACGAAGAAGTTCCTCGAGGACCTGCGTGAGCACCCCGGTGGCTGGGCGGTGCAGGCCGGCCGCGCGGGCTACGTCGCGAAGGGCGTCGCGCTGCTGGTCGTCGGCGTCTTCTTCGTCATCGCGGCGGTGCAGCACGACCCGGACAAGGCGCAGGGCCTCGACGGCGCCCTCAAGTCGCTCAAGGACATGGCCTTCGGGCCGGTGCTCCTCACCGTCGTGGCGCTCGGCATCGCCGCGTACGGCGTCTACTCCTTCGCCCGCGCCCGCTACGCGCGGCTCTGAGCGGCCGGCTCGCGCCCGGTGCCGTCGGTGACGGTGGCGCCGGCCGGGTCGCGGCGGAGGTAGCCCCACGCCAGCAGGGCGCAGACGAGGCCGTTGACCAGCCCGACGACGACGTCGGTGACGTGGTGCGCGCCGCGGTACAGGCGCGCGAACGAGACGGCGAGCGGTGCGAGCACGCAGAGGGTGATGAGCACCCGCCGGGCGACGACGTTCTGCAGCCGGGTGGCCATGAGGACGAACGAGACGTAGAGCGCCGTCGAGGCGCCGACGTGGCCGCTCGGGTAGCTCGAGGTCGGCGGCGCCGGGTCGAGGCGCTCGACGGTGGGCCGCGGCCGCCCGACCACCGCGGTGGCGATGACGAAGATGGTGGCCTGCAACGAGATCGCGAGGATCGGGACGATCGCGAACCACCACTGCCGGGTGCGCCAGAGCACGAGGAGCGCGACGAGCACACCGACCGCGATGACGTACTCGGTGTTGCCGATCATCGACATGAACTTCGTGACGGTCTCGCCGGTCGGCGTGCGACGGTCCTGGAACCAGCGGCTGACGCCGTTCTCGGCCTCGAAGCCCCGCAGGGGCTCCATGATGACCCAGCCGATCCCGACGATGACGGCGAAGACGGCCACCCCGGGCAGCACCGCCCGGACGGCGGCGTCACGCAGCGCCGACCCGATCGAGGGGCGGGACGAGTCGTCGTCCCAGCGGGTGAGGAAGGGCATCAGGACTCCTGGGGCGAGAGGGAACGGTCACCGGCGACGTCGGTGTCGTCCGGTCGGGGGTCGACGTCGGGGTCGTGGGCGGGGTCGGGGTCACGCGGGTTCCACCGGGCGTAGCCGGCGTACGAGCCGAGGACGAGCCCCACGCCGGTGATGACGCCGACGGTGACGTCGCTCGGGTAGTGGACGCCGAGGAAGACGCGGTCCAGGGCGGTGACGATGACGCACACGGCGGCGACGGTGACCATGACCGCCCGCCGGCCGCGACCGCGGACCACCGGCCAGAGCAGGATGACGAGGGTGGTGAAGAACGCCGCCGAGCCCAGCGCGTGGCCGGAGGGGAACGAGTAGCCGGGAGCCTTGGAGACCGGGTCCTCGACGACCGGGCGGGCGCGCTGGAAGACGTACTTGCCGGCGAACTCGACGAACCAGGCGAACATCATCGTCCCGAAGGCCCACCAGGCGCGGGTGCGCATCCCCTTGCCGAGCCACAGCCACACGGCGAGCGCCGTCCCGATGAGGTAGAGGGTGCGGGGCAGGAAGGCGCCCTGCCAGAACAGCCAGAAGTCCAGCAGCCGGGGATGGTCGCGGGTGATCGGGACGAGGGCGCGGATGGCGGCGTCGTCGGCGTTGATGAGGGGGTCCCACTTGCTGCGCAGGAGGAACCCGGTGCCGAAGAAGACCACCGCGACGACGGCCGCGTAGGCCACGGACCGGCCGAGGCGGCGGGCCCGCGTGCGGTGCGGCGCGGCCGCGTCGGTGCTGGTCATCAGGACTTTCTACCGCACCGGAGGGGTGCCGCAGGGCCTTGGGTCGGAGCATCCGGTCGGGGGCGGGGTCATCCCGGAGCGCACCGCCGGACGTGGGATGCTGGGCCCGCCATGGCCGAGCTCCACATCACGTCCGCGACCAACGCGCGGCTCCGGTCCGTCGCCGCCCTGCGCCGTCGGCGGGTGCGCGAGGAGGAGGGCCTCACCGTCGTCGACGGCTACGACGAGCTGCTCCTCGCCGTCGACTCCGGCGTCGTGCCCCGGACCCTCCTGCACTGCCCCGAGCTGATGCTCGACGCCGCGCGACAGGGCGAGCTCGTCGACCGGGTCCGGGCCCTCGGCGCGACGACCATCCGCTGCGGGCGGGCGGCGTTCGAGAAGGTGGCGTACCGCGAGGGCCCGGACGGCTTCCTCGCCGTCGTCCCCGCGGCCGGCGTGGCGCTCGCCGACCTGTCGCTGCCCCCGGACCCGCTCGTCGTCCTCGTCGAGGGGCTCGAGAAGCCGGGCAACCTGGGGTCGGTCCTGCGCAGCGCGGACGCCGCCGGGGTCGCGGCGGTCGTCGCCGCCGACCCGGTCACCGACTGGGGCAACCCCAACGTCGTCCGGGCGAGCAAGGGCACCGTGTTCTCGGTCCCGGTCGCGGCCGCGCCGCTCCCGGAGGTCCTTGCCTGGTTGCGGGACAACGGCATCCGGCTCGTTGCGACCACCCCGGACACCGAGCTCCTGCACACCGACGCCGACCTCACCGGCCCGGTGGCCGTCGCCGTCGGCACCGAGAAGACGGGGCTCAGCGACGCTGCGCTCGCGGCCGCCGACGCCCGGGTGCGCATCCCGATGGCCGGGGCGGTCAACTCGCTCAACGCCGGGGTCTCGGCGGCCGTCGTGCTCTTCGAGGCGGTCCGCCAGCGCTCCGCCTGAGGGCGCCCGGCGGGGGGTCTCCTGCGGAAACCGTCGCACGGAGTGGGACCAGAGATGCCGATGAGGCACCTGAGCCGCTACCCTCCGACCCCCGGTCAGGAGCACCCCTCACCGTGTGCGACCATGAACGGCATGCGAGTTGACCACGTCGTCTACGCGGCCGAGCACGATGGCGTCCACGCGACGGCCGAGCGCCTCGCGAAGCTGATCGGGGTCACGCCGGTCGACGGGGGAGTCCACCCGCGCTTCGGAACGCGCAACGTCATCCTCCCGCTGGCGCACGAGCGCTACGTCGAGGTCGTCGAGGTCCTCGACCACCCGGCCAGCGACAAGGCGCCCTTCGGGCAGGTCGTCCGCGCCCGGTCCCAGGCCGGCGGCGGCTGGCTCGGCTGGGTCGTCCAGGTCGACGACATCGCCGAGCAGGAGAAGCGCCTCGGCCGCGAGGCCGTCCAGGGCAACCGGCACCGGCCCGACGGCGTCGAGCTGCGCTGGAAGCAGCTCGGGGTCAAGGGCCTGCAGGCCGACCCGCAGCTGCCGTTCTTCATCACCTGGGAGGCCGGCACGCCGCACCCCTCCGAGGACGCCGACACCGAGGTGACCATCGAGTCGCTGACCATCGCCGGCGACCCCGACCGCGTGCGCGACTGGCTCGGCCTGCCGGCCGACTACACCTCGTCGGTCATCGAGTTCTCGTTCGTCGCGCCGCACGGCACGCCGGGGCTCATGGCCGTCACCTTCGAGACCCCGACCGGCGAGGTCACCGTCTGACCCGCACCGGGTTCCCCGACTTCTTGCGAATCCCCCACCCCGGGTGGGCCCGAGAGGCCGCTCGAGGTGGGGGATTCGCAATGAGTGGGGAGAGGCGGGTCAGCCGCGGGGGGTCCAGCGGCGCAGCCGGAGGCTGTTGCTCACGACGAGGACGCTCGAAGCGGCCATCGCCGCCCCGGCGACCATCGGGCTGAGCACGCCGGCGACGGCGAGCGGGATGGCCGCCACGTTGTAGCCGAAGGCCCATCCCAGGTTCTGCCGGATGGTCCGCAGCGTGGCGCGGGAGAGCTCCATCGCGTCGACGACGGCCGGGAGCTCCGAGCGCAGCAGGACGATGTCGGCGGCGTCGGCCGCGACGTCCGTGCCGGTGCCCATCGCGATGCCGAGGTCGGCCTGGGCGAGGGCGGCCGCGTCGTTGACGCCGTCACCGACCATCGCGACGACGCGGCCACGGCGCTGGAGGTCGGCGACCATCGCGTGCTTGTCCTCGGGGCGGACGTCGGCGACCACCCGGCCGACCGGGATGCCGACGTCGCGCGCGACGGTCAGCGCCGCGCGGTCGTGGTCGCCGGTCAGCAGGTAGCAGACCAGCCCGGCGTCGTCGAGCGCGCGGACGGCCCGGCCGGAGCTGCGCCGCACGGTGTCGGCGACGGTGAACGAGGCCCGGGCCCGGCCGCCCCAGCCGACCCACACCGTCGTGCCCTCGGCCGACGGGGCGGCGATCTCGCGCGGCACCTCGTCGAAGAGGTCGGCGCGCCCGACGCGCACCTCGGTGTCCTTGACCCGGGCCCGGGCGCCGGCGCCCGGGAGGGCCTCGAAGTCGGTCACCTCCGGGACGTCGAGGGCACGCGAGCGGGCCGCGGCGACGACCGCCTTCGCGACCGGGTGCTCGCTGCCCTGCTCGACCGCGGCGGCGGCCCGCAGGGCCTGGTCCTTCGGCAGCCGGCCCGCCGTCGAGACCTCGACGAGGGTCATCTCGCCGGAGGTGACCGTGCCGGTCTTGTCGAGGACCACGGTGTCGACCCGCCGGGTGTCCTCGAGCACGTCGGCGCCCTTGATGAGGATGCCCATCCGGGCGCCGCGGCCGGTGCCCACGAGGAGGGCGGTCGGGGTGGCGAGGCCGAGCGCGCACGGGCAGGCGATGACGAGGACGGAGATCGCGACCTCGAGGGCACGCGCCGGGTCGCCGGACCCGACCCACCAGCCGACGAAGGTCACGGCGGCGAGGGCGAGCACCACGGGGACGAAGACGGCCGAGACGCGGTCGGCGAGGCGCTGGACCGGCGCCTTGGAGGTCTGCGCGCGCTCGACGAGGCGGGCGATGCCGGCGAGCGTCGTCTCCGCGCCGACCCGGGTCGCCTCGACGACGAGCCGTCCGGTGGTGTTGACCGTGCCGCCGGTGACCTCGCTGCCGGGGGCGACCTCGACGGGGGCGGACTCTCCGGTGACGAGCGAGGCGTCGACGGCGCTGCGGCCGTCGCGGACGACGCCGTCGGTACCGACCTTCTCTCCGGGCCGCACGACGAACCGGTCCCCGACGGCGAGGTCGTCGACGGGGACGCGCTGTTCGACGGTGGCTCCCGAGGCGGGGTCGGTGCGCAGGACCGCGACGTCCTTGGCGCCGAGGTCGAGCAGGCCGCGGAGGGCGTCGCGCGTGCGGTCGGTGGCGCGGGCCTCCATCCACCGGCCGACCAGGAGGAAGGTCGTGACGACCGTGGCGGTCTCGAACCAGATGTGCGAGCCGCCGCCGTCCATCCCGCCGGCGCGGCCGGTGAGGACGACGACGAGCGACCAGAGGTAGGCGGCGAGGACGCCGAGCGAGACGAGGGTGTCCATCGTCGAGCCGCCGTGCCGCGCGGTGAGGGCCGCGGCGCGGTGGAAGGGCCAGGCCGCCCACGCGACGACCGGGGTGGCGAGGACGAGCTGCACCCACGGCGAGCCGGCGAAGTCGAGGCCCGGGACCATCGCGAGGACGACGACCGGAACGGTGAACAGCGCGGCGACCTCGGCGCGCCGGCGCAGGTCGTCCTGGCGCGTGACCTGGTGGTGCGCGGCCGGCGCGGTGGCCCGCTCGACGGCGGACGAGGTCTCGTCGGGTGTCGCCTCGCCGGTGTCCTCCGGTGTGCCGGAACCGGTCTCGGCCCGCGGTGGTGTCGCGGGCGCGCCGTGGGTGAGGACCTCGGCGCCGTAGCCGGTGCGGCGCACGGTCTCGAGCAGCTCCTCGACGGTGACCGGGCCGCTCCAGCGGACCGTGGCCTTCTCGGTGGCGAGGTTGACCACGGCGTCGACGCCGTCGAGGCGGCCGAGCTTCTTCTCGATCCGCGCCGAGCACGAGGCGCAGGTCATCCCGGAGATCGCGAGGTCGACCTCGTGCACCTCGTCGGTCGGGTGGTCGGCGGTCTGGGTCACGTCAGCTCCTCACGAGGCGCGTCACGGCGGCGACGACCTCGTCGACCTTGACGGCGGCCGCCTCGTCCGACTCGCGCGCGGCGTCGACGACGCAGTGCGCGACGTGCTCCTCGAGAAGCCCGAGGCTCACCGCCTGGAGCGCCCTCGTCACGGCGCTCACCTGGGTGAGGACGTCGATGCAGTACGTGTCGTTCTCGACCATCCGGGCGATGCCGCGCACCTGCCCCTCGATGCGGCGCAGCCGCTTGAGGTGGGCGTCCTTGTGCTCGGTGTACCCGGGGTGCACCCCGTCGCCGGTGGTCGTCGCGCTCATGACATCCACGATACCCCTGTGGGGTATCTCGCGCGACCCGGGGGGTCAGCCGAGGTGTTCCTTGACGAGCTTCTTCGGCGCCTTGGTCGCCCACGCGTCCGTGATGATCTCGGCGAGCTCGAGGTAGTCGAGCATCCCGAGGTCGCGCTCGCGCACGAGGACGGCCGGGTAGCCGTCGAAGTGCGGTGTGGTGAACCAGGGTTCGCCGAGCTGGAGGATCGACTCCTTGTCGTCCGGTCCGGGCACCGTGACGCAGATGACGTCCTCCATCCGCTCGCCCGTCCCCGGGTCGACGGCGTCCTTCCGGGGCTCGCGCCAGTGGAGGAAGCTCTTGCCGTGGACGACGTACGCCGGCCGCTCGTCGGTGCCCTCCCGGGTGACGTCGGGCAGCGCCATCGCGATGCCGTCGACGTCGTCGCGGTCGACGGGCTTCGGGTCACTGGATGCCACCCGCCCACCCTCCCACGAGCAGCCGCCCCACCGCGAACGGGTGTGAAGACCGTCGACATGACGACGTTCTTCACACACGTTCAGGGAGGGGTGGGGGGTCAGAGGGCGCGGGTGAGGAAGATGCTGTGCCGGTCCGGGCGGTAGTCGCCGAACGGCGCGCAGTCGGTGAAGCCGTGCGCGCGGTAGAGGCCGTGAGCCGGTCCGAACACCTCGCTCGCCCCGGTCTCGAGGCTGACCCGGCTCGCCCCGGCCGCACGGGCCTCGGTGAGGGCGTGCTGCAGCAGCCGCCGGCCGAGGCCGGTGCCCCGCAGCGCCGGCGAGACGCGCATCGTCTTCAGCTCGACGTGTCCGCCGCCGAGGTCCTTGAGCGCGACCGACCCGACGAGCTCGCCGCCGCTCTCGGCCACCCAGAGCGTCACGGCCGGGTGGCGGAACTGCTCGATCGAGAGCGCGTGCCGACTGCCCGCCGGGGCGGTCGGCTCCATCTCCGCGTGGTGCTCGGCGACCAGTGCGGCGAGGCGCGGGTCGTCCAGGTCGGCCATCCGGATGCCGACCGGGGTCGTGTGCCGAGGTGGCTGCCCGGGCGACCGGTCGGGCACACGACCCGACGCCGGGTCGCTCACGGCAGGTGGCGGACCAGCTCGGGGGCCAGCCCGACGTACGACGGCGGGGTGAGGGCGGCCAGCCGGGCCTCGACCTCGGCCGGCAGCCCGAGACCGTGGACGAACTCGACGAGGTCCTCCTGCCCGATGCGCCGGCCGCGGGTCAGCTCCTTGAGGCGCTCGTACGGCTCCTCCATCCCGGGCACGCCCTGCGCGCCGAGGGCCCGCATCGCCGACTGCACGGCCTCGCCGAGCACCTCCCAGTTCGCGTCGAGGTCGGCGGCCATCGTCGCGGGGACGGCGTCGAGGCCGTCGAGCCCGCGGTGGGCGTTGTCGATGGCGAGCAGGCTGTGCCCGAACGCGGACCCGATGTTGCGCTGCATCGAGGAGTCGGTGAGGTCGCGCTGGAGGCGGCTCTGGACGAGCGTCGCGGACAGCACGTCGAGCAGCGCGTTGCTCACCTCGAGGTTGGCCTCGGCGTTCTCGAAGCGGATCGGGTTCACCTTGTGCGGCATCGTGCTCGACCCGACCGTGCCCTGCCCGCGCACCTGGGCGAAGTAGCCCATCGAGATGTACGACCACACGTCGGTGCACATGTTGTGCAGCACCCGGTTGAAGCGGGCGACGTCGGCGTAGAGCTCGGCCTGCCAGTCGTGGCTCTCGATCTGCGTCGTCAGCGGGTTCCACGTGAGGCCGAGGTGCTCGACGAAGGTGCGGCTGACGTCCTGCCAGTCGGCGCCGGGGACGGCAGCCAGGTGTGCCCCGTAGGTGCCGGTTGCGCCGTTGAGCTTGCCGAGGAACTCGGCGTCCTCGACCCGCGCCAGCTGGCGGCGCAGTCGCCACGCGAGGACCGCCAGCTCCTTGCCCATCGTCGTCGGCGTGGCCGGCTGGCCGTGGGTGTGGGCGAGCAGGGGGATGTCGGCGAGCTCGCGGGCCATCGTCGTCAGCTTCTCGACGAGGCTGCTCGCGCGGGGCAGCCACACCTCGTGGACGGCGCCCTTGACCATCACCGCGTAGGAGAGGTTGTTGATGTCCTCGCTCGTGCAGCAGAAGTGGATGAGCTCGGCGAGGCCGGCGTCCTCTGGGGCCGGAGCGATGTCGCGCAGCCGGGCCTTGAGGAAGTACTCGACCGCCTTGACGTCGTGCTGCGTCACGCGCTCGGTGGCGGCCATCTCGTCGATCTCGGGGCCGCCGAAGTCGGTGACCACCGCCCGCAGGCCGGCCTTCTCGTCGTCGGTCAGGCGCCGGACCCCCGGCACGACCTCGCGGTCGGTGAGGTGGATGAGCCACTCGACCTCCACGTGCGTGCGGGCGCGGTTGAGGGCCGGCTCGGACAGGTGGTCGACGAGGGGCGCGACGACCCCGCGGTAGCGGCCGTCGAGGGCGCCGAGGGCGATCGGCGGCTCGAGGTCGGCGAGGCGCTGGGCGGCGGAGAGGCCGCGCGGGGCGGCATCGGTGCTCGGCATGCCTCCAGTGTCCCAGAGCCGGGCGGCAGGACCCCATCCCGTCTGCGTGCATCGCCTGCTACGCCGCAGTAAGTGCTGCGATGACGACACCTACTGCGCCGTAGCCCGGTTCGCGGGAGGGGCGTCCCGGCGCTCGGGGTCAGCCGTCGAGGGCGCGGCGGACGTGCTCGACGATGCCCGGCACGGCGGCCCGGATCTCGGCGTAGGTCTGCTCGTACTCGGCGTCGCCGCCGTACCACGGGTCGGCCATGTGCAGGTCGCCGACCGCGACGGCGTCCGGGTCGAACGAGCGGACGAGGCGCACCTTCGCGGCGTCCGCCTCGGTGCGGGAGAGACGAGAGAGCCGGTCCGCGTGCGGGTGGTCGGCGGCGAGGACCAGGTCGGCGGCGTCGAACCAGTCCGGCCCGAACTGCCGCGCCCGGTGGGTCGACCAGCCGAGGTCGGGATGGCCGTGCCGCTGCAGCGTCGCGATGGTCCGCGGGTGCGCCGGGTTGCCCAGCTCCTCCGCGGAGGTGCCGGCCGAGTCGACCTCGACGCGGTCGCCGAGCCCGGCGTCGTCGAACGCCTCGCGGAGCAGGAGCTCGGCCATCGGGGAGCGGCAGATGTTGCCGTGGCAGACGACGGTCACGCGGTACGGGCGGTCGGGCGCACTCATCCCCCCATCCTCGGGCTGCCACCCGACTTCTTGCGAATCGCCCACCTCCAGCGACCCGTTTCCGGGCTCTCGAGGTGGGTGATCCGCAATGAGTGGGCTTCAGGTGATGTCGAACCAGGACGGCGCGGCGGCGGTGAACTCCGCGGCGCCGAGCCGTCCGGCGCCGTCCGGAAGGCGCCCCCACAGCGGTGCTCCCGTGACCGCCGGCAGGTCGTGGAGGTTCTCGGTCTCGGCCAGCCCGGGGTCGGCGGGCCAGGAGCCGACGACCACTCCGAGCAGGGGCAGCGACCGTGCGGCGAGCGCCTCGGCGCTCAGCGCCGCGGTGCTGAGCACCCCGAGCCCCGCCGAGGCCACGAGCACCACTCCGCACGACACGCCCTTGTAGCGCAGCGCCGTGCCGAGGTCGGCGAGCGTGCCGCCGCGCGCGTCCAGCCGGACGAGCAGCCCGCCGGCCCCCTCGACGAGCGTCACGTGGGCGGATGCCGCCAGCTCGGCGATCCGCCTGGCGTGCGCCGCGACCGGGGGCAGCTCGACCCCCTCGCGGCGAGCGGCCGCCTCCGGCGAGAGGGGGTCACGCAGGCGCAGCAGCTCATGGGTGACGAGGTCGTCACCGACGAGGCGCCGCACCTCGTCGACGTCGCCGGGCTCACCGGGCGCCAGGCCGGTCTGGGTCGGCTTGACCACCTGGACGTCCGACCCGCGGGCGCGGACGAGCGCGGCGAGCGCGGCCGTCGCGACCGTCTTGCCGACCTCCGTGCCGGTGCCGGTGACGAGGACGACGGACGGCAGCGAGCGGGGGTCGGACACGGTCAGGTCCGCGCGGGGACGAGCTCACCGAGCACGGCGCACGCGCGCTCGAGGTCGTGCGTCGTGTGGTGCGCGTGCGCGGTGATGCGCAGCCGCGACGACCCGTCCGGGGTCGACGGCGGCCGGAACGCGCCGACCCGCACCCCGAGGGCCTGCGCGTGCTCGACCGCCTCGACCGTCTCGTGCGGGCCGGGCATCGGCACGGACATCACGGCCCCGTCGGGGACCTCGACCCCGCAGGCGTCGGCGATCCGCGCGGCGTTGGCGTGCAGGCGCGCCGGCAGCTCGGGGTGCTCGCGCAGGACCCCGATGGCGGCGAGCGCCGCGCCGGCCGACGCGGGTGCCAGGCCGGTGTCGTAGATGAACGGGCGGGCGGTGTTGACGAGGTGGTCGCGGACGTCCGGCGCCGCGAGCACGGCGCCACCTTGCGCCGCCAGCGACTTCGACAGGGTCGTGGTGACGACGACGTGCTCGGCCCCCATCGCGCCCGAGGCCGCGACGAGGCCCGCACCGCCGGGCCCGACGACGCCGAGCGCGTGGGCCTCGTCGATGACGAGGAGGGCGCCGGCCTCGGCGGTCAGCGCGACGAGGTCGGCGACCGGGGCGGCGTCCCCGAGGACCGAGTACACCGACTCGGCGACGACGACGGCGCGGGGGGTGTCGCGGCGGGAGAGCAGCTCGGCGACGTGCTCGAGGTCGTTGTGCCGGGCGACGCTGACCGCCGCCCGGGAGAGCCGGCAGCCGTCGATGAGCGAGGCGTGCGCGTGCTCGTCGCTGACCACGAGGGTGCCGGCGTCGGCGAGCGTCGTCAGGGCCGCGAGGTTGGCCGTGTAGCCGCTCGACAGCACCAGCGCCGACGGGGCCCCGGTGAGCCCGACGAGCGCCGCCTCGAGCTCCTCGTGGACGTCGAGCGTGCCCGTGACCAGCCGGGACGCCCCCGCGCCGGTGCCGTAGGTCTCGACGGCGGCGACCGCCCCGGCGACGACGGCCGGGTGGTGGCGCAGGCCGAGGTAGTCGTTGCCGGCGAGGTCGAGGACGTCGCTCGCCTTGGTCGTCACGAGGCGTCGGGTCAACCCCGCGTCCGCACGGGCCGCGGCGGCGTCCCTGATCCAGTCCAGCGGGCTGCTCACACCACCGATCCTGCCACGGATGCCCGGCGGCCCTCCCAGGGTCCCGCCTCCGCCCACCGTCCCCGCCGACGCCCACCCCCGGCCCGGTGCGGCTCTCGGGCAGGATCGGGGGACCACCGACGAAGGAGATCTCGTGCCCCGCCCTCCCCTGCCCGACGACGTCGCGGAGCTGCTCCGCCGCCCCAACCCCGCGGTCGTGGCCGTGCTGCTGCCGAGCGGTGCCCCGATGTCCGTGGCCACCTGGTACCTGCTCGAGGACGACGGCACCGTGCTGCTCAACATGGACGCCGAGCGGGCCCGGGTCTCGTGGATGCGCGAGCGCCCCGAGGTCGCCCTGACCGCCCTCGAGGAGGGCTCCTGGTACACGCACGTGAGCGTCCGCGGGCGCATCGTGCGGTGGGAGGACGACCCCGACGCGGCGCTCGCCGACATCGACCGGCTCTCGCGCCACTACGGCGGTCGGGACTACCCGACGCGCGACCGGGCGCGGGTCAGCTGCTGGGTCGAGGTCACCCACTGGCACGGCTGGGGCGCCGCACGGGCCGACTGACCGTCACTGGTGGACCGGTGGGTCCTCAGCCGTGCACGTCCGCGACGGCGCCGACGAGTCCGGCGGTGAGGGCCTCCAGGTCGGCGTCGGAGGTGACGAAGGGCGGCATCGTGTAGACGAGGTCGCGGAACGGCCGGACCCACACGCCGCGGGCGACGGCCGCCGCGGTGACCTCGGGGACCCGCACCGGCTCGCGCAGCTGGACGACGCCGACCGCCCCGAGGGTGCGCACGTCCGCGACCGACGCGAGCTGCGAGGCCGGCGCGAGGCCCGCGCGCAGCCCCACCTCGACCCGAGCCACCTCGCCCGCGGTGTCGCGGGCGGCGAGGAGGTCGAGGTTGGCGTTCGCCACGGCGCAGGCGAGCGGGTTGGCCATGAAGGTCGGGCCGTGCATGAGGCCGCCCGCCTCGCCGGCACTCACACCCTCGGCGACCTCGCGGGTGCAGAGCATCGCGGCGAGCGTCAGGTACCCGCCGGTCAGGGCCTTGCCGACGCAGAGGATGTCGGGTGTGGTCGCCACGCGGTCGCCGGCCCAGCGCGGGCCGGTGCGGTGGAAACCGGTCGCGATCTCGTCGTGGATGACGAGGGCGCCGTGCTCGCGGGCCAGCCCGTGCAGGACGTCCAGGACCCGTGGCGGGTAGACGTGCATCCCTCCGGCGCCCTGGAGGACCGGCTCGATGATGACCGCGGCGATGTCGGCGGCGTTCTGCGAGAACAGGTCTCGGGTGGTGCGTTCCCATGCGACGAGCTCGGCGTCGTCCTCGGGCCGGTGGAGCCCCGCGGGCGGCCGGGGCGCGAAGACGTGCTCCGGCAGGACTCCGCGGAAGAGCGAGTGCATCCCGCCGACCGGGTCGGTGACCGACATCGGGGAGAACGTGTCGCCGTGGTAGCCGCCGCGGACGGTGAAGAAGCGGGTCCGCCGCCGGCCGGCCGCGAGGTGGTGCTGGAGTGCCGCCTTCATCGCGACCTCGACGCTCACCGAGCCCGAGTCGGCGAGGAAGACGTGCTCCATCCCGGCCGGTGCGAGGTCGAGCAGCCGGCGGGCGAGGTCGACCGCCGGTGCGTGGGTCAGGCCACCGAACATCACGTGTGCCATCCGGTCGAGCTGGTCGCCTGCGGCGGCGTCCAGCTCCGGCACGCGGTAGCCGTGGACCGCGCACCACCAGGAGGCCATCGCGTCGATGACGTCGTGGGCGGTGCCGGCTCCGTCGCGCAGGCGCAGCCGGACCCCCTCGGCGGACTCGACGACGTAGGGGTCGCCCGGCGTCAGGGCCGAGGAGTAGGGGTGCCAGACGTGCTCGCGGTCGAACGCGCGCAGGTCGGCGAGGGCGGCGGCGGAGAGGGCGGCGGGGTGGGCGGCGGCGGGGTCCATCGCCGCCCATCAGACCACGAACGTGTGTGGGGAACGCCGGCATGCCGACGTTCTTCACACACGTTCGCGGGGAGGTGGACGAGGAGGGGGTGGGTGCCTCAGGCGGCGGTGCGGGCCTGCTCGACCTTCGCGGTGAGGGAGCGGACGAGGCCGCGCAGCGAGGTGTCGAGGGCGGCGTCGGAGAGGCGGCCCTCCTCGAAGGCCTGGAAGGCGGAGCCGACGCCCACGGTGTCGTCGACGACGTCGGCGCCGGCGACGGTGAGGACGCGCACGCCGTCCTCGCGGGCCCACTGGGCGGCGCGGGGCGAGCCGCTGGCCCCGATGACGGCGGCGGGCTTGCCGGCGATGACCGCGGCGCCGCGCGGGCGGGAGGCCCAGTCGATCGCGTTCTTCAGCGCGCTCGGCAGCGAACCGTTGTACTCGGGCGTGACGAGGAGGACGGCGTCGTGGTCGGCGACGGCGTCGCGCAGGTCGCGGGCGACCTCGGGCAGCGCGTCGTCGTGGTCGAGCTCCTCGGAGTAGTGCGGGAGGTCGGCGAGCCGTTCGAAGACGGTCGTCCCGACACCGGCGGGCAGGTGGGCGACGGCGGCGTCGGCGAGCTGGCGGTTCGTGGAGCCGGCGCGCAGGCTGCCGACGAGGACGAGGACGTTCACGGTGGTGTCTCCTGGTCGTTTGCGGATCGGTCGGACGATCGACGCTGATCAGGTGGTTGAACCGTCAACTAGTTCTGGGTATTCCGGAGGTCCTCCCCCGGTGCGCACCTCCCGGAGCATCCGACCATCCGCTCCGGGTGCTGGGTCAGGCCCAGGTGCTCCGTTCGACCGTACCGTGCGCCACGCAGGTGGCCGTCCACGCCCCCGGGGTGACCTGCACCTTCATCCGGCGCCGACAGTGGACGCAGAACCGCGGCGGCTCGAGCTCGGCCCGGCGGGCACAGCGCCCGTGGTCGCCGTCCGCGAGCGTGAGCCCGCACTGCCCGCACCACTCACCGGGCTCCTCGCCCCGGGCGACCGGCTCCTGCGCCCCCGCGTCGGCGAACACCATCGGCGTCAGAGGGTGTCGTTGAGGGCCTTGATCGGCATCTCGAGCTCGTCGAGCAGCGCGAGGTCCTCGCGGGGGTCGCGCCCCAGCGTCGTGAGGTAGTTGCCGACGATGACCGCGTTGATGCCGCCGAGCAGGCCGTCGCGGGTGCCGAGGTCGCCGAGGGTCAGCTCTCGGCCGCCGGCGTACCGGAGGATGGTGCGCGGCAGGGCGAGCCGGAAGGCGGCGATGGTGCGCAGCGCGTCCCCGGAGTCCATCGGCTCGAGGTCGCCGAACGGCGTGCCCGGGCGCGGGTTGAGGAAGTTGAGCGGGACCTCGTGCGGCTCGAGCTCGCCGAGCTGGGCCGCGAGCTCGGCGCGCTGCTCGAGCGTCTCGCCCATCCCGACGAGGCCGCCGCAGCACAGCTCCATCCCGGAGTCCTTGACCATCCGGCAGGTGTCGAGCCGCTCGTCGAAGGAGTGCGTCGTCACGACCTGCGGGAAGTAGGAGCGCCCGGCCTCGAGGTTGTGGTTGTAGCGGTGCACGCCCATGTCGACCAGCTCGTCGACCTGCCCCTGGGTCAGCATGCCGAGCGAGGCGGCGACGTGGATGTCGACGGCCGCCTTGATCGCCGCGACGCCCTCGCGCATCTGCTCCATGAGCTTCTCGTCCGGGCCGCGGACGGCGGCGACGATGCAGAACTCGGAGGCGCCGGTCTCGGCGGTCTGCTTCGCGGCGCGCACCAGCTCGGGGATGTTCAGCCAGACCGAGCGGACCGGGCTCGTGAACTGACCGCTCTGCGAACAGAAGTGGCAGTCCTCCGGGCACCCACCGGTCTTGAGGGAGACGATGCCCTCGACCTCGACGCTCGGGCCCTGGTACTTCATCCGCACCTCGTGGGCCAGCGCGAGGAGGTCCTGGAGCCGGTCGTCACCGGTGCGCAGGACCTCGACGATCTGGTCCTGGGTCAGTGGCACGCCCCGCTCGAGCACCTGCTCGCGCGCGACGTCGAGGATGTCCGTGCCGGTCACCTGAGCCGTCATGGCGCCGATTGTCGCAGGACCGGTGCCGAGGTCGGGAGGCGGCGTCCATCCGCGCCGGTCGCGCCGGGTCTCCCGCCGGGTGCGGCAAACCCCGAGGTCGCACCGGAACGGTTCCGGTGCGACCCCGGGGCTTCGGGCATGCAGCGGAAACCGGGGCGGGGTCAGCCGAGGAACTGGCCGAGCATCCCGCCGGGGCCCTGCTGGTTGCCGCCACTCTGGTGGCCGCCCTCGGTGACCGACTCGCTCGGCTGGACGAGCACGTAGCCCTGCCCGCCGAACGCCATCTGGAGCAGCTCGCCGGTGCCGCCGCGGATCATCGAGCCGATGCCGCCCGTGTCGACCCGGACGTCCATCGAGACCCCCGAGGTCCACAGGACGACGGCCTGCGCGTCGGCGAAGGTCGGCGAGGAGGCGACGTCGAGCGCGATGGGGTCGCCCTTGGTCGTCACCGCGACGTAGCCGGTGCCGCGGAGCGAGACGTTGTAGAGGCCGCCGGTCATCGCCGCGCCGCGGGCCTGGATGCGGTGGATGTCCCACTGGATCGAGCTCGAGAAGGCGAGCACGTTGTTGCCGTTGACCGAGATGGCGTCGTTCTCGAGGTACATGACCTGCACCTCGGAGGCCTGGTCGGCGACGAAGAGCTCGCCGCTGCCGGTGCACTCCATCATCTTGACGCCCTCGCCGGTCATCGCCGACTTGAGGAACTTCCCCATCCCCCCAGAGCCCTTGTTGGCGAAGCGGACGTCGCCCTGGTAGGCGACCATCGAGCCGGCCTTCGCCTGGACCGGGCCGTAGCGCATGTCGATGCGCAGGAGCTTCTTGTTCTGGAGCGCGAAGGGGTCCTGGGTCTCCTTCTCCTTGAACTCCGTGAACAGCGAGCCGTGGATCGTCATCGTGCGTGCCTCTGCTCTCTCGTCGGGAGCGGCGCCCCCGTTCGCGGCCAACGCTAGAAGAGACGAGGGCCCCGCGACTATGGTTCCGAGGTGTCCCGAGGGTCACGTCAGG
Source organism: Phycicoccus sp. (assembly GCF_035325325.1). Classification (NCBI taxonomy): domain Bacteria; kingdom Bacillati; phylum Actinomycetota; class Actinomycetes; order Micrococcales; family Intrasporangiaceae; genus Phycicoccus; species Phycicoccus sp. Next base: position 6,621 of record NZ_DAOLAC010000004.1, on the reverse strand, counting down.
GAGGTCCCGGATGAGCTTCTTCGAACGGGCGAAGGCCGCGGCCAGCGACCTCGCCGCCAAGGCCGACGTCGCGATGTCGAACGCCGGGATCTCGGTCCCGGGGGTGGGCGCCGACCGGGCGCTGCGCGACCTCGGGGTGGTCGCGTGGCTCGACGCCACGGGTCGGCCGGTCTCGGACGCCGACCGCGAACGCGTCATGGCGACGCTGCGCGAGCTGGAGTCCTCGGGTCGGCTGGGGTCGCTCAGCCTGACCCCGGTCCAGCCGTACGGCACGCCTCCTCCGCCACCGGGGGCTGCGGCCGCCGGGGCGGGGGTTCCGGCGGCGCCGCCCCCGCCCCCCACGGGTGGCAGCGCGCCGCCGCCCCCACCGCCGCCCCCCGGCGGGGTGGCGCCGGCCGGGGACGCGCCGGCGCCCCCACCTCCGGGCGCCGCGCCGGACCCGCGGCCGCACCTCGCCGACCCGGGGGAGGAGCCTCCGGCGTCGGCCCCTCCGCCGCCACCGCCGCCGCCCAGCTGGGCCTGAGCGCCGCGGTCGAGGCGGCCGGCCGGGAGTCCTGAGGCCGGCGGTCGATGGTGTGTGCCCCGGGACTCCTTGCCCGACGCACGCGATCCCTTGCTCCACGCAAGGGGTCTCTTGCCCCACGCAAGGGATCCCTTGCGCCCGGCACGCGATCCCTTGCGTCGGGCACGGAGGTGGGAGGAGCACCCGGTGCTCTCGGACCGACCGGACCGCCGCCTCGCGGTCCTGCACAGGACGCGGGTGGTCAGGAGCCGAGGTGCCGTCGCAGCACGTCCGCCTCGGCCAGCAGCCGCTGGGCCTCGTCGGGTCGGCCGGCGGCCTGCACCGTCTGCGCCGCCTCCTCACGCTCACGCACCTCGAGGTGGACGATCGCCCGCACGTCGCCGGGGGTCAGCTCACGCCGCGGGGCATCGGCCGCCCCCGCCCCGAGCAGCGCCTGCTCCAGCGCGCCGGCCCGCGGGCCGTGCTCGACCGGCACCGCCTCGGCGTTCGCCACGGCGGCGAGGGCCGAGCGCAGGGCCGCCACGGCCACCCGGTCGCGGCCACGCATCGCCTCGGGGAGGGCGGCCGAGAGCGAGGCGCGCAGGTCCTCGCTCACGTCCAGGCCGCCGCGAGCAGCGCCACCGGCGCCACGAGGGCGAGCGCGGCGATGAGGTAGGCCGCCGCAGCGGGCGTGGGGTTGGGCCCCTGCGCCAAGAGGTTCATCCGCACCGGCGCCGAGGTCCCCGCACCCATCGCCTCGTCGGGGTAGCGGCCCTGGGCGATGGCCACGAGGGCCCGGGCCGTCGCGACCTCCCCGCTGCGCCGGACCGCCGCCCGGTCCGCGAGGGCCTCGACGAGCAGCCGCACCTCGGTCAGCGCGCGGTGCGAGCGCAGCACCGACGGGACGGACTCGTGGAGCACCGTGAAGAACTCGAGGAGCAGGTCGTGCCGGGCCCGCAGGTGCGCCTTCTCGTGGGCCAGCACCGCCGCCAGCTCGGGCTCGGGCAGGGTGTCGAGGACCCCCTGGGACAGCACCACCCGTGCCGAGCGGCCCGGGATGCAGTAGGCGGTCGCCGTGGGGTGCTGCAGCACGCGCACGTCCGTGCCGTCGTGGTCCGCGACGATGTCGACGATCTCGCGGTGCCGGGCGCGGGCGGCCCGGATGCGCGTCCCGACGCGGTGCCCCGAGACGAGCAGCCGTGCGATGACCGCGGCACTGACCAGCCCGGCGACCGCGACGAGGACGGGGTGCTCGGAGACGTGGTCGCGGCCGACGAGCATCGGCACCGCGGCGGGCGCGACGAAGAGCGCCGCGAGGACCCCTCCCACCGACACCGCCTGCCACGCGACGAGCGCCGCCCGCGGGGCATGGCGCAGCCCGGCCTGCCGGGCCAGGAGGCCGGGGGTCAGCCAGACGAGGACGACGGCCGTCCCGGCGAGAGCGAGCGGGAGCACGGACCCATGGTGGCACCTCCGTCCCCGATTGCGTGAGCAGCCACGGGTACCCGGGGAGGTACCCTCACGACGCCGTGGCGACCGGGAGCGGTGGGACGGGGATGTCGGGCGGCGCGTCGGTCAGCGGCGCAGCCGCCCGCGCAACCCCCGTGGCGACGCCTCGGCCGCCTCCACCCGGGCCTCGACCTCGGCGAGCGCCGCCTTGATGTCGGCGATCTCCTGGGAGCTCGCGCCGTCGAGGAAGTGCAGGAGGGCGGCCCGGCGGTCGGTGACCTCCATGTCGTCGAGGGTGCGCCGCATCGTCTGCGCGGTGAGGGCCTCGCGGGTGTCGGCGGGGAAGTAGCGCCAGGCCCGACCCTCGCGCTCGCGCGTCACGAGGTCCTTCTTCGCGAGCCGGTCGAGGACCGTCATCACCGTCGTGTACGCGATCTCCCGGTCCTTCTCGAGGGACTCGAACACCTCCCGGACGGTGGCGCCCTCCCCCTGGTCGGCCTCCCAGAGACGCTCCATGACCACCCGCTCGAGGTCGCCGAGGCGGGGCGCTGAGGTCGAGTGCGGCATGGCTACTCCTTGGGAGGGGACGGGACGGAGAGGTCGAGGACGGCGTCGAGGCGGTCGAGCGCCTCGGGCCGGTGGCTCACGAGGACGACCGCCCGGTCGCGCGTGGCGTCGAGGACATCATCGAGCACGGCGGTGGCGGTCGGGTGGTCGAGGTGCGCGGCGGGTTCGTCGAGGAGGACGACCGGCCGGTCGGCGAGGACCGCGCGGGCCACGCCGAGCCGGGTGCGCTCGCCGCCGGAGAGCCCACGGCCGCCGGTGCCGAGCCGGGTCTCGAGGCCGTCGGGCAGCCCGTCGACCCAGGGTCCGAGGCCGGCGAGGTCGAGCGCCCGCCGGACGGCGGCGTCGTCAGCGCCCGGACGGGCGAGCCGCAGGTTCTCGGCGAGCGTGGTGGCGAAGACGTGCGGCTCGTCGTCGACGACCGCGACGTCCGCGCGGGTGCTCGCGAGCGACCGGTCGCGCACGTCGGTGCCGTCGACGGTGTGCCGGCCCCCGCTGACGTCGAGGGAGCGGGCGAGCACGGCGAGCAGGGTGCTCTTGCCGGACCCGTTCGGGCCGACGACCGCGACGTGCCGACCGGGGACCAGTCGCAGGTCGGTCGGCGCGAGGTCGTCCCGGGCTCCGGTCCACGAGGCGCTCGCGGACTCGAGCCGCACCACGGGGCCGTCGCCGCCCCGGCTGTCGGGGCACGTGACCGGGTGCTCCGGGTCGTGGACGGCGGGCTCCTGGTCGAGCAGCGCGCCGAGCCGGGCGCTGCTGCCCTGGGCCCGGGCGAGGGCACGCATCGTGTCGACGAGCGGGGCCAGCGCCTCGCCGACGGCGACGGGAACGAGGACGAGGAGGGCCGCGACCGGGGCCCCGGTCGCGGACGGGTCGACGAGCGCGGCGGCGGCGACGGTGGCACCCGCCGTGCCGAGGAGCAGGAGCGCCGCCACGAGCGCGCGCCCCCGGCTCTGCCGGCGGACTGCGGCCGCCACGGCGACGTGCGCCGCCTCGAGCCAGCCGAGGGCGGTCTGCTCGGCACCGATGGCCCGCAGCTCACCGGCCTGCCGGGCGACGAGGTCGCCGACGCGCGAGGCCTCGGCCCGTGCCTCGAGCAGCTCGTCGCGAGAACGGGACTCGAACCACCAGGCGAGTGCGCACCCGAGCGCGAGGAGCAGCAACAGCCCGACGACGACCAGCCCGACGGCCGGCGCGAACCACGCCGTGAGTCCGGCGGCGAGGAGTCCCGCCACGGCGCTGGCGACGAGTGGGACGGTGACGCGGACCTGGGCCTCGACGACGTCGGTCAGGTCGTCGACGACCCCGGTGAGCACCTGCGAGCGCGAGCGTCGACCGAGCCGCGCCGGCGTCAGGGGCACGAGCGCTGCGTACACCGAGCTCCGCCGCTCCGCGAGGTCGGCGAGGGCGGCGTCGTGGGAGACGATGCGCTCGAGGTAGCGGAAGAAGGGGCGGGCCATCCCGAACGCCCGGACGGCGACGATGGCGGCGAGCAGGGTGAGGATGACCGGACGCTCGCTGGCCCGGACGATGAGCCATCCGGAGGTGGCGGTCAGGGCGATGCCGGCCGACGTGGCGGCCCCGCCGAGCAGGCCGCCGAGGACGGTGGCCCGGGTCGGCCGGACGACGGTGGCGGCGGTGGACGGGCGGCTCATCCGTGCACCTCCGCCCCGGTACCGGCGACGACGACGTGCCGGTCGGCGAACCGGACCAGCTCGGGCCGGTGGGTGACGACCACGACGGTCCGGCGGTCCGCGAGGTCGCGCAGCAGGCCGTGCACGCGCGCGCTGGAGGCCTCGTCGAGGTGCGCGGTCGGCTCGTCGACGAGGAGGACCGGCGCGACCGAGAGCGTCGCGCGGGCGATGGCCACCCGGGAGCGCTGGCCGGCCGAGAGGCCGACCCCGTCGTCACCGAGGCGGGTGCCGAGAGCGTGCGGCAGCCCGGCGACGAAGCCCTCGAGCCCGACCGCGCGCAGGGCCTCCCACAGCGCGTCGTCGGAGGCGTCGGTCCCGAGTCGCAGCGCGTCGCGCAGGGTCCCGGCGGGCAGGAACGGCCGCTGCGTCACGAGGTGCGCGGGGCCGGAGACCACGGAGCCCGAGGTGGGGGTGCGCAGTCCGGCGACGAGCTCGAGGAGGGTGGACTTGCCGCCGCCCGAGGGGCCGGTGACGACGGTGAGCCCGGGCCCCGTGGTCAGGCTCACGTCCCGGAGCACGTGGTCGGATGCGCCGGGGTACGAGTACGAGACGCCCTCGAGCGCGACCCCGAGCTCGTCGGCGAGCAGCGAGTCGGCGCGCGCCGACGGGCCCCGGACAGGGGAATCGGGACCCGTCGCCAGCTCCTCGAGGACGGTCGCGACCGCCTCCGCGCCGTCGGCGGCGTTGTGGAACTCGGCACCGACCCGCCGGATCGGCCAGTAGGCCTCCGGGGCGAGGAGGATGGCGAGCAGGCCGGTCTGCAGGGTGACCGTGCCGTGCGTGAGCCGGAGTCCGACGGTGACGGCCACGATCGCGACCGAGATCGATGCCAGCAGCTCGAGCGCTGCCGAGCTCATGAAGGCGAGGCGCAGGGTGCGCATCGTGGCCCGCCGGTGCTGCCGGCTGACCTCCGCGACGACCTCGACCTGGCGCCCGGCCCGGCCGTACCCGACGAGGGTCGGCAGGCCACGCATCACGTCGACGAAGTGGCCGGCGAGCGCGGACAGGGCGGCCCAGCGCCGGTCGGTCTCGTCGCGGGTCGCGGCGCCGATGAGGGCCGCGAAGAGGGGGAGGAGCGGCAGGGTGAGGACGACGACGAGCGCGCTCACCCAGTCGACCCACACGAGGGCCGCGACCGCGAGGACGGGCACGACCGCGCCGGCGACGAGCGCCGGCAGGAAGCGCGCCGCGTACGGCTCGACCGCCGCGACGCCCTGGGCCGCGAGGGTGGCCCCGCGGTCGGGGTCGGGGCGCTGCTCGGCCGGGACGGTGAGCCAGCGCCGCAGCAGGGCCGAGCGCAGGGCGGCGGTGACCTCGACCCCGGCCCGGGCGGCGGTCCGCTCGGCCGCCCACCCGAGGGCGGCCCGCACGACGAGGAGGCCGGCCAGCCAGCCTGCCGGCGCGACGAGCCCCGCGCCCCCGACGACCGCCACGACGAGCGCCGCGAGGGCGAACGCCGTGCCGATCGTGGCGGCCCCCTGGAGCACGCCGACCACTGCGAGGAGCAGGACGGGTCGGCGTGCCGCCGGGGCGACCGTGAGGACGCGGGGGTCGAAGGGCCTCATCGTGCGGGTCGTGACCTCACTTGACCGCGACCGGAGCGGGGATGTGCTGGGTCCCGATCCGCTTGCGGAACGTGTAGTAGGTGTAGGCGGTGTAGATGAGCACGATCGGCGTGAACACGAGGGCCGCGCCGGTCATGATCTTCAGGGTGAGCGGGCTGCTCGAGGCGTTCTCGATCGTCAGGGACTGTCCGCCGGCCAGCGTGGTCGGCATGACGTCCGGGTAGAGCGCGAGGAAGTACGTCGCGACCGCGGCCGCGGCGGTGACCGCGGTCCCGATGAACGCCCAGCCCTCGCGGGCCAGCGTGTTCGCGTAGATCGCCGCCAGGAGCGCGACCGCCGCGACGACCGTGGTGACCCACGACCACACCGAACCGGTCGAGAGGTTGAGCCACAGCAGGGTGACGACGGCGAGGCCGGCGGTGACCAGGCCGAGCACCGTGCCCATCCGGCGGGCGTCCTCGCGGATCGACCCGCTCGTCTTGAGCGCGAGGAAGAACGCGCCGTGGGTCAACGAGAGGGCGAGGACGGTCAGGCCACCGAGGAGGCTCAGCGGGTTGAGGAGAGTGAACAGGTTGCCCACGTACTCCATGTCGCCGTTGATCGGAACGCCGCGCACCACGTTGGTCAGGGCGACGCCGACGAGGAACGGCGCGACCACCGACCCGCCGATGATCGCCAGGTCCCACCGCTTGCGCCACGTGGCGTCGTCGCGCTTGCCGCGGTACTCGAAGCCCATGTTGCGCACGATGAGCGCGACGAGGACGAGGAGGAGCGGCAGGTAGAACGCGGAGAACATCGTGGCGTACCACTCGGGGAAGGCGGCGAAGGTCGCGCCGCCGGCGGTGAG